>JAIFKV010000129.1 GCA_020049415.1 Betaproteobacteria bacterium
CGCGACTTTGGCGTAATTGGCCGCTGTGTTGTCAACCTTGAACAAGGCCGCCGGGTCATCCTCATCCAGGGCAAACAGCGCCACATAGTCGGGCATGTATCTGGATTCGTAATAGCTTTGAGTGAAGGCGTTGCCGCGTTCGTTCAGGTCTTCTGACATCAATTTGCCGTCGCAACGGTCAAACAGCAGGGCGCGACCTTGGGTGGGGTCTTGCAAAACGGCCTGTGCAGCAGCACCCAGACGGTTTGCAACCAAGCCTTTTTTGACCGCCCAGGCCAGGTAAAAACCAATATGGGTTCCAGACAGGAGGCCGATGTCGTCAACCTCGACCTCGCAATCCATGTAGGGTTCAGCGTCGTCGTATTTCATGAGAAATCACCCTTCAAAAAGTTACGGCAAGTGTCAATGCCATGCTTGCCAAACGATTGAAAAACTCGATATCGATCTGGCGGCAAAGCAGCTTGCTGCCGAGCTGATCGAGGTAAAAGCGATTCCATCGGCTGCGAATCACCCGCTAATTCCGCATGAACGTGCGCAATTCTTCAAGCAATCTGTCGCGCAGTTGATGTAGTTCACCCAGCCGCTCCATCGCTTCCGGTTGCCGCCCCTGGTGACACAGTTGATTCAGTTCCACGCCCAGCGAATGCACCTGTCGATGCACCGCTTCGAGGGCGGAATAAGTCGGTTGAGTTTTTCTCCAGACTTCGCTCTTGCTCTCCAGCCACGCACCGAATCGGCAATGTTGATGATCCAGCTGCGGAGGTGCGTCCTGATCTCCCTTCAGGTAAGCCTCCATGCCGACCATCCAGGCGCGATGTTCAACCGAGGCAAAAAGGATCGGAAGATCGTCTCGGCTCATCGTCGGCAGATCAAGCCAACGCGGGAAAGTTTGCCAGGTCGCCGACCAGTCAAGCAGCGCGGCGGCGGGCATGGGACGGGCGATACCGTAGCCCTGGGCGATTTCACAGCCGAGTTGCAGCAGCATTTCGCCGTGTTCCACCGTCTCTACTCCCTCCGCGATGGATTGCCGGCGGAACGCGCTGGACAGCCCCAATACACTTTCGACGATCGCCAGATCATCAGGGTCTTCGAGCATGTCGCGGACGAAGCTCTGGTCGATCTTGAGCACGGCAACCGGCAGGCGCTTCAGATAGGTCAGCGATGAATAACCGGTACCGAAATCGTCCAGCGCAAAGGTGACGCCTATTTGAAAACAGGCGTTGATGACCCTGGATACATGCGCCAAATCTTCCAACGCGCTGGTTTCCAGCACTTCCAGTTCCAGGCTGCCTGGTTTGACGTTTGGATGCGCGGCGAGGATTTCACTCATGCGCTCGACAAAATTGCTCTGCTGCAACTGCCGAGCCCCGACATTGATACTCACCGGGAGATGAAAACCGTCGGCACGCCATTGCTCCATCTGGGTCAACGCGCTGTCGATCACCCATTCACCGACCTCGACAGCGATTGAATGTCCTTCGATGACGGGGAGAAATTCACCCGGCGACAATAAACCCCTGAGCGGATGCAGCCAGCGGATCAACGCTTCGGCGCCGATGACTTTGCCGGTTCGCATGTTCACCTTGGGCTGGTAATACAGCACGAATTCGTGCTCGTTCAGCGCATGGCGAATACGCTCCAGGCTTTCATGATGACCTCGAATGTTGCGATCCTGATCGGCATCGAAGATCAGATAACGATTCTTGCCGGCCAATTTGGCCTGATACATGGCCTGGTCCGCCTGGCGCAGAAGTTGGTCGGCATCCACCTCTTCCGACTGCGGATAGAAGGTCACCCCGATACTGGCCGAAACCTGCAGCGCGAGCTCGCCGACATGAACCGGCTCGGCGGCGGCGGCCAACAGGCGCGTCAACATATTCAAGCTGGCATCGGCATCGGACAGGTCGAGCATCACCGCGACGAATTCGTCCCCGCCCAGGCGAGCGAGGGTATCGCCTTCACGCAGAACCTGCTTCATCCGGCTGGAGATGGCAATCAGCAACAAGTCGCCCGCATCATGGCCATGGTTGTCATTCACCGCCTTGAAGCCATCGAGATCGAGATAAACCACCGCCAACCGCAGCCCTCGCCGCTCGGCCTGAGCCATCGCCTGGTGCAGGCGGTCGGCGAACAAAACGCGGTTAGGCAAGGTGGTCAGCGCATCGTAATGCGCAATTCGCTCAAGTTCCTGCTCATGCGCCTTGATCGAAGTAATGTCCGAGAAGAGTGAAACAAACTGCTGAATCGTGCCTTGCGTATCGCGTACGGCGCTGATGGTTTGCATCTCGGCGAACACCTCGCCGTTCTTGCGTCGATTCCAGATTTCGCCGTACCAATACCCCTTCTCCACCAAAGTGCGCCACATCGCAGCATAAAACTCGCTCTGCTGACGGCCGGACTTCAATAAACGCGGATTGCGCCCAACGACATCCTCGCGGCGGTAACCGGTAATCCGGCTGAATGCGTCATTGACATCGAGTATCGTCGCCTCGCCATCGGTAATCATGATGCCCTCACGGGCATGAGTGAACACGCTGGCGGCCAGTTGAAGACTTTTTTCAGCTTGCTTGCGCTCGGTGATATCGGTGGAAATACCGCATAGCGCATAAATATTGCCCGCTTCATTGCGCAACGGCAGCTTGACGCTGATAAAGGTCGAATCCCGCCCATCCTTCAGATTGTGATTGGTTTCTTCACGTTTCAGGATTTCACCATCACGCAGCACTCGGGCATCGTTTCGACGAATATTGGCCGCCGTCTCGGCATCGAAAAAGTGCTCATCACTGCGCCCGACCACCTGCTCCAGCGTTGCGCCAAACAAATCAAGCACCGGACGATTGGCGAACAGATAACACCCCTGAAGATCCTTCAGGTAAATGAAGGCATCGACGCTTTCCAGAATCACGGAAAGCTTGCGTTCGCTTTCTCGCAGCGTGGCTTCGGTGCGTTGCCGGAGCAGGTTCCTGATTTCGCCGCTCAGCAGCAGCGCGGCATGGCTGAAAAAAATCGGCAGATAATTGCGTAGGCGGGCGCTGCTGATGTGCAGATTTTCCAGCTTGATGACGCCTATCCGTTCCGCCCCGGCCACCAGCGGAAAGGCCCAGGTCCAAGCGCCGGGAATGACGCCATCACGGAGCAAAGCCAACCCCGCATCACTTTCCTGCTCAACGAATTGCCCCAGTTCAGCGGCCTTGGCCGCCAGCGCGTCTTCAATCGACGAAAGCTGGGTGCGGACGCCGTAAAAATCAGCGTAATAGAGATCGTTTTCGATCCAGAACCAGATACGAATATTGGTACCGCCGATGGTCTCGACGATGCTGGAGAGCATGTCGCTGACCATCTCGTCCAGACCGGGCAACGGGTTCAGACGCTCGATCAGCCGAATCACCAGTTGCAGATAGGCCTTGTCCTCGGCAAGTTTGCGGTTGCGCGCCCGAAGCTCGTCAAGTTCACTGGCGGCGTTGATGGGTTCGGCGGACATCAGCCGCCAGCGTCCTGTTTCGACTGCTCGACAATCGCTTCGGCAAGGACTGCTTCAAGGTGGCTGAGGTCGGTCTCCAGCCAGACCAGAGGCAAGTCGATAAAGCGCGCGGCGGCCTCTGCCGCGGCGGTGAAATCGGTTGAACACGGTGTGCGCACGGCGGCGATACAGGTATGACTGCTGTGAAATATTTCGCGTACCACGGCGAGATTGCTGCCGAAAGCTTCGGTAATCATCGGCTCCCAGGTCAGCGCCCAGTCTTCAAGCAGAAAATATGCGCCTTTGCCGAGTTCTTCCATGAAGCGCTGATAGCCCAACAACATGACGATGCAGTTCTGCCCCTGAGTACGGCCGGTATGGTGAGACGCCATCAATTGATCCATCCGCGGGTGGCATGCGCCGTAGAAAACCACGCTGTGCTTGCCGTCTCGCTCGGCCAGCGTCAGTTCGCGATCCAGTTCTTTGTGCAAGCGGTCGAAATAGTTGTGCAACGCGGAATGCAGATAGCGAGTTTCGACATTCCAGCCATTCTTTTGGATCAGGTAGTCGATCTCTTTACGCAAAATGCCACACCCCACCAGACGCAGCGGTGCAGCCGACAGAATGGGCATGTTCATGAAAAAGCTCCGTATTCGAACGCGGCATCCAGCATGGCGATGATGTTGGCTTCCGGGATCGCCATCGGCATGACGCCGGTGCCAAACAGGAAATGGCCGTTTGGTTTGCCCATCTCGCACATCCGTTTGACTTCAGCGCGGGTTTCTTCCGCCGTCCATTGAATCATTTTGATGTCATCGATGACGCCGCAGGTCAGTCCTTTGCCGCCCTTGGCCGGCAAGCGCGCGTCGATGATGCGTTTGGCTTCGGCCAAATTGGCGAGCGGACTGATGTAATGAATATTGATGTCGAGTTCATCCATCACCTGCGCAATGACTTCGTTGAACGGCGCCATGCCACAGTAATAAACGATGCCGCCGACGCCGCCGGGGGCAAGATCGCGTTTCATCCACGGCAGCGAAAACGACTCGAAGCGCTTGCGACCGACAAAATAGGCCGAACCGAATGGGGTTGAATAAACCAGCACATTCGCCCCGGCCGCTCGGTAAGCGGCGACTTCCTTCTGGAAAAACTCCGCGCATTTGGCGAGCAACAGATCGCGTAGATCGGCCGGGCCGGTCAGCAGTAGCTCCATCCACTTGTCCATCCCCATCAGCAGCGCGGGCAGGCTGGACGAGGCGGTGATATACGCGCAAATCGGATGCGTCGCGCCCACTTCGGCGCGCAAAATCCGCATGCATTTAGCGGTTTCAGCCCAGGCCGGGTGCGCGGTAATGTCATCCGGCACTTCCAGCGTGGCAATGTCATCCCACGACTTGATGACGAATTCGCCGACGTTGGGTGAGCCATCTTCGGCATAAAGAATGTTCTGGCAGCCGAAGAATTCAGCTTCCTTGCCGACATAGAACAGACTCCAGACATTGTCGTAACCCAAACGGGCGCGCATCTTGAGTTGCCCGGCGGCAACATTTTCGCCATTGGCGTAATAGTCGCGCTGGTGCATCCCCAGTTCACGCGCGCCCTGATCAAGCAGGTTGCAGAAAATGGGAATACGCGGCGCAGGCGTCCCGTTTATAGCGGCCAGCAGAATCTCAAGCGGCGTCATACGGCCTCCCGCTTCATGCCGCGAATCATGTCGACGATCATCTTGCCGGCGCTAAGGCCATCGGCGGCCCAGCCATCCGCGCCCACCGATTGATAGAGTTCGTTATCGAAACGATACGGCGCACCGCCGACCACCAGTCGAAAACGATCTTCCAGACCGCGTTCGCGCAAGATCTGGCGCACCCGTCTGGCGCCGTTTTCACCGGTTGCGGTATGCACCATCATGGCCGAAACAGCGATGATCTGCGCCTCCCGCGCCAGCGCTTCGTCAACAAAGCGCTCCGGCGGTACATTCACGCCAAGATCGACGACATCGACCATCAGCGCTTTCAAACAGCCCATGACGATGCGCTTGCCGAGGGAATGCAGATCGCCAGCGGCAGTGCCAATGACCACCCGGCCGATCATCTCCGGCGGCTGCTGGAATTTCTCCAGCATTTTCTCGGTGACTTCGGCGGCAATCTGCGCAGTCATGAAATGCTGCGCCAGGTTGGCATCCGGATCGCGGGTGATGTTCGCCATCATTTCCTCGATCGCCGGGATGACCACCTTGAACACGATATCTTCGGCGCTCAAACCTTCCGCCATGGCGGCATAAACAACCGCGAAAGCCGCTTCCTTGTCGGTTTCGAACACGGCTTCGTTATAAGCCTTGATGATTTTATCAATCATGAGCAATTTCGAACCTTTCAAAGGGCTGTGGGAAGGGGGCGCAATCGAAGGTAATTAATATATCTGTCATCGTAGCCTTCGGCCAAAGACAAATTGAGGGTTCGGCTTTGCGCCCTTTTTTGATCGAACAAAGCCGCCTCTTCAGGGTCGAGCAAAGCCCGCTCGCAGCCGGCCAGGCTGGCATCGGCGAAAAGTTCGATACGGGCTGGATCAATCGGCGGCAAAAATCCCACCGCCTGGGCGTTTTCAATATCCAGTTGATGTCCGAATGCGCCGCATATACACAGCCGAGTGAGGTCAGCCCAAGTCATGCCGGCGCGGTGCAACAAAGTCGCCATCGCCGCCGCCAGAGAAGCTTTGGCACGCTGAAAGGCGTCAACATCCGAACTGGTGATCGCGGTGCGCGGATTTTCGGGATCAAGACAATAACCTTCCGGGCCGGGCGTCACGGCAAAGCGACCAGACTGTTTCAAAATTCCCGCCCGCAACAGCACCGCAATCGCGTCGGTCAGGCCGGAGCCGCAGAACCCCCGCGCGGCTTCGTCGGCTATCGTTGCAAACTGGAACGACAGCGCGGCGCTCTCCGCCAATGGCAAAGCGCTGACGCGAAAAATAGCGCCCGTCTCGGCCACCATGCCATGACGGATACCGACGCCTTCAAAAGCCGGCCCGCCGGGCGCAGAGGTGAGCTGCAACTGCGCGCCATCCCATAGCGCTATCTCGGTGTTGGTGCCGACATCGATCAGCATCGCCCCGGACGGACCTTCGGTCAGGCGGGTGGCGACGATGTCGGCCAGCAGATCTGAACCAATAAACCCGGCGACCGGGGCCGGCATCACAATGCGCGCATTCGGCATGAACCATTGCGCATGCCAGGCGTCATGCAGCGGCGCGGCACAGTCGATCGGCGTTTGCCAATTTGCCGGATCGATCAGCGCATCGCCGCCATGTTCGGCAAGTAGCGCCAACATGGCGGTATTGCCAACCACCACCACCTCGCCGATTTCAGCCAGCATCGGCGTCACCTCGCCCACGTCGCGCGCCAGGATGTCGCGCACCGCGTGGACAATCGCCGAACGCGCCAGCATCGCCAATTCACTTGCATGCTCGGCTCGATTCAGCGCCGCATCCAGCCGATTCAATACATCAGCGCCAAACGAAGCCTGCGGATTCGGCCCGCGCCGCGTTGCAATCCGTTTGCCCTGTTTGCGATCCCAGAAAGCAACACGAATATGGGTGGTGCCCAGATCAACCGCCACACCATAAATATGCCGAGTCAGCCCCGGCCGCGCCGCCGGCGCTGGCGCTAGATCCTGCGCCGGAATACTCATCCAGCACGACGGCGGCGCGGGATGATCGAGCATGATTTCCGCATCGCCGCGCAGTCGCAACTGGCACGCCAGTCGTACCCCCGCCGCGCGCTCCTCCGGCGGCAGTTTTGAATATTCCGCCAGCGTCAGCGGGTTCACCGCGCCCCCTAACAGTCGCACCACGCAAGCGCCGCACGCTCCGGTTCCGCCGCATGCGGCGCGCACTCGATGTTCGGTGGCGTCGAGCACATCGCGCACCGATTCTCCCGCGCGGACCTGAAGTCGGATGCTCTCGGACTCGGCATGAACAGTCAGCGTGATTGAAGAAGATCCGGTTGGCATGGTTGACGTTGATTCAGTTAAGCATTTCCAGGCGCATTAACGGCAAAGCCAGCACTGAAAATAGCGCGGTCGCATAATAGCGGCCCGCGCAGTCTGGGTGATCTGATTGCGCGAAGATTTGTCGCCCCGAAATGTGATGTCATTGACCTGATTCCGCAAACCGACTCTGTAACCCCTACACCCTCCGCAAAAATGGACTGGCATTCACCGGCTAGCCCTGCTTCATCGTAACCATCGCGGTGCTGAACGCCGCACGAAAGGATCGTCTTGTGAGCAATGCAAAAACCCATGAACTCTTCGACACACTAAGCGCCGCCTGCGCTCGCCAGTTCGGCTTCAATCCTCGCCGCATTGCGGCGGCCATGCGTTATGTCGGCAAGGAAGGCCACGGCAAAGACCTGGTTCATGTCTTCCGCGACGCGCACACCCATTCTCAAATCGTGCTGAAGGGGACTTTGGCGACCTTGCGCGAAAAACAGGGCGATAAACCGCATTGGACGGAAGCCGAAAAGGCGCATTACAAAAGCAGCAATGCCGAGATCGACGCGGAAATTGCAGCCAAGCAAGCCGAACTCGAGTTCACCCGCAATTGCCGGCTGTATCAGGATCACCGCGAACAATTGTTGTCCCACTACACCGATTGGCCCGGCTTTCAAGCCGATGGACCGCACCCGGGCGAAGCCGCCAGAACATTGATCAATACGCTGGCGGAAGCGAGCGACCCACGCCTGGCCGAGTTTGCCGAACACATGCATTCGAATGATCACGAACACCTGGCGCATCTGCTGCTGGCACCTTGCCACGTTGAAGTCGAAGCCCGCAAGGCTGCGGCGGCAGCCGCTGGGCAAGGCAACCCGGCCTGATCGCTTGCATCGCCTTGGCATCCGTTTTTTATTGACCCCCGCTGGCGAGGCCAAAAAGGCGCTTGGTCAACCGATCGACCAAGCGCGGTGAAAAGGTGAATCAATAATTCAAGAATCGTCATTCAGGAGGGCAAACCCTACTTGTGACATCCAGTATTGGTAGGTAGTGTTGAAAACAATGACATCCTTGCGCTGAATCCCAAAGATGTCCGCTGACAAACAAAACCGCCCTTTTCTCCCTTCAGCTGAAGGGAGATTCGATTCACGCTCTGCGCATCGGCACAATAGCTGAAGCAAGAGAAGTGCTTAACGCTAGCAAACCCGCCACACAAGGACAGTCGATGAAAGCCATGTGGATGCGTTTCTGCCGTTCTGCAGATGGACTGACCCTCCCGCTTATCGCGCTGGCGGCTGCCGTGCTTGGGTGGGGCGCGGTGGCGGAGTATCACGCGCAACTTGAAGTTCAACAAAGAGATGCCAAGCACGTCAGTCAACTCGTTGCGCGCGAGATTGATCTGGTTTTGAGCGAACAGCATCGCACTCTGGCGGTATTTGCCGAAGGCAATCACGCATTGCTGGCGGCGCTGGCTGAAAACCCCAACAACAGCACTCTGCTGAACGAGGTAAACAGGAGCCTCGCTCGGCATTTTGAGCCGTATATCGCCTTCACCATGGCCGATGCACACGGTAACGAGATCATCGATGACTTCGACGGCAATGTCGGAGACCCCAAAGCGTTCGACCTAACGATGGACTTAGCCACCTTGCTCGAATCCCTGATGACCGCCTTGCAGCAGGGGCCAGAGCAGGACAATCCGCCCGCGACCGGCTAGTCTCTTCCGACACGCGATAAGCGTAGCGAATCGCATCATTACCCGAACAGGCGTCAGAACTGTATAGCCATTCCCTGCAAGGGTTCGTCTACGCTGCAGCGCGCCTGTCAGTGCAACCAGAAATATCCAGGTTATTTCTTACTCGTTCCTTAGGCAGCGCTGATTCCACTCTACCGCTGCCAAGGCATCTCGGAGCGACTTCCCACCCTGCAAATTTGATAAGTGAATCACTTGCGCGGACTGCGTCGTCGTCGCCAATGTCTTGGCACTCCCCGGCGAGAACTCAGTGATGCACGCTCTACTCGCCCCCAGTCCGGCATAGATTTTGCTCGATAAAAGCATCATTAATCGATGTTCGGCCCAGACTCATACGCTGCGGCTATCAATACGATGGAGGTTGACATGCACGCATTGGAACTTGCACTTTCCCATATCTCGCATGGCACCAGCTACTCATGGGATTTATCCATCTTGATCAGCTTCGGCGTGCCTGTATCGCACCAACTCCGGCAAAAAGTGCTCTCTGGATCAACCACCATCAATGACGCCAACTGGATACGCGACATGTTGAATGCGCATAAGGTTGAGCGCCGGTTAACCCCGAGAAACTGAGTCGAATCTAGAGGTGTCAGCGATACACCGTAGATGCAGTGAGCCCAGCGAACAGCATCGGATACCCGCACCCTGAAATGATGTGGCTCGTTCCGCATGTTCAACGCAGTCAAAAGTCAGTCTGTTTTTTGAAGTCGTCCGTCAGTTGCCAATCGCCATCAACGCTTAAAACTCGACTACATCCCAAGTTCGTCATTCCCTTTAAATGATGAAAAAATGAACGACCTGACGGACCTTGAACAACCCGCTCAAAAAATCGCGGTCAATCAGGTCAGGGATCTATCCTTTCATCCATTCGAACACTTGAGCTTTCATCATGAAAGATATGCAACCCAACAACCCGCTCCACGGCATCACGTTGGAAAATCTATTGAAGCAACTGGTTTCATTCTACGGTTGGGAAGCGTTGGGACAACAGATTGACATTCGCTGCTTCACCCACGACCCCAGCATATCCTCAAGCCTGAAATTCCTGCGCCGAACGCCTTGGGCGCGTGAGCGGGTAGAAGCACTGTATATCGCCCGCATCGGCGTGATGCAGGCGAAATCAAAGCTGGCGGAGAAGGTTTAGTCTCCTACACCTCAAGTGTTCACATTTTCCGAACAGAATCGTAGGGTGGATAAGCACAGCGCATCCACCTTTGTTGCGCATGGAATGGTGGATACGCGGTGCTTTTCCACCATTCCACGCGCAATGCCGAAGTATCCGACTTGCGCGGTTATATCGCGCAGTGACCATTGGAACATGGGGATGGGAGGCTCTATGCCATTTCATGTCGCGTTAATTGCGAGACACGGCAATAGTGCTTTGGTATTTGCTCATAATCTCCCCGATGAGGGATGAATTGCACAATTCTGGTTCACATGATTGCTGTTTTTGGCAATTCTCCGGGGTTTCGCTGGAATGATTTTTAACCTCGTGCCAGCCTGTGCCACCATTAATTACCGTCAAATAGCTGGAATCGGCGCCATCCCATTTTTGCGATTTGACGGCAACAACGCCGTCATTGCCTTCTTGGCACTCAAAGTAATAAAGATTTAATGGAATTCCGGCTGCGGCAAATTCGCTTGCGGGGTGGCGCTTATTAAAATCCATCATCGGCGACGCCTTGCCCGGATCGTCAAGATGACCACAAAGATCGTAGACACCTTCCATATCGCTGGCATTGCACGCACCCGCGTGCCCTAGATGCGGGGTTGCGATTGTAAAAACAGCTTTCAACAGATTTTTCGTCTTGTAACTACCGACAATTGTACGAAGATCCAGGCCACCCTTGCTGTAGCCGATGGCAACAACACTTCGCTCAGGCGTGTCACATATAGCCTGCGCTTTTCCCATGAAATCATTCAGTTCTCCGGCCCGCTTTTCGATCGTGCCAATTTTTGCCACCTGCGTGCGCCATACTCCATGATCCTGATTATTCTTGATTATCTCGCGGGCAATAAAATGAAACTCATAGGGCGAGCCGCTCAACCCATGCGCCAGCAGATATGTTGGAGCACCATTTTTTGCACAACGAATTTCTTCAAAATTATCATTGGCAACAGCAGGAACAGTAATCCCGATTTCTACAAGAGCGATCAAAATCGACAACAGTGCGATGTTTTTGGTTCGTTCAGTCATTTTCAATTTCTTTGAATAAAATAAATTTCATGGGTAGTGGTAAACATCATCCAAACGAATCAACCCCTGGAATATTCAACATCAGCGGGCAATATAAGCGGGCAATAACCAGGAGAACAATGCATCTTCCGATTCAGATTATGCCTCCCAGGGAAACTTCCCTTCCCCGAGATAACGCCGAATGTTGTGCTGTACCTCCGGGTCGGCGAATACGGTGCGATTAGCGGTGAGGGCTGCTGGTTTCACGGCGGCCAATTGCTCGGCAGCCATGCTCGACAGATAAGCCTTGTAGCGACGGATAGCGGGTTGTGACAACCGCTGCAGGCGCAAAAGATGCCGCCGCAGGACAACTTCAGCATCGTCATCCAGGGCATCAACCAGACCGCTGGCCAGCGCTTCGTCGGCCAAGAACGGGCGGGTCATCAGGGTCATGTAATGGGCTTTTTGCAGACCGATCCGCCGTATCAGGAATGGCAGGACACAGGCGGGGAAAATTCCGAAGAGCAATTCCGAAAGACTGAAGCTTGCGCTGCGATCCGCCAGGACGATATCGGCTGCGGCGACAAAGCCGACGCCCCCGGCATTGACGCGACCCCTGACCAAACTGATGCTGATGAAAGGCCCCGTCGCCATGCGTTGCCACAACCGATACAGTGGCTCGGGGTCGGCCACTTCTTGCAACTCCGCCAAGGCCTCAAAATCCCCGCCTGAACAAAACACCGTAGGCGATCCTTCAAGGATCAGGATGCTGACGGGCGGCTCGTTGCCACCACCTTCGCAGCGAGTCATGACCTCATCGAGTTCCGCGATCATCTGCCCGTTGATCGCGTTTTGGGCTGCCGGCCTGTCGAGCAGCACCCGACAAATGCCCTTGTTGAAGCTTGCCGCCAAGGTTTGATAGCTCATTTCGCGTCCCCGCAGGACGGTGCACTGATGACCATGGCGCTATCGATGCCACCAAAACCGAAGGACAGTTTCAGTGCGTGACGAAAAGCATAGGTACGTGCGCCCCCTCTTACCCAATCCAGACCGGGGTCGATGGGGTCATCCAACTGCAGACACGGATGCAGGAATCCAGCTTGCATTTGCAACAGGACAGCTGCAATTTCAACTGCCCCGGCAGCGCTCAACCCATGTCCTATCAGAGACTTGGTGGCATTGATGCTGGCTCGGTGGAGACCCGCCTCACGCAAGGCGGTCAGTTCGGTTACATCCCCCCTTGGGGTGCCGGTACCGTGGGTATTCACATAATCGATATCGTCAGGTGACAACCCGGCTTGGGCCAACGCCTCGCGGATCACCCGTACTTCGCCGGCCAACGAAGGATCCGGTCCCCGATTGCCATTGGCGGCATGCGCGCCTCCGGCAATGTGCGCGTAAAAAGGGAATCCGGCATCATGCCGAGAGATGACCAGCGCGCCACAGGATTCACCAAACATGAATCCGTCGTGACCTCGATCAAAGGGGCGGCAAGCTGCTCCCGGACTGAGCACGCCCAAGGCATCGAGCGCTTGCAGTTCAAAGCAGGATAAATCCTGTAGCGCCCCAACTGCGATGCAGGCATCGACCCGACCGCTGCGAACGGCTTCAGCCGCGTGAAGCACCGCCAGTGCGCCACTGGCCGATGCACCCCCCAGGGTGTAGGCGAAACCACGAATCTGAAAATGGGCGCTACAGAGTCCGCACAGGTCTGTATCAAAACTGGTATAGCCGTAACTGGGCAGCAAATACGGCATCCGATGCGCGTAGGTCTGACGGGTAAGCATCTGCTCCCGTGAATCGAGATTGCTCCCCCCGATCACCAGGCCGATACGCTCCGGGGCGATGCGATCCAACCCGGCCTCGGCCCAGGCTTCGTCCAACACCGCCACTGCCACCCTCCCCCCCAGGCTGGTGACACGGGCGACGCGCGGCGACAGGAGAATCGGCGGTTCCGGGAGTTCTGCGCCACGAAAAGGCGATTCTCGTTCTGCCACCTGGCGTCCAGGGCGACGCAATACGTCAAAAATAGGCTTGGGCGTCTGCATGGCTTCGAGTAACGCGGCTTTGCCATAGCCATAAGCCGTCGCCACCCCAATGCCGGTTACCACTGGCGACAATACTTTATCCGGACAACTTGACATGGAGCAGGTCAGCCAATTCACCAAGGTTACGAGGGCCGAACAATTGCACCATCGGCAGATTCAGCCCAAGGGCTTCCATGCTCAAAATCAGGACTTCCTGGCGCGACATCGAGTCGACGCCGATTTCGGCCATCGAATCCTCGGCGCCGATGGCCTGCCCTTCCAGGGCGGGTTCGACGATGCGGATTTTCTCCACAATAATGGCTAAAACATCATTTCGGTCCAATCTGCTCTCCTTCTGTTCGAGTGAGTTGCTTGTAAGTTGATATTAAGTTGCTATTAAGTTGCTATTCCGCCCAGCGGTATTCGCGGTGGTAGGCATCTACACGATCCAACACCAATCTTTTTCCGGTCACCAATGCGGGCCATGCGCCAGGGACGATCTGATGATCGAAACGCGCATCTCGCGTGCCAAAACGGATGACTTCATTCCCCCGCAACAAGATTTCATATTCTTCCATCGACAGGCGATAACGCTGATCCAACGCCATACCCAGTGCCATCTGGTGCAGACGCTGCTGTCCACCGGCATCCGCCACGCCGCTGAAAAATTCCGAACAACAGCCCGATCCGTAGGAAAACATGCCGATACGCCGGGGCTGGCTGAAATCAGCGGTTTCCATCGTCCCGGCCAACGCCAGTAGCACGGATGCGCCGGCGGTATTCCCGACCCGCTGGCCGAAACTCAAACCGGGGGAGACCCGCCGGTTGAAATCCTCTTCTGTTTCAGAGGGAGTTGCCCGAACAACCTTACGCATCAACTGCCGGTGCGCCCCCTTGACCATGCCGCCGAAAGGCGTGTGAAAACACAGGTAGTCGAAACTGCTGCGCAGATCCACCGCTTCCACCCGCCGTGCGTAATCGCGATAGGCATGCTCACAACAATCCAGATAAGCCATCAATGATAGATCGGCGTTTCCCGCTTCATTGTCCGGGCCGGGGCGGCAGGTATCCATCACTTCAAAGGCATGGTTGCCATAAGCGCCCGGATCAATGCGCCACAACCAGGGCGTATCGCTGACCAGCACGGCCACCGCTCCCGCGCCGGATGTCGGCTCCGAATAGGCCCACTCCTCGATGGCATTGGCATCCGCCAGGGCAAAGCGAGAAATATCTGTCGCGATGACCAGCGCCTTGGCCCCGGGCGATGTGCCGGAGAGGATGAAATTAATGGCCATCTGCAGACCGGCTGTGCCCGAATAACAGGCTTGCTTGATTTCAAACAAACGACAATTTGGCTTCAGGCCGAGCAGACCATGCACATAGGTACTGAGGGATTTACCGAAGTCAATACCCGATTCCGTACAGGTGATGACCATTTCGATGCGGCTGCGCTCGGCCTCCGACAACTGAGTCACCAACGGCAACGCGGCATTGACGGCAAAGCTGACCGGATCCTCGTAGGGCAGCGCCACCGTCTTTTCCTTCATCAGCAAATTCTCGAAGCGCGGCATGTCCAAACCCCGATACATGCATAGTTCGTGGACATCGATGAATGCACTGCCCCCATAAAAATTGAGGGACTCGATACCGGCAGCGATCACACTGATCTCCCAAGCCGCACCGGCAGATACTCCAGGCTGCGCGCATTCATCCGATCAAGACGCCAGCGCGACTCGCCGGCCAGTTCGATACGGTCGAAACGATCCAGCAAGGCATTGAAGGCCACCGTCCCTTCGAGACGGGCAAGACCGGCGCCGATACAGGTATGCGCACCCGCACCAAAGGTCATTTGCGGGTTGTTGGCACGTGCGATGTCGAAGCGTTCCGGGTCGTCGAAGCTGGCCGGATCCCGATTCACCGCACCGATGAAGCCAAGCACCATGGAACCAGCCGGAATGACAATGTCCCCCATGGGGAAGTCCTCTATAGCCACCCGCATGATCATATTGCCGCCGGGCTCGTAACGCAGGCACTCCTCCACCGCCGAGGGCACCAGGCTTCGATCAGCGCGCATCCGCGCCAGTTGTTCCGGATTGCGCAGCAGACAGAGCATGCCGTTGCCGATCAGGGTGACCGTGGTCTCGTGACCAGCGATCTGCATGGAGACCAGGTTCATAAGCGCCTCATCCTCGCTCAGGGTACCGTCATCGAAGGCGGCGACCAGCGTGTCCAGCATGCAATTACCCGGATGCTTGCGGCGTTCGACAATCAGTCCGCTGACGTAAGCCTTGAACTCGTGCAACGCCTCCAGCGCCTCTTGGCGCTGCTCATGCGTGGTCATGATATCGAGCACCCGGATCAGCGAATCGCTCCAGCGACGGATACTGTCGTCCATTTCCGCAGGGATTTCGAAAAGATTGCAGACCACCCGCAACGGCAAGGGCGCGGCGTATCGCTCGATGAATTCCACCTCGCCCCCGTCACCGAGCGCGTCGAGCAGACGCGTTGCTTCCGCCTCGATCATCGTCGCCATGGCCGCTACCGCAGCAGGCTTGAAAGCATCCTCGAACACACCCCGCATCCGGCGATGGTCGGGTGGATTCACGTTGATCATCTGAGGCTGTATTTCCGAATACAGTTGATAGGCCAGCGGATTCTTCGTCTGGTTGGCGGGCGACGCCCAGCCGTCGCGCCACAACCGGGTATCACGTCCCATCTTCGGCGAGCGCGCGATCTTGGTAAATTCCCGGTGGCCGAGAACGAAATAGATGTCGGAAGCACGATCATGGTGTATCGCGCCCTGCTCCCGCCACGCCTTGAGTTGCGGATAGGGATTGACCAGAAAGGACGTGTCTTTGATCGTATCCCACCAGCTGGTTTCGTTGACTGTGGTACTCATCGGATCCCTCTTTCAGATAATACGTTTTGCATAGATGTGAAAAACCGGAACACCGCTGTTCGATAGCGGGTGATGACCGATCTGCGTTTGGAAGCCTCGCGCCTGAAGCTGTCGCTCCATCAGGTCCGTTTCGGCCCGGCCCAGATGGACTTCGACCACCATTTGCCGAATCAAGGCCCAGTCGGCCTCTCCCAGGCCGGCCAGAACCTCCTTTTCCGCGCCCTCGGTGTCGATTTTTACGAGGTCGATATGGAGCAACCCATGCTGACTGATCTGATTCCCCAAGGTGTCGATAGGCGCCTGCACTTTGCGGGTGATAAAAAGTTGATCGATGAACGCCGGTTCGCTCGCCGTGCGCTCGGTTGCGCCGGTTTTCTCAAGAATCTCGGCGACATCCTGGTCGGCGGGCGCGCCGGACAACATTCGCCGCAACCCCTTCGCCATCTCGGCGCTTACCGCTCCGTGGCAGGACGACAAAGCGGTGATGCCGGGAAAATACTCGAACTCGGCCATCCCCGGCACAGCCCCCAGACCCAGCGAAAAACACGCTGCCCGGCCAGCCAGATTCTTTTCCAGCGCGGCAAATGCTTCTGGCATCGGTTCATAGGCGAAAACTTTGGCTTCAGGACATTGATCAAGCAGATGCAGGGCAAACAGGCCAATGTTTGCCCCCACATCCAGATACACCCCATCCCGAGGCAAATCGATCCCGTGGTTCACCAGATCATCATTGAATATTTCATGCACAGAAAAATCCACTTCATACGCATTCACGCAATGGATTTCACGACCATCCGGCAAAGTAGCAAGACGTGTAGACATTCGCATCATTTCCTTAACAAGTACCTAGGAGCCTGTCGGACTTTGGAATCGTCGGCTGCAAAGTCCGACAGGACTCCTGGCTTTGGCCAAAACCGAACATGGATAACGGGCAGAGGCGGAAAACCATTTTGTAAAACTACTTCGCAAAAGTACTGCCATCGCCAAGACATTTCTCCAACCTTTCCGCAACCTGGACTACGTTGGGCATGCGCAAAATACTGTAATGATCTCCGGGCAGATCGATGACCGATAAACCGCTGCGGGCGAGACTTCCCCAACCGCGATACCGCTCACCCCGTGTCTCATCAGCAACCCCATTTTCGACCACATCCGGCAAGGCGCAAACCAGCAAGTGCATGGGGCCGTGGTACGGGGCCGGCACGTAGGATTGAAGGGCATGCAGGTTGACCTGGAAGATCTCGAACAGCAGCGCCGCCTGTTGCGGGGCAACGGTAATGCCGGCAGCGGCCAACTCACCCATATCGTAATCAAAGGCGCGCTGTTCGCGAGCGAGCGCATCTTCGTATATCGACGACTGCGCCGCTTCCAATTTGGCCAGCAGCGCCGGGGTATAGCTATCAAGCAGGGCAAGCAACGCCACACGCTCGCCAGCATGGGTTAATTGTTGAGCCATTTCGTAGGCCAGAACGCCCCCCATCGACCACCCGGCCAGATGATAGGGTCCGTGCGGCTGGATGGTACGCAACGCGGCCAGCAATGCCGCCGCCATGTCCGACACGCTTTCGGGCGACGCACCGCCTTGTTCCAGAGCGAACGATTGCAACCCATAGACGGGTCGTTTGCCTTCAAAAAAAGTGGCCAACGCACGATAACAGTCAACACCCCCGCCGACCGGATGCGGACAGAACAGGGGGGAAGCCTTGCCGCCCCCTCCATTTAGCAAGACCAAAGGCGAAGGCTGCGCGGCAGAGTCCTGCCCCCGCAGCAGGCCCGCCTGCTGTCCAAGCGTGGGGGCGGACTGCAATGCAGACATCGACAGCTTACGGCCGAAAACCTGGCGTATTGATCCCAGCAACCGAAGCACCAGCAGAGAATGGCCGCCACACATGAAGAAATCATCCGCCGCCGACACAGCGCTGATGCCGAGCAGTTCGCACCAGATAGCGGCCAACTTGGCTTCAACTTCGTCCGCAGCCGGAGAACATTCGGCGCTGGCGGGCCGGTAAGAGCCGATTGAATCTTTCCCCGGAAGGCGTGGCAGACCAAGTGCTCCGCCCACCGACTGGGACAGTGCCTGGCGATCCAGCTTGCCGCCGGGCGTGCTGGGCAGGCGGTCGAGAAATACATAGACAGCCGGGCGCATGGCAGCAGGCAGGCGTTCGGCGACAAAACGGCGCAGTCCCGCTTCGTCACCAAAGGACTGCCCTTCAGTGGCGACATAAGCGACCAGGCCAGGGTCGCCGCCCGGACGTGGCAGTGCAATGACCAGCACATTTTCCGCACCGGCGCTGCGCAGAACCGCTTCGATTTCTTCCAGTTCAATCCGGAAGCCGCGAATCTTGATCTGATGATCGCGTCGTCCATGGAAAGCGATCAGCCCGTTGCTGCCGGGGATAAAACTCGCCAGGTCGCCGCTGTGGTAGATGCGCCCGCCAGCCGCATCGGTGTTGAAGTCCGGCCTGAAGCACTCAGCGGCAAGATCGGGATGTCCCCAGTAACCCAGTGCAACCCGAGGCCCGCCTATCACCAGTTCGCCGACGACACCCTCCGGCACCGGATTGCCATCGCGGTCAAGGATATAAACCCATCCCCCGGCCAGGGGACGGCCGATGGCGAGGGAGGGACGCATCAGGTCGTCGCCATGAATCTCATGCACCGTCGCCGTGATGGTGGCTTCGGTCGGCCCATAGGCATTGAGGAAGCGCGCCCCGGCGAGGGGGCTGGCCTGCCACAGACGCACCAACTCGGGCGTCAGCACCTCGCCACCGACGATCAGCAGGCGGGGGCAGGAGAGGATAACCGGCTCGCGCGCCCAGGCTTGCAGCACTTCGCGTAAATAGGCCGGCGGCAGGTCAGCAACGCTGACCCCTTCGCGGGTCAGCAATTCGGCCAACGCGGCGGGCAACCAGACCTCGTTTTCCCGCATCACCAGGCATGCGCCGCTGGCCAGGGTGGGCAATATCTGCTCCAAAGCGGCATCCACATGATGCGACGCAAACTGCAACACCCGATCATCATCCGACAAGCGGTAATGCGCCATGACGGCGGCGCAATGCACCGCCAGCGCACGCCGGGATACGGCTACGCCCTTGGGTCGACCGGTCGAGCCCGAGGTGTAGATCAGATAGGCGGGAGTGTCGGGTTCAATGACCGGCGATGGATTGCCAATCAAGCATTCGCTGGCGCCACGCGGCCGATCGATCAGCAGCACGGGGACGTCTCCCACCGGCAAACGCCCGCGAGTCGAGGCCTCGGCCACCACCAGGGCGGGTGCGGCATCCGCAAGAATGTAGGCGAGGCGCTGATCCGGATAATCGGCATCCAATGGAACCCAGATCGCCCCGGTTTTGAGCGTCGCCAGCAGCGCGACGATGCTGCCTGCTCCACGCTTGAGCAAGACGGCTACCGGCTGGCCGGGACACACCCCCCATTGGCGCAGACAGGCCGCCAGCTGATCGACCCGCTCCTGTAGCTGGCGGTAACTCAAGCGCTGGTCGCCGACGACCAGGGCGGCAGCATCGGGCGTGAGCATCGCCTGCCGGGCGATCCGGACTTCTACGCTTGCCTCGTCCAGCGACGGCGAGGCCCGCACTCCGCTCCAGTCGAGCAACAAGTGCTGACGTTCCGTGGCAGAAAGCATATCGAGGCTGCCGATGGCGGCGTCGGTATCGGCGCAGATCGACGCCACCAAACAAAGGTAATGATCCACCAGGCGTTCAATGGTCTCGGGGTCGAATCGCCCTTGATCGAACGCCGCGACGAGGCGCAGTTCTTCACCCTCGGCGTAGAACTCCAATGCGAGCGGAACGTCTCCCTCCTGCCTCACCCCCGCCAGATGATTGACCGGGATGCCGGCAATGCCGGATAGATCCTGCGGCGTCAGGAAATTCTGCCAGGAATAGATGATCTGAACGGGAATCCGGGTATCCGCGCGTGCAGCGAGCAAGGCAAAGGGCCAGGCAGCGTGATCCAGCCCGGCCGTCAGCCGCTTCTGGATGGCGCGCAGGAATTCTCCTGCCGCCAACTCTCCCCGCACGGCATTGCGCATTGGCAACAAATTGACGAAGTAGCCGACAGCCTGCTCGAATCGACGCTCAGGTCGACCAAGCACAGGCATCCCGATCAAAATATCTTGCTGCCCGCTGTAGCGGTAAAGCAGGACATGCAGCGCCCCCAGGAAGAAAGCCGAAAGGTCGATACCCAGTTTCTGGGCGCACGCTCGGCTGGCAGTGACGAGATCAGGCGGCAGGCTTCTTTCCAGACTGTTACCCACCAGCGGCTGACCGGCAACAGGTCGGCGATCCTGAGGCAAGGCCAGGCTGGTCGGCTCATCGGCCAACTGTTCCTGCCAATAGGCCAGATCGGCCTGACCGGCCGCACTTTTCAGGTAATCCCGTTCCCAGCCGACAAATTCAGCAAAACTCGCTGCTGGCGGCGGTGGCGGCAGGGGCTTGCCGGCGACCAGATGGGCGTAGACCTGCCAGAAATAATGGCTGAAATGAGCAGCGGAAAGACCATCGAAAACAATGTGATGCAGCAGAATCAGCAAAACATCCTGGCCTTCCCGAGCTTCCCGCAGCAGTTCGAACCGAATCGGCGCTGTAGCGAGCAAATCGAAAGGAATCCGCGCACGCTCACGCAGCATTACCTCGATCGGCGCCCCTGCCGCCACCGACAGCAGTGTCACTTGATCGGTCACCGCCTGAGACTGCCATTCGAATTCCGTCTCATTTCTCGCCACGATGCGACAGCCAAGCAGCGGCCAGGCGCTCAGCACGGCGTCACAGGTCTGCGCCAGCGCGGGCAAGTCGATGCCTGCAACACGGAAAGCCAGGGGAAGGTTATATGCGGAGGAATCTGGATAAAGCTGCTGCCAGCGCCATAAACCCTGCTGGCCTTCGGACAACGGAAAGACGGTCAGAAGCGGGTCCGCTGGCGCAGAGGTTTGTTCGCTGTTCTGCCAGCGCCGACTTTCTGTTTGTGGTGTCTCGGCAATCCGCTCAGCCACATAAGCAGCCAATACAGCAGGCGTCGGATAGTGTTCCAGATCGCCATGCCCCAACTCGACACCGGTAGCCTCGGCGATACGGAAGATCAGCCGCAAGCCAACCATCGAATCTGCCCCCAGCGCGCGGAAGGAAGTCGCTTCCGCCAGCCCCGCCCGATCCAACACCAGTTCAGTCGCGAGCAGTTCGAGAATCAGGGAGAGGATTTCCGTTTCGGCAAGGACAGCTTGCCGGACCTCGGCTTCCACCTTGGTTTCTGCGGCTGGCGCAAAAGGAGGCGCGGGATTGGGCAACCAGTAATGCTCGCGAGCAAAGGGATAGCCGGGCAGCAGCAAGGGCGGCAGGGTTGGGTCTGCCGCCGCGACATCTGCGGTCGTCTCGTCGTCGGCCGGTATTCCATCGGCCAGGCGGGCGATCAGATCCTCCTGATCCATCGCCACGATCGTGCAGGCGCAGGCCATCGGCTCGCGCCGGTATTGCAGGGTGGCGGCCAACCGGGCCATAGAAAGGCCTGGGTAACGAAGCAGATAATCGCGCATCAAGCCGAGCAGATCGGTCAGGCGCTGGGCATCGCGGGCGGAGAAGAAAAAGCGCCGGGCCTGGCGTCGTTCGTCGCCGGCAATCACAGGCAGCATCGGAGCTTCTTCCAGAATCAGATGCACATTCGATCCGCCTGCGCCAAAGGAACTGACGGTCGCCCGCCGGGGCGTGTCTTCGCCGGTACGGTCCCAATCCGCCAGCGTCCGCTGCAGGCGGAAGGGCGTCCCGGCAAACTGCAAGTGCGGGCTGAGCGGACCTGCCGACACCCCGGGGACCAGTTGCTTATGTTCCAGTTGCAACAGCACCTTGGTCAATTGGGCCAGACCGGAGGCCGACTCCGCGTGTCCCATGTTGGATTTCACCGAACCAATGGCGCAAAAACCCTCTTCTGCGGTGAATTGCTGGAACGCGCGGGTCAACGCCCTGAACTCTATGGCATCGCCAAGCGCGGAACCATTTGCCGCCGCCTCAACATAGCCGACGCTGTGCGGATCGATACCGGCCTGGCGGAAATTGTCCGCGATCAAGCGCGTCTGCACCTCGCCATTGGGGACGCCGTAACCGGCCGAGTGTCCGCCATGATTGGCGGCGCTGGCCTTGATGAGGGCGATGATCGGGTCGCCATCGCGCAGCGCATCGGCCAGCGGCTTCAGCAGCACCGCGCCGACGCCTTCCGCCGGCAGATAACCGTCACCCGCCATGAAACTGCGGCTGTCCGCATGACTCCCCAGCATGCCTGCGCGCGACAGTCCGACATATTTGCCCGCACTCAGGGTCAGGTTGACGCCGCCGGCAATGGCCAGATCGCACTCACCCCGCCGCAGGCTCTGAACAGCCAGATGCACGGCCTGCAAACCTGAAGAACACAGGGTGTCCACCGCCACGCTGGGGCCTTGCAAATCGAAGAAGAAGGAAACCCGATTGGCCATGCTGGCATTCGAGGAAAGCGCCACCAGGGTGCGGCTGTCCTCGTCGGTATCGACACCATGGTAAGGCTGATACATTGCCCCGACATACACCCCGACCCGCGATGCGTAGCGTTGCCGCAGCAGTTCGCGGGTATGTCCGCCCCGCTCCAGCAGATGCCAGATCGTTTGCAGGAAAAGGCGCTCCTGCGGATCCATCAGGATGGCGTCGCGCGGGGAAAGGCCGAAGAAGCCGGGATCGAAACAATCGACATCTTCGAGGAATCCGCCCCACTTGCAATAACTGCTGTGCGGCTGACCCTTGCGCGGAGAATAAAACTGATCGCTGTCCCAGCGGGCCGCCGGAATTTCCGTCACACAATCTCGTCCGGCCTGCAACAGCGCCCAGAACTCCTCGATGGTTTCTGCGCCCGGATAACGCCCGGCAACGGCGATGACGGCAATATCGTCAACAACAGCCGGTGAAGGCGAAGCAACCACGACCGCTTTATCCATCCTGCTCGCTGCAAGAACAACCGGCGCCGGATCCTTGTCCGCCAGCAAAGTCGTCAAGACCGGCCCATGCGATGCCAGCAGGGCAGTCGCCAGAGCGGCCATGCTTGGGTACTCAAACAGCAGCGTTTGGGGCAAGCTGCCGAGATCACGTTCCAGCATCTCGATCATCTGCATGGCCAACACCGAATCGACGCCATAACGATCCACCACCTGCTCGGGGCCGATGTCGCTCGGCGGCATCCCCAGCACATCTGCCAGCCGGTCGGTCAGCCAGGCGATCGTCTTCTGCCGCAAATTGTCCGGCGTTTTCCGGTCATCGGGAGCGCCAGGTTGAGGATCAGGCGGCCCTTCCTGAGCCAGCAGCCCAAGCAAGCGGCGGATGCGCTCGGGCTCGCCGTCGAGCACCAGCACCTGGCCCGCTTCCCGGGTGCGCCAGGCCAGATTGAGGGCCCGCAGCCCCTGCTCGGTAGTGAGGGGCTGCACCCCGGTCGCCGCCACCATCGACTGAATCAGGCCGGCATCCATACGCATGCCACCCTCCTGCCAATAGGGCCAGTCGATGGCCAGGGTTGCGCCGTGGCGCTGGCCCTGCGCCAGCAACTGGTTGCGATATTCGGCAAAGCTGTCCAGCCAGGCATTGGCGCAGGCATAGTCGGCCTGTCCCGGATTGCCCAGTGCGCCGGATGCCGAGGCGAACAGCAGGACGAAATCGAGATTGCAGGCCGCACTGGCCCGATCCAGGTAATAAAGCCCGGCAACCTTCGGCGCGAGCACCTCGCCCAGTTCCTCCCGCGGTTTGCGCACAATGAGCTTGTCGCGGGTAATGCCTGCGGCATGCACGATGCCGTCGATTCGTCCCCGGTGTTGCAGCAGTTCTTCGACCAAACGCTCTGCCGCCCCTTCCTGACCAATATCCGCCTGCCGATAAATTGTCTGCGCGGAGATGCGCGCCAGTCTGTCCTGCAATACCTGGCCAGGAGCTGAGCGGCCGACCAGGCACAGCAGTGAATTTCGGGTGCGCAGGGCAATTTCTTCGGCCAGCAACAGACCAATACCACCGCCGCCGCCACTAATGAGATAAACGCCATCGTCCCGCCAGAGGGATTCCTGCTGTGAGTCGCGCGGCAACAGCAGTTCCCGCCACGCCCGCACTTGCCGCTGGCCGCCTTGGTAGCGCACCTGTGCATCAGCACTGGCCTGCTCCAGCCGCAACAGATCGGCCAGATTCGTGACCTCGTCCGCCAACGCGATCAATTGAAAACGCAGCGTCGGATGCTCCAATTGCGCTGTACGCAGCAAGCCGGAAAATCCCTCGAACAGACGCGCTTCCCCAGCCAACGGGACAACCACCTGAATCAGCGCGCTGGTCGGACGATCCCGCAACAAGGCCTGGATCATGCCGAGAAGTTCCTCTGCGTAGGCCGTGTAGCGCTGGTGTATGGGTGATTCCTCAGCCGCGCCGCGATGATCCAGTATCCGCAACTCAACCGGGGCGAGCGCACTCGCCACAATTTCGCCAATCAGCTCGCCCTCACTTCCGGCACCGCCGTCTTGCCTGCGCCGAGTTCTGGCAGCGTAATGATCCGGCTCGCACAAAACCACCCATATCCGCGCCACCGCCGACATCGTCGGCAGGGCCGGGCTCAGCCGCCAGTCGGGTGCAAACAGCAGGGGCGGCGGTTTACTCGGGCTGGATAGGTGGGCGACGCGCGCAAGTTGAGTTGTCGATGCGCCCGTCGCAGCCGTTTGACTTGGCACCCAATAATGCTGTCGGGCAAATGGATAGGTGGGAAGGCTGATTTTGACCGGCAAGCGTCTCTCTACCCACAAGCGATGCCAATCCACCGTCTTGCCTTCGGCCCATTGTGCCGCCAGTTGATTGACCCATGGCGACGCCTGGTTCTTGCCACGACCCTGCACCCCCTCGGGCCCTGCCGATGCAGACAGCAGGGCGTCCAGACCATCAAGCAGGCCTTGGCGATCAACCGCCACCACGACTACCCGGACTTCAAAGGCCTCACGCCCCAGTTGCAGGCCGGCAGCAACCGCCGGCAGCGCCGTCTCATCGAGCGTGTCCAGCGCCTGCCGCATCCGCGCCAGGGCTTCCCGCAACTGCAGCGGATCGCGTGCCGAAAAGGGAAACACGCCCGGCAGGGCAACAGTGAAGACAGTCTCGGGGCGAACCGGCGCGGGGAAATACTCCTCGATCACCAGATGGGCGTTGGCCCCTCCCGCGCCGAAGGAGGACAGGCCGGCGATACGGGGCCTGACTTTCCCGCCGGCATTCTCGCGGGACGGCGGCCAGGGCTGAAGACTGCGCTGCACGACAAAGGGGGTGGCGGCAAAATCGATGTGCGGATTGAGCCGCTCGCTGTGCAGAGAAGGTACGAGTTGACCATGCTGTAGTTGCAGCAGAAGTTTGGTCAGGCCGGCGATGCCGGCGGCGCTCTCCGCATGGCCAATATTCGATTTCACCGAACCGATGGCGCACGCCATGCCACCGGTTTCACCGCCAAAGGCACGGCTCAGGGCGGCAATCTCGATGGGGTCGCCCAAGCGGGTGCCGGTGCCATGCGCTTCGATATAACTGACCTGTGCCGGGTTGACGTTTGCCCGGGCCATGGCGCGGACGATCACGGCTTCCTGAGCGTGAGGATTCGGCACGGCGTAGCCATTGGTCTTGCCACCATGATTGAGGGCGGAACCGCGAATTACCGCGTAGATCCTGTCACCGTCGGCCTCAGCCTGCGCCAGCGGCTTCAGCAGCACCGCACCGACGCCTTCGCCCGGCACATAGCCGTCGCCACCTTCGCCGAAGCTCTCGCAACGCCCCTTGCTTGAGGTAAAGCGGCCTTGCGCCAGCGCCAGGTATTTGTTCGGATGCAGCGTGAGATTAACGCCCCCCGCCAGAGCCGCTTCGCAACTGCCGGCACGCAGGCTCTCGCAAGCCAGGTGAATGGCCGTCAGTGAGGAGGAGCACATGCTGTCCACCGCCAGGCTGGGGCCATGGAAATTGCAGAAATAGGAAACCCGGTTGGCGATGGACGCGGCGCTGCCAGCGAGCGCCAGAGGCTCGCCACGCTGGGTGCTCTCGGCGCCGTACAACTGATATTCCTCATACATCACCCCGACGAAAACCCCGACGTTCGCCCCTGTCAGCGGGGCTTGCGCGGGTGACAGAGCGGCGCGGGTATAGCCCGCGTCTTCGAGGGTTTCCCAGGCGCATTGCAGAAACAGGCGCTCCTGAGGGTCAAGATAGGCGGCCTCACGTGGCGCAATGTTGAAAAACTGCGGGTCGAAACAATCGTAGTCGTCAATGAATCCGCCCCACTTGCTGTTGGTCTTGCCAGGCGCGCCGCGTATCGGGTCGTAATAGGCGGAATGATCCCAGCGGCTAGCCGGTACTTCACTGATGCTGTCACGCCCCGCCGCCAGATTGGCCCAGAACGTCTGTAGATTGCTGGCGCCAGGGTAGCGCCCGGCAAGACCGATGATGGCAATGTCGCCTGTAGTCTTTTCAGGCTGGCTGTTCTGCGGTGGCGGCGCAACCTGCGCCACCGCGCCGGAAGCCGCTGTGCCGCCCCCCGTGATCCGCGCCACGGCTTGCGGGTGATTCTGTAAAAAGTAAGCCGCCAGGGCATGCAGCGTCTGATGATCGAAGAACAGTGTTCTCGGCAACGTGCCGAAATCCAGTTCCAACTGATCAGTCAGGCGGGTAATCATGATGGAATCAATGCCATAGGCTTCGAGCGCCGCCGTCGGGTCGATGTCGGACACCGCAAGGCTGGCCTCTGCCGCAACCAAACCTGACAAATAACGCTGCATCCCGGCTGCCACAGTTTCCGTTGTCGCCGCCACGGATTGAGCCGCGGGATCGACGCGGTGCGCTTGCAGGCGCACCGAAAAGCCACGCACCTGAATGCAGATCTGCCCGGCATCGTCGCCGATATCAAGGTCGATCCGGCGCACTGCACCGCCCCCCGGAACCAGCCGCCCATGCACCCACAGGGTGGCAGGCATCGATCGGTGGAAATGGAGGGTTTCCAGCACGAAAGGCAGCGCCGCCTGCCCAGCCCCGGCCGCCTCGGCAAACAGACCCAGGCAGGCCTGGAACGCACCATCCAGGAGCACCGGATGGATGCCAAAGACCATGTTCGCTGATGTGGCCACGGCGGCTGGGGGCAATTCCAGGCGCGCCAGGAATTCGTCCTGCCCAACTTGCAAGTCGGTGACCACCCGAAAAGACGGCCCGTAATCGAGACCCAAAGCGCCATAACGCTGGTATAGCCAGTCTGCCGAGAACGCCCTGGTACAGCGAAGGCGCAGCACCTTCAGATCCAGAGACGGCAGGGGCTGCGGTCCGACAACCAAAGGACCGATCAGCCCCTTGACATGAACTGCGCCGCCCGGCGCGCTGCCGGCGCGCAGTTGAAATTGCTGTCGTCCCTCGTTGCCCGGTGATTCAGGCGCCAGTTCGATGCGGCAGAGCAGTGGCGCCGCGCCCGCCGTCAACGGCTGCAGCCAGACGACTTGCACCAGGGTAACCGCCTCCCCGCTGGCGCCACGGCTCAAGGCATGGGCCAGACGTGCCAGTTCCACACTCATGGCACCCGGCAGCAGGCGCGCTCCCCGCACCCGATGATCCCGCAAATAGAAAGCCTCAGCGTCCAAAGTACAGAGTGCAACGCCATCGGCGATCAGGTGCATTGCGCAAGGCAGCCCTGACTCGGCCGGCAAGCTCGCCGAACTGGAGACCGCCGGCCCGACCCGGTAAGACTCGCGAGCAAACGGATAGGTGGGCAGATTGAGTCGGCGGCGCGCCCCCTGCCGCAGGGTCGCCCAGTTCACTTCGGCGCCGCGCACCCATTGGTCTGCCATATCCATCAGCGATCCGACCGCCGGGGGTTGGCCGGCTACGACGCAGCCATTGCGAACGCTATTGTCCTGACCGACGCGCCAGGCACGTAACTCGGCGGCCAGTTGCGACAACTGGGTGACGACCACTGCCAGCCGATATTTCATGGCTTCCCGGCCGACTTGCAAAGTCCAGGCCAGATCGGGCAAGTCCTCTTGCTGATAGCGTTGGCCGTCCAGAACGTTCAGCAACTGATCGACCTGGTCCCGCAGCCTCGCCTCATCCCGCGCCGACAACGGCACTATCACCGGCTGGCCAGAAGCAGTCGGGTCGGGCAATGACTGGGGATATGCCTCCAACACCACATGCGCATTCACTCCGCCAAAGCCAAAACTGCTGATCCCGGCCCGGCGCGGCAGTAGAGCGCCGGTGGCGTCCCGGGTTGCCACCCAGGGCTGATTTTTATCGACAATGAAGAAGGGACTGCCACTCAGGTCGATGTAGGGATTCACCTCCTCGCCATGCAGGTTGCGTACCAAGGTAGCGTGCCGCATCTGCAGCAACACCTTGATGATGCCGGCCATCCCCGCAGCCAGTTCCAAATGGCCGATATGGGTTTTTACGCTGCCGATGCCGCAACTGACCGCTGGCCCGGCAACTACGCCCAAATCCCGGTAGGCCGACTTCAGTGCATTGATTTCCACCGGATCGCCCAGCGGCGTCCCGGTTCCGTGGGCCTCGATATAACTGATGCTGCCCGCCTCGACCCCGGCACGGCGACAGGCTGCTTTCAACACTTCCGACTGAGCGGCGGTGTTGGGCGCCGTCAGAGAATTGGCTCGTCCGCCATGGTTGACCGCGCTACCGCGCACCAGGGCGTAAATGGGGTCGCCATCTCGCCGGGCATCCGACAGGCGGCGCAGGACAATCATGCCGATGCCCTCTCCCCGGGCGTAACCATTGGCCTGGGCCGAGAAGGTCCGGCAGCGACCGTCCGGTGAAAGCATTCCGGCTTTGGCAAAATTGATATGGGCTTCCGGCGTCATGATGGTGTTGACGCCCCCCACCACCGCCATCTCGCAGTCACCACTCCGCATCGCCTGCAACGCCCGATGCAGGGCCACCAAGGAACTGGAACAGGCCGTTTCGACGGGTTCGCTGGGGCCGTGCCAGTCAAGGAAATAGCTGACCCGATTCGGGCCCACCGACGGCACTGCTCCGGTAGCAACATAACCTTCACCGCCGCTGTCTGTACCGATCACTTCCCGATATCCGCTGGAGGAGGTGGCGACGAACAGCCCCACCGCTCGTCCGGCAAGAGATCGTGGCGCGTGACCGGCATCTTCAAGGGCCTTCCAGACGTGCATCATCAGCAAGCGCTGCTGAGGGTCCATGAGCTTGGCTTCGCGAGGCGAAATGCCGAAGAACAGGGGGTCGAACTCGAACACCCCGTCGATGAATCCAGCCCAGCGGATATTCGTCTTGGTCGGTTCCCGTTTCGGATCCCCATACACTTCACGCCAGTCCCAGCGGTCGGCGGGAATCTCGCTGATGCAGTCCCGCCCGTCGATCAGATTCTGCCAAAAGTCACCCAGGTCGGCGGCCATGGGAAAACGGCAACTGACGCCGACGATGGCGATCGGATCGTCCTGGTCCGCCTCAGCGACCGCTGCCGGCGCGGCGTAAGGGCGGGAGGCCGGGGCGGCAGGCTCGATTACAGCCTCGGCCGACGCGGCGCGGGCAGAGAAAACCGGCGCATCGGCAATATGCGCGGCCAGGCGGCCCAGCGTGGCAAACTCGAAGAAATCGGCCGGTGTCAGCGACAAGCCCAATGCCTCATTGGTCTTTGTTGCAAAACCGGTCATGGTGATGGAGTCGAAGCCATACTCACCCAGCTCGGTATCGGGTTCGAGCACCCCCGGATCCACTTCCAGCACCCGCGCGGCAATCTGCACCAAGGCAGCAAGAGCGCGTGACTTGCCTTCCACAGGCGATGCTTGAACTGACTCATCCGGTACGGGTTGGGATACCGGCAACTCGGCGCTGGCGGGATGGATCTCGCTCTGCGTCACCATGGGGGAAGCCGCAACTGACGCAGCAACCGACGCAGAAACTGACGCCAACACCGGAGCCATCATCGGCGCCATATCCACCCAGTAACGCTGCTGCGCAAAAGGGTAGCCCGGCAGTGGCAGCCGTCGCAATGCGCGCTGTTGCGGATAAAGGGTGCGCCAATCCACGGCCAGCCCCCGCACCCATAGTTGCAGCAGACTGTCATGCTTGCCACGAGCCGGCAGGCTGGCAACGGCGCGGCGCATTTCTTCGTCGCCATCGACAATGGCCAAGGTGTCCCGATGTGGTTTCACCTGACCGACATGAATACCGCCGATCGCGGCGTCTCGGCCCGCGGCATAGGCCAGCAGGCGTTGTTTCAACTGCGCATGATCGGCCGCCAGGAAGGCGATGCGGTGCTCCATCGCATCGCGCCCGACTTGCAATGTCCAGGCAATCTCGGACAGCGGCATCGCATCAGTGATGGCGTCGGCCAATTGACCGGCGGATGCAGCCAGTTGCTCAGGTGTCCTGGCCGACAGCAGGATCATCGACGGCCCGGCAGGCGGGGCTGACACATTCACTGCTGCTGGCAGGTACTCCTCGATCACCAGATGGGCATTGCTGCCACCAAAACCGAAACTGCTCACCCCGGCACGACGCGGCAATTCCCGCCCGGCCGCATCCCGGGGACGCGGCCAGGGGCGATTTTCCTGAACCACCTGGAAGCGACTACCGGCCAGTTTCAGATAGGGATTCAGCGTATCGCAATGCAGGGTGCGCACCAGACTGCCATGCGCCATCTGTAACAGCACCTTGGTCAGGCCGGCAGCCCCCGCCGCCATTTCCAGATGTCCGATATTGCCTTTTACCGAACCGATACCGCAGGGGATAGAGGGAATCGGTCCATAGCGGGCGGCGGCCTCTTCTTCCAGATCGGCAAAGGCCGCCACAAGCGCCTCCACCTCGATGGGATCGCCGATCGGCGTGCCGGTGCCATGCGCTTCGATATATCCGACGGTGCGCGGATCGATCCCCGCCCGACGCCAGGCGCGCCGGATCAGATCGGCCTGCGCCCGGGGATTGGGGGCGGTGAGAGAACTGGCATGACCGCCGTGATTTTCCATGCTGGCGCGGATCACGCCGAGGATGTTGTCGCCGTCCTGTTCCGCCGCCGACAACCGCTTCAGCAACACCAGTCCCAGCCCCTCGCCGCGCGCATAGCCGTTGGCGGTGGCGGCAAAAGGCTTGCAGCGTCCATCCGGCGCCAACATCCCGGCCTTGCTGAAACCGACGAAGGCTTCCGGCAGCAGCAGAGCGTTGACGCCGCCGGCGATGGCGGCATCACAACTGCCGCTGTGTATTGCCTCAACGGCCCGATGAATCGCCACCAAGGCGCTGGAGCAGGCCGTCTCGATGGCCATGCTCGGCCCGTTCAAATTCAAGAAGAAGCTGATGCGGTTCGGGCCCAGCGAAGGGGCCAGACCGGTCATCGAATACCCCTCCACCCCACGCCCCGCAGCGGCGGCCAGACGACCGTAACCCGTATCGGCAATGCCGATAAAAACCCCCGTTCGCGATCCGGACAGGCTGCGCGGCGCGTGGCCGGCCCGTTCCAGCAAATGCCAGGCTTGCGTCAGCAACAGGCGCTGCTGGGGATCCATCGCCCGCGCTTCCGGGCCGGAAAGACCGAAGAAAGCCGGATCGAACTCCGCGAGTCCGTCGATGAAACCGCCCCACTTCACCTGGGTTCGATTCGCTTGCGTCGCCGCATCGCCCCACCATTCACGCCAATCCCAGCGATCGGCCGGAATCTCGCTGATGCAGTCCCGACCAGCCTGCAGGTTCTCCCATAACTGTTCCGGGTCGCGAGCCATGGGAAAACGACCGCTGACGCTGACGATGACAATCGGATCGGTTTCCCCGTTCGAGGGTGTCTGTAGTGTCGAAACGAACTGTGGCAAAGCAGGTTCGTTCGCTGTCCGCAGCGGCGGAACCACCGGCAGCGCTGCCGCTGGTGGTGCAGTTGGAGTGACCGAAATGCCCAGGCTGGCAGCAATCGCCGCAGCGTGTTGCGCGGCGAGATGCTCCGCCAGCAACGCCAGGGTCGGGTATTCGAAAAACAAGGTGGGGGTGATTTCAAGGCCGAAACGCGCGTTGATCGCATTCGCAAACTGGGTGAAACCGATGGAATCGAAGCCATATTCGGCCAGTTCCACTTCGTTATCCAGATCGCCCCGCTCCACCTTCAGGAGCGTGCTCACACTGTCCATCAGCACGCTCAGCAAAGGCCCGCGCAACAGATCAGCCTGCGCTGCAAAAACGGGCAAGGAAGCGATAACGGGGGTGCTGAGGGCAGCCACCTTACGGCGTAACCGCGGGCCATCGCCTGCCATCACCATCAGGCGGGACGAATCGCTGGCCAGCGCATACGCCAGCACATCCAGCCCGGCGTCGGTCGCCAGCGTCCCCATCCCGGTGGTCTGCCGCATCAGGCGTATGGTTTCTTCGGACATGCCCATGCCCCCCGCCTGCCACAGGGGCCAGGCAATGGACAGCGTGCGTCCATGGCACAACCCACGCCTGCGACGCGCTTCGCGGTCTAGCGCAAAGTTGTCGAGAAAAGCATTGGCGGCGGCGTAATCGACTTGTCCCGGATTGCCGAAAACACCGGAAATCGAGCTGAACAACACCAGGAAATCCAGCGTGCCATCGGCCAAGGCACGATCCAGATTGCGTGTGCCATCCACCTTCGCCGCCAGCACCTGCGCCAACGCGGCGGCATCCTTCTGCACCAATGACTGGTCGCGGGCAACTCCGGCGCATTGCAAGACCCCGTTCAGCCGTCCATGCAACTCGCGGACAGCGCGTATCAGGCTGGCTACTGCCGCAGCATCCGCCATATCGACCTGCCGATAGGACAGACGATTGCCGGCGGCCTGAAGGTCAGCCAGCCAGTCGGCCCGAGCGCCATCCAGCGCCGAACGACCCGCGAGGACCAGCGTTGCCCCGGGAGCATGAGCAAAGATATCGTGTGTCAGCAGACGACCGATGCCGCCGGCGCCGCCGGTAATCAGATAGACCCCATCGGCGCGCCAGGGCCGGGGTGGAGGCGCGGTGTTCCTGGTTAGCTCACGCCAAATCGGTTGGCGCAGATGGCCGGCTTGTTGGCGTAATTCCGCCACATGGAACAAGGCAGCGGCCGATGACAGGGTAGCCGCTGCATCGGCAGCGGCATCAACTTGAATCACCTGCCCCCACAGCCAGGGATGTTCGAGATGGGCGGTCTTCAACATACCCGACAACCCAGCCCATGCCGACGTGGATGCTTCCTCCAGCAGGAGTTGCAGCTGCACGGCAACCGCCGGTCGAGGCGCTTCGGCCACCAGGGTTTGCAGCAGGGACAGCAATTGTTCTGCGGCCTCGTCAAAGCCGACGGTCTGCTCATCGACCGAAGGTGCAAGCCGCCTGACCTCGCATCCCGGCAAGGCGCGCGCCAGTGCATCGCTGCGCCGAGTATCCGCGCTGCCCAGCAGGACGATCCGACGGGCGAAGAATGGGGGAGTCGCCACCGCCGCGGATGCATCCTCCCAATCGGCGGCAAAGACCAGGGTGTCCTGCCCGGCAGCCTGCTCTGGCGCCGCTGCCAGCAGGCGGGTACTGAAACCACGCAGGCCGACGCGTAGCGTTCCATGCTCGTCGAGCAGATCGATATCCAGCGAACGCACGGAACCGTCTGCCGAGGTGCTGGCATGACGCACATGCACCCACATCCGGGCTGTACACGGCCCGAAAACATCGACCCGATCGAGGGCGAAGGGCAACGCCGTGCGCTGGGCGGCGGCAGAGGTCATCGTCATGCCAAGGGTGGCCTGGAATGCCCCGTCAAGCAGGCTGGGATGGAGCGCAAAAGCGGACAGGCCGGCAGTGAAACCGGCCGCCGCCAGAGCCTCTGGAAGGCTCAGCTCGGCAAGCACCTGCGGCTGCCCCTGGGCATCCTGTCCCAGATACAACGCAGACAAGGCGCGGTGGCCCGGGCCATATTCAATACCGATTGAATCGAAAGACCGATAGACCTCCGCTGCCGATACCTGCCTGGAATGGGCGGCAAGCAGATCAGACAGCACCACTGACGAGGGCGCACTCAGGGGTTCGCGTGGCGCAAGACGGGCCTGGGCATGCACCTGCCGCCCAGCGTCCGCGCCGAGACTGGCGATTTCCACCCTGGGCCAGCCGCTGGCATCATCTTGCAGCGTGATTTCCAGTGTCAGCGGGGCCTCTACCTGGAGAGGTTTTTGCCAGATCATCTGGCGAATACAGAAATTCTGCAGGCCCTTGGCCGCAGCGACCTGCCAGACCAGTTCCAGGTAGGCTACCCCAGGCAATACCGGAACGCCCCGCACCCGATGGTCGGCCAGGAAAAATTCTTGCCCGGAAAGCGCCAGGGTAAATCTGCTGCCGTCGGCGTTGGCGACCGGCTGCAGCCCCAGCCGCGTTGGTGGGCTAGCCATGGTAGCAACCGAACTGGCGGCAGGGCCGGACGGCAACCAGTAGCGTTTGTGCTGAAAGACGTATCCGGGCAACACCATTCGCCGCGGCTGCCGCCCATGCCAGAACGTCATCCAGTCGACATCGGCGCCTTCGACCCAACGGGCCGCCAGCACGCTCGCCGATTGTGTGGCGGGGTCAAGGATTGCCGACGGCGAGGCATTGCCGCGCGGAACCTGGGCGTAGAAGACGCTACCCGGATCACCGCGCAGCCAGCCGGCCAGAGCATCGACCAACTGGCGAGCATCTGCCGCCGGGCAGGCCAGTCGACAACGCATGGCATCCCGTCCGGTTTGCAGGGTGAACACCAGGCGGGAAAATTCCTCGGCGCCAACTGGCTCATGCCGCACCAGCCAGGACATCAGCGACTCGACCGCAGCCCGAAGCGTGGTTTCATTTCGCGCTGATAGCGGCACCACCACAGGCCCCGCCAACACCGGCCCCTGGACTGCGTGCGCCCGGTATTCCTCGACCACCAGGTGCGCATTGGCGCCGCCGGCGCCAAACGAACTGATGCCGGCCCGGCGGGGAAACTCTTTACCATCGATCACCGGGCGCAGCCAGGGACGCGCCGCCGTCAACAACGAAAACGGCGTCCGCTCCAGCTCGATCAGCGGATTGGATTGGGCGCAGTGCAGGCTCTGGTAGCAAATACCGTCCTCCAAGGCCAGTACCAGCTTGATCAGACCCGCCACCCCCGCTGCGGTCTCGGCATGACCGATATTCGATTTAACCGAACCCAGCCCGCAGTGTGGAACAGCAGGCGCTATCAGTCCGCGCGCCCGGTACAGTTCGTCGAAGGCCCGCTTCAGCCCTTCGACTTCGATGGGGTCACCGAGAGCGGTACCGGTACCATGGCACTCGACCAGCGTCACGCTGCGCGGATCGATGTCCGCCTGGCGATGCGCTTCGACGATCAGGCGCGCCTGGGCGCGTGAATTGGGCGCCGTCAGGGAACTGGCGGTACCGCCGTGGTTTTCAGCCGAGCCACGAATCACCGCCAGAATGTTGTCGCCATCCCGCTCGGCCAGATCGAGTCGCTTCAGCAACACCGCGCCCACCCCTTCGGCTCGCACATAGCCGTTGGCGTTGGCAGCAAACGTCTTGCAGCGGCCATCATGGCTCAACATGCCGACTTTGGAGAACATGATGTGCTGGGTCGGCGTCAGCAACAGGTTGGAACCGCCAGCGATAGCCATCTCGCAGCCTTCGTGGCGGATGCTCATGATGGCGCGATGAACCGCCACCAGCGAGCTGGAACAGGCCGTGTCGATGACCTCGCTCGGGCCATGCACATCCAGCATGAAGGACAGCCGGTTGGGGCAGAACGCATGTCCCAGACCGGTCAACTGCATCGCTTCCATGCCGCCTTGCCGGTTGGCCAGATCCACATAGTCCAACAAGTTGATGCCGAGAAAGATGCTCACCTTGCGGCCGGACAAGGCGCTCGGGGCATATCCGGCGTTTTCGATCAACTGCCAGGCGCATTCGATGAACAACCGATGCTGGGGGTCCATCAGCTCGGCTTCCTTCGGCGAAATATTGAAGAACGCCGCATCGAACTGGTCGTGGCCGGTGATGAAGCCGCCGTACTTCACATCGCAGAACGCACCCTGTTTCGGATCTCCCCAAACAGACCGCCAATCCCAGCGGTCAGCAGGAATTTCCTGGATACAGTCGTCACCCTGCCGCAGATGGGCACGGAAAGCCTCCAGGTCGGGGCTGCCCGGAAATTTCCCGGCCATTGCGATGATGGCGATGGGGGCTGCCGGCACTGCGTGAGGCAACCCGGATTGCCCCCCGTCATCGGCCGCCACAGGCGTCAGCGCGGGTGCGGCGGAACGATGTACGCCGTGACGAGACAGCCAGGCGTCAATCGCGGCTAATGCAGCGGGCGGCGGAGAAGCCGCTGGCGGCGTCACCGTTGCAACCGGCTTCGGCGCTGCGGCTGGCGGCAGGCTCGCGGGCGCGGCAGCGTAATGACGGTCAACCGCCGGACCAAAGCGGGCCCGCAGGATGGCGCAGAGTTCGTGCAGGTTCCTGGCTTCAAAGAAAGTCGTCGGCGCGATGGAAACTCCAAGAAATCGGGAGATCTGCGCCATCAGTTCGGTGATGGCGATGGAATCGACACCGTAGTTGGCCAGATTCTCCCGCGCATCGAATCGCTCCGCCGGTACGCCGAGAGCGGCCAGTGCCAGGCGCATCACATCGGCCTGCAGACGCTGGTCGGCGGGTGCCGGTTCGGTGGCTGCCGCGGGCCCGGATATGCCGGGGCCTGCCGCCGCAGTCTTTGTCGCCTTGGCGGTCGCCCGTTGCACTGCGGACAGGGTCAACAACTCCTGCTCGATCAGGCTGCGCATACCCTCGCGCAACCCCTGTTTCTCCTTGCCATTGGTGCCCATGCGCCTGCTCCCTTGCCGCCTACTGTTCCAGCATGTCCCGATATTTGCGCATCTGCGCCAGCAGCTTCCATAAATCCGCTTCCCACTGGTGGCGGTATGACTGAACGAAATAGGTTTGCCCCAGATCCGGTTGGTCGCGGCACTTGGCTTCGAGAAATGCCTGTAGCCCGGGAGTACGTTCGGCCAAAGCCCGTGCATAGGCACGGACGAACGCGCCTTGAGTCTTCAAACCATCGCCCAAACCACCGGCGGCATTGATGAAGCCCATGAACAGCAGGTTGTCATGATTGCGCGGCACAGCGTGAAGGAACAGATCGGGAATGCCCGAACGCCACTCCAGCAGGGCGGGATCAAGAAAGGACAAATCCCGCTCGTAGCCGGTAGCGTAAAGGATCAGGTCGACTTCGGCCGTGCTGCCATCGAGGAAGCGCACCTGCTTGCCCTCAAAGGCGGCGATATCTCCTTTCGGGACGATGTCGCCGTGGCCGATGTAGTAAAGCAGCTGGGAATTCATCACCGGATGCGCGCCATCCAGAGGGTAATCGGGCTGGGGCAGGCCGTAGTCGACGCCATCGAAACCGGCCAGCTTGAAGACCTGCTCGACATAAGCCAGGGTTTCCTCCTTGCTGCCGAACTTGTTGCCCAGCTCCATCATCCACTGCGGCGTCGGTTTGCCGGCGATAAACTTGGGTTGGTAGTAGTAGCCCCGCCGGGTGCTGTGCCAGACGCCGCTGGCGAAATGCACGGCGTCCACCGCGATGTCGCAGCCGGTATTGCCGCCGCCGATGATCAATACCCGTTTGCCGCGCAACTGATCCGGCGTCTTGTAATCGACGGCATGCAGGATTTCCCCGGCAAACTCGCCGGAACAGGATTGCTCTGGGTAATGCGGCTTGTTTTGCAGACCGTTGCAGACCACTACCAGCGGATAGTAAGCGTGCTCGTGCTCGCCCTTGCCCCAGCGCAGCCGCCAGCCGCCGGCTTCCGGCGCCAGATTTTCGATCGTGGTATTGAACCGGGCATGGGCGTAGACGCCAAACTCACGCGCATAGCTGCGGATGTACTCCAGCATCTGCCGATGGTTGGGATAGACGGGAAATTCCTCGGGCATCGGAAAATCCTGCACCTGGGTGTTGAATTTCGGCGAGATCAAGTGCAGGGATGGGTAAGTCCGGCCGCAGGATGCCTCACCATGCCATACGCCGCCGAAATCGTCGGCAGCTTCGTAGATGTCGAAATCAATGCCGCCATCCGACAGTTCCCGACCAATACCGATACCAGTGGGGCCGCCGCCAATGATGGCGACCTTGATGGGTGTAGTCATGATTTTTCCTCGGGTTCAAATTGCAATGCGGCTAGCGCATCCAGACATTCACTCACGAAACCTTCCAACCACAGGCACGGCCTGCCCGCGACATCCAGCACCAGCACCGTCAGCCCAGAAGCTGTCGCGCTCCGCGACCACAACCAGATCCAGCCTTCCTCCGGCAATGCGCCGTCGCGACGCAGGGATTCCAACGCCAAGGGGAAACGCAGGCCGGGCAGACCCAGCGCCTGGTCACGGAAGTTCAGCAGTTGCCAGACGGCATCCAGCAACAAGGGATCAAAGGCCAGCAGCGAGTCGAGTGGCGGGCGACTCCAGCGCGCCCGCCAAACCTCGGCCCCGCGCAGCACACTGCGGATACCCCTGGCGCCGGGATGGGACTGGCGGAATGCCGCCGTGCAATCCTCTACCGCCCCCACTGCCGTCTCTACCTCCGGCGGGGACGGCCAGGCAACGGCGGTCTCACCGGCCAGCAGCAATTCGCCCACCTGGACTGTCTGCTCTTCCGCTCCCGCGACTCCAATGCGATACAACCAACGGTCTGTAGCGGACTCGAAATGCAGCGCGAGTTCCCTGGGATTGGCTTCTATCCGCAAAGGCCTGCCCCACACCACATGGCGCAACCCGACGACCTGTCGAGCACTGGCAAGTTCGCCGGCAGCACGGACCATTTCCGGATAGAAAAGCCCCGTCAGCAGTCGGCCGCCCGCCGTCAGCTGATGGCTCAGCCAGGCCTCATCGCCGCGAATGCGGGCGGCAAACCGGCGCCCCCCGATCTCGCCGCAGTCGATCAGGGAATGCTCCGACTGCCGCACCGGTGAGGCGACTTTCGCCTTGACCCAATGGCGTTCCCGGGCGAAAGCACAGCCAGGCAGATGCAGACGGCGGCGCAGCGCAACCCCGGGCAGGCGTCGCCAGTCGACCGTGGCGCCCTGCACCCATAGTTTCGCCAGATGTTCGAGTCGGCCCGCCAGCAACCATTTATCGAGCAATTCACGGGCGTCGTCATCGTTTTCGAACAACACCTGGGCGCCCGCATCGATGCCGCCCAACAACATTCCCGGCGCCGACTCACCGGCAGCCAACGTTCGCAAGCGGGCCAGCAGTTCGTCCCGGCGAGTAAACACCAACGCGGCACGGCATTCAAAAGCGCGCCGCCCGGTCTGCAGGGTCCAACAGACATCCGCCAGATTCAGAGTCAGCGAAGCCTCGAGGTGGGCTGACAGGAGCGCCGCCTGCGCCGCCAACTGATTCCGACTGCGCGCGGACAGCACGCAAAGCAAGGTTTCGGCATCCGCATAAACCGGCGCCTGCGCCGGGTTGGACGGCCGATATTCCTCCAGTACCAGATGGGCATTGGTGCCACTGAAGCCAAAGGCGCTCACCGCCGCTCGCCGCGCGCGGCCTGCCGGAATCGACCAGGGCGCCAATCGGGTCTGGATCTGAAATGGCGAGCCCGCCAGCGCCAGATGCTCGTTGTGCTGCCTGAAGTTGATGGAGGGCGGCAATTCGGCGTGCTCCAGGGCAAGCATGGCCTTGAGAACACCGGCAACCCCGGCTGCGGCGAGCAAGTGGCCGACGTTGCTTTTCACCGAGCCGAGGGCAACCTTGACCGTCTCGTCAAGCGGAGCAAATCCGGCACGCAGCCCTTCGATCTCGATCGGATCGCCCAGCGGGGTCCCGGTGCCATGCGCCTCTACCAGGCCGATACTGGCGGCAGGAATGGCGAAACGCCGATAGACATCGCGCAGCAATTCCCCCTGGGCCAGCGGATTCGGCGCGGTGATGCCATTGGTGTGTCCATCCTGATTGACGCCCCAGCCACGGATGACCGCCCGGATCGGATCACCGTCCCGCTGGGCATCCGCCAGTCGCTTGAGCAACACCACCCCGACGCCCTCGCCAGGAACGAAGCCGTTGGCGCGCTGATCGAAGCTGTAGCAATGGCCATCGGGCGAGAGCATGCCGACTTTGCAGGTATCGATGTGCATCTTCGGCCCGAGCAGAACACAGACGCCCCCCGCCAACGCCAGGTCGCTGTTACCCAGCACCAGGCTATCGCAGGCGCTGGCAATCGCCACCAGCGAGGTGGAGCATGCCGTGTCGAGCGCAATGCAAGGGCCGCGCAGATCAAGCAGATAGGCGATGCGAGCGGCGAGGATCGAACCGGCACTGCCGATCAGACTGTAGGCATTGGTTTCACCCACCAGATCGCCATAGCCGCTGTCACCGCTGCCGACGAACACGCCGCAGCGCTGGCCGGCCAGGCTGGCCGGATCAATCGCGCCATCCTCGATCGCCTGCCAGGCATGCTGCAGGAAGATGCGTTGCTGGGGATCCATCAACTCGGCTTCGCGGGCGGTGATGTTGAAGAACGACGCATCGAACAGGTCGATGTCGCCGATGGCCCCCATCCATTTGCTGTAGGACTTGCCGGACGCTTGCGGATCAGGGTCGTAATAGGCGCCGCTATCCCAGCGGCTGGGCGGTACTTCCTCGACGCAATCCTGCCCGTTGCGGATATTTGCCCAGAACGCGTCAAGATCGGCTGACATGGGGAAGCGCCCGGCAGCGCCGATGATGGCAATGGCATCCTCCGGGCCTGCGCCGGGTGCAATCCGAACAGATGACGGCGCAGCGTCGAAGGCAGCGCGGACAACCGTCACTACCGGTTCCACCTGCACCGATTCCGGCAATGGGTGAGTCTCTCCAGGCGTCGCTGGCGCGAGACGAACCACCTCGTCGAGCAAGGCGGCAACCGTCGGCTGGGCATAGACGCAGGTAGCCGGCAAGGCGATGTCCAGCCGGGCGTTGAGCTTGCGGATCCAGGTCACCGCCAGGATCGAATCCAGGCCCAGCGCCAGGAAACCGTCCCCATCGCTGATTTCTTCCGGCGCAATCATCAACTCTTCGGCGAGGCTGTCGACCATCTGCCGGCGCAAGCGACCGCGCCACTCGATCAACGTCGGCGCTGGCCGGACACTGGCCACGATCGGGGGAACATCGACCGGCTGCGGTTGGGCGACGGCGACCAAGCGCACCACTTCATCGAGCAGCGCCCGCACCGTCGGCTGGGCATAGACGCAGGTGGCCGGCAAGTCGATACCCAGTTGGGCATTGAGCTTGCGGATCCAGGTCACCGCCAAAATCGAATCCAGGCCCAGCGCCAGGAAACCGTCCCCATCGCTGATTTCTTCCGGCGCAATCATCAATTCTTCGGCGAGGCTGTCGACCATCTGCCGGCGCAGGTTGCCCCGCAACTCGACGGAAGTCGGCGCTGGCGGGACTGCCGTCGTGGTCGGCACGGCATTGGCAAAACAACGGGCAATCCGCGCCTTCACCAGGGGATTACCGATGAATGTTTTCTCGTGCATGGCCAGTTCCTTTGCCAGTACGCCTTCAATCTGGCTTCGCAAGCCGGCGGTGGCGGCGGCCTTGGCGGCCAGCAACTGTTCGCGGCTTTGGGTGGCAAGACGATGCGCTGCCGCCAGCGCACGGGGCACGACTTCCGCCGATGGGAATACCGAAAGGGGAATGCCGCGACAAGCCAGCTCTCCCCCCTTGTATTCCCGGGCGGTAAACAACACTTCGCGGCCGAGGTCATCGCCGAGACGATGCGGAAAGATCAGCGTCGCCCCGGCGCCGGGGGTAAAGCCAAAGCGCAGGTAATTGCTGTGATAGACGCTGTCGGCAGAGAACAGGGACAGATCGCAAAACATTCCCAGTGACCACCCAGCCCCGATGGCGTGCCCCTGCATGGCAGCGATCACTGGCAGCGGAAAATCGAATGGCAGCGTGTAAATGCGCTGATCCGTGAAGTGACTGTCGCCGCGTTGCAGGCTTTCCAGCCCCTCGCGGGTACCACCGCAGGCGAAATAGCGGTCATGACCGGAGAGGACCAACACCTTGCAGGCAGGCAGATGGGACAACAGGGCAAAGGCCTCTTCCATGCCCGCCATAAAGGCCGGGGTAAAGGTGTTTTTGTGCTGACGCTCCTGCATGCGCAGCAACGCCACGCCGTCGTCGAACAGCTCCAGCTCCATTACCGTCGAAGCAAGTTGGAGGCGTCGCCCTTTACCCCAAGCTGCTGGCGCGGCATCGCTTGCCAGTGCGCCAGACAACTCGGCAACACCCAGTGCAGGCGCAGGTAAATCCTTGGGCGCCTGGACGCCTGAGCGCATATGGCGTTTGAGTTCGACCAATGTCTGACGCGGGGCATCGCTCACCCGGCGGGCCAATTCGAGCGCACGCGCGTAGACATCGTCCGCCGCCACGACAACAACCCCGGTCGCCAGATTCTTTCCGAGTTCGGCAGCGTCGGCAGCCATCAGGCGCCGTGTCGCGATTACACCGAAACGACGCTGTAACAATGCGACAACAGCGGCAGGCAGCGTCGGCGCCGCTGCATACCTGCCGGTCTCCGCCAGCACCACGAAATCACAGTACGCCGCCAGTGCCATAGCCGCGCCCTGTGCGGACGGCAAGGCCGCGATCACCGGCAGATCGCAATTCAGGGGACAGGCTCCTGGCGCGGCAAGTGAACCGATGCAATCTGCGGGTGCGTGCCAGTCACCAACGAGGCAAACGACATTGATCTGCCCGTCCCCGGCGGCAAGCGCCAGCTCCCTGGCCAGATCAGTCAGCAGCCGATCATCCCAGGGGCCGAGAATGCGCAAGGAACGCACCCCGTCCGCGTCGGGTAACCGCTGGAGTGGTGTTGTCGTCGCCATAGTTGACGCGATAGCCGTTGGCGACCGCAGGGAGGGCGTCAACGGTGTCAGTTGCACCTTGGGCGCATCATAGCTGCCAAGCTTCGTGGCGAAATTGACGTAGCTGGCCGGCGCTGCAAGCCGATGAGTGATTCGATCTGCGGAGACCGTCGCCAGCATGACGGCGCGCGCCGGCGGAATACTGGCGGCCGCTGACGTTGCGGGATCAGGCAAAGCCGTCACCGCATTCACGCCATGCACCCGAGGCACCCAATAGGACTTGCCGGCAAAGACAGTGGTCGGCAGCGGCACACGTCGCCCCTGGCCGTCGCCAAACTGTAGGGCTGGCACTTTATCCTGGCCGGCGAGGTAGGCCTGCCCAAGCTCGATCAGCGCGCGCCGATAGCGGGCAATATCGTTCGTTTGGGCCAGACGCGATGACAGGTGTTCGCTGCTGGCCACATCGGTCGCCCTTCCTTGCATATCCTCAACTACCGCCGTCCCCACCTCACTGGCATGCTCCCCGGCCAACCAGGCCACGATGCGCATCTCCAGCTCCTCCTGATCCGCAGCCACCAGAAACAGACGATGCGGCGCATGACGACGCCCCAGGCTCAGCGTATAGGCGATGTCGGCAGCCGCCTGCCGGGGCAGGTTACACAGATGCTCCGCCAGGTTTGCGGCCTGGGTTTTTAACAGGTCGGCAGAGCGCGCCGACAGGACAAACAGCCAGGCCGGCCGGGAAAGGCCCGACGGCGTGGCCGACGGCCCCTCCTCGATCACCAGATGCGCATTGGTACCGCCGAAGCCAAACGAACTGATGGCGGCCTGTCGCGGACGCTCCGGCTGCGCCGGCCAGGCCACTGGGCGGCTGTTAAGGTAAAACGGGCTGTCCGCCATGGACAACCCAGGATTGGGGTTTACGGCGTGGAGCGTGGGCGGAATCTGCTGGTGTTCCAGCGCCAGCAGAATCTTCAGCAACCCGGCGATACCCGCCGCCGTGGTGGCATGGCCCAGATTCGACTTGATCGAGCCGAGGGCGCAATAAGCAGTGGCATCGGTCCAGCCCCGATAGGCGCGTGTCAGGGCTGTATGCTCGATAGGATCACCCAGCGGGGTGCCGGTGCCGTGGCCTTCGACCAGCCCGATCCGGGTTGGATCAATACCATGACGCTGATACACCTCGCGGATCAGTTGCTCCTGGGACAAGGCGCTGGGCGCGGTGATGCCATTGGTCGCGCCATCCTGGTTGATGCCGCTGGCGACGATCAGGCCATGTATCGTGTCGCCATTGGCAAGCGCCTGCGACAAGGGACGGAGAAGTACCGCCGCCACCGCCTCGCCGGGGACGATGCCATCGGCGCCAGCGCCAAAGGCGGCGCAGCGGCCGCTGGGTGACAGCATGTTGGCCTGATTGGCATAAAGATAGAAGCGCGGCGATGACTGAATGAACACCCCACCGGCGAGCGCCAGTTCGGATTCGCCCGCCCACAGGCTGTGGCAGGCCAGATGCAGCGCTACCAAGGAACTGGAACAGGCCGTATCCACCGCCACCGCCGGCCCTTTCAGGTCCAGGTAATAGGCGATCCGCGCCGGAATCAGCGAGCAGGTATTGCCCCAGAACGCCTGACCCGGGGGCTGGCCCTGAAACAACTCCTGATAATCGCCGTGGGCGCAACCAACGAACACCCCGCAGCGCTGCCCCTCGATATCGGCCCCGGCGTGTCCGGCATGTTCGAGGGTGCGCCAGGCTTCCTGCAAAAACAGGCGCTGCTGAGGATCCATATAGGTCGCTTCCAGCCCAGAAATATTGAAGAAGCGGGCGTCGAAGCGATCGATGTCATCGATGAAGCTGCCGTGATTGCACCAGGCGCCGGGTGCGGCATCGCGATAGAACGGCGCCAGGTCGAAGCGGGTGACCGGCTGCACCAGATCATCCCCGGCCAGCAGGTGTTGCCACAGCGCTTCGGGATTTTCCGAGCCGGCAAAACGACCGCTGTAACCGACAATGGCAATCGGCTCCCGAGCGGTCGCCCGGTCATGCTGATGAAAGGAATCAGCCAGGCTTCGGGTAACCTGAAAATCGGCATGAGGATGCGGGTCCGGGATTATGTCGACCTCGACCGGAACCGCCTGGGTAAAACCGCCGTTCGCATCGAGATACGCCGCCAACTGCCTCACCGAGGGGTAATCGAACAGATCTGTCTGAGCCAGCCGAGCGCCTGAATGCTGGTTTAGACGATGCACCAGTTCCGCCCCGAGGATTGAGTCCAGTCCGTAATCGGCAAAGGAAAATGTGACGTCAATGGCCGTCGGTGCAATATTGAGGGTGGCTGCCAGCGCTTCGACGATCAGGCTGCGCGTGCCCTGCCCCGCCGATGTTTTCGCCAGCGAGACAGCTTCAATGCGCTGCGTCGACTGCGGCCAGGGGCGTGGGATGGCCGCGTTTTTACCTGCCAGCGATCGTCGGGCGGCCCAGACTTGCTGGCCCAGCGCGTGCTCGCAGATTGCGGTGGCGCCGATCCAGTCGAGTCCCACTTCCGTCACCAGACGCTGCCAGCTTTCCAGAGCGAGTGCCGGCGCGCCGGGGATGCGACGTTGCGGGTCGACAAAACGCCACCAGCCGTCGAGAAGGCCGAAGGTCAGATGGGTAAACAACGTGGCGCAACTGGTTTCATTCACCAGCAGCACCCCGCCGGGCGCCAGCAACTCCCGCACTGTGGACAAGGTCTGATCCATCTGCCGGGTCGCGTGCAGCACGTTTGCGGCAATGACCAGATCGTAGCTGCCCGGCGTCACACCCTGCTCCGCCAGCGGTTTTTCAACATCAAACAAGGCGGTGGCGAGCCACGGCGCCTGGGCCTGGAAATGCCGCTCGGCATGAATCAGGAAAGCCCTTGAAACATCGGTATAGCGATATTCGGCAATCGCCGCAGACCAGGGAGCCAAAGCCTTTAGTAGCGGCGCTGTAGTGCCGCCAGTGCCGGCGCCGATTTCCAGGATGCGCAGCCGCGTTCCCGGCACTGCCGCACGCACGCGGACGAAGGCCGCCGCCGCTGCCGAGAGGAAATCATTGAACCGGGCGGCAACGGCATTTTGCTTATAGACCGCCTCGACCAGATCCATGCGCCCTTCCGGGAACATGACCGCGGTCGCTGGACGCCGCTCGGCGAGGATCTCCGGCAAAGCGCGGAGCACCGTTTCGACCAAAGTGATTTGCGCCAGCGGACCGCCGCCGGCTTCGACCCTGCACCGATAACCATGCCAGTCCGCCCAGGCCGCAGCGGGCAAGGTGGCAGCAGGCACTTGCCGTCCGGCCAGCGCTGATTGTTGCAGCGCCAGCAACGCCATCTGCCAGGATTGCCAGCGGACACTACTCGGGACAACCGGCCAATCGGCGATCAGCGCACTCACCAAACGGGCCAGCTGAATTTCAAGTTCCTTGTGTTCAGCCAGCAACTTGTCACGCCCAGCCGCATCCATGGCAAGCGCTTGGATCACCGCACCGCTGACGTCGTGGTTTTCCGGCGCACGCGGCCGCCAGTAGCGTTCCCGCGCAAAAGGATAGGTCGGCGCGCTGACGATGCGCGGCGGACGACGGCGCGGCAGAAGACGCCAGTCGACTTCCAGTCCCTGCACCCACAAGCCCAGCACCCTGGGCAGCTCACCGCGCTCGAACCAGCGCGCCAACATGCCCTGCACATCCGGTTCGTCGGCCAGCAGGCCAAGGGCGCCGCGCCGCCCGTCAGCGGACCCGCTGAGAACATTCGGCAGTTCTTCTCCCGGCGCAGCCTGCAACCAGGCGTTCAAGTGGTTGCGCAGTTCCTCCCGGCTGGCGGCAAGGATAGCCAGGCGTTGCTGCATCGCTTCCCGTCCGATTTGCAGGGTCCATGCCAGATCGGCCAGATTCGGTCCGCGGTTGTCTGTGGCTGTATTCACTGAATACGAAGGCAGCCGGCCAGCCAGGGCGTGGGCAATGTCACTGATGGAATCCCAGCCGGAGACTTCCGGCGTTGTCAGTGACAGGTCGAAATCTTGTTCCAGACGCCGTCGCAGGGCATGCCGATGCACCGCCTCGACGCCATAACTGTCGAGCGACTCTGCCGGATCGATGTCGGCCGCCTCGACACTGAGTATTTCCGCCAGCATCCGGCTCAGCATCTGGATCGATGAGGGCGGATCCGCCACGACGGCGACCGCGTCATCACCCGCCAGGAAGGCCAGCAGACGCACGACGGATTCCCGCAACCGTTCCGGGTCGCGTGCCGAAAGCAAAATGGCCTGTACCTCAGGCGCAGATTCTGCGTTGTCATCCGCCGGCACAGGCCACGCTTCGACCACCACATGGGCATTGGCGCCGCCTGCCCCGAACGATGAAACACCGGCCAACAGTCGGTTCTGGCCGGTCGGCGCCCGCCAGGGAGCAGTGCGGGTTTGCAGATGGAAGGGGGTTCCCGCCAAATCAAGATTCGGATTCACCGCCTCGACATGCAAAGTCGGCGCCAGTTGCCGGTAACGCATCTGCAACAGCACCTTGGTCAAGCCGGCGATGCCTGCTGCGGCTTCCAGATGCCCGATACCCGACTTCACCGAACCGAGCGCACAAGCACCTGCCGGCACGCCCTCGCCAAAAGCCTGGCAGAGGCCGCTGAACTCGATGGGATCGCCCAACTCGGTGCCGGTGCCATGCGCCTCGACATAGCTGATATCGGCGCCGGCAACCCCCGCACGCGCCAACGCGGCCTGGATAACCGCGCCCTGGGCGAGCGGGTTGGGCACCGTATAGCCAGCGGTATTGCCGCCGTGATTGACCGCGCTGCCAAGGATCAGCCCATGCACCTGGTCGCCATCCGCCAGCGCACGCGACAGGGGTTTCAAGACCACACACCCCACGCCTTCGCCGGGCACGAAGCCTTTGCCGCCAGCGCCAAAGCTGCGGCAATGACCGTCGGGGCTGAGCATGCGGGCGGCGCTCAGTTCAATGTAGTTGTCGGGATGCAGGTAGAGATTCACGCCGCCAACCAGCGCCAAGGCACACTCGCCCCGCCGCAGCTGCTCGCAGGCCTCGTGGATGGCGGTCAGGGACGATGAACACATGGTGTCGATCGGCAGGCTCGGGCCGCGCAGGCCCAGGCAGAAAGACACCCGGTTGGCGACGCTGGCAAACGATGTAACGGGACGCACCAGTGCGCCGTTGTCGCCCTGCCAGACGCCATAATGTTCGAAGCCGGTCTTGGTGACGCCAACGAACACGCCCACCTGCGCGTCGTGCTGTGCAGCCAGACGCGCCCGGGTGTAGCCGGCATCCTCGCAGGCCGCCCAGGCCTGCATCAGAAACAGCCGCTCCTGCGGGTCCATGGCGGCAGCTTCACGCGGGGAAATGCGGAAGAACAGCGGGTCGAAATCGGCAAAACCCTCAACAAAACCACCCCAGCGCGAATAGCTCATTCCCGATGCCACGGCACGATCCGGGTCGGCCTCGTAGAAGCCATCCAGGGACCAGCGTTCTGCGGGTATTTCCCCGATCATCTCCCGTCCGGCAGACAGGTTGGCCCAGAACTGCGCCAAATCGGCCGCACCGGGATAACGACCGCTGATGCCGATGACGGCGATCGGCTCTTCGCCTGTACCGGCTTGGCCAGCAGACAGGGAAACATCTTCGCGCCGGATAACCGGCGATGCCAGCGCAGCGCTGCCCGTTTGACCAACCCAGGTGCAACAGGCGTCGGCGTGCTTGGCCAGCAGATGGTCGGCCACCTGGGCCAATGTTCGGCATTCGAAGAAGAGGGTCTTCGACAGTCGCCCGAAACGCTCCCCCAGGGCCTGGTTGAGCCGATTGATCATCAAGGAGTCGATGCCATACTGTTCCAGAGCTTCATCCGCCAGAATCTGCGCTGCCGCCAGCCCGGAGATTTCCGCCAGCAGCGCGCCCAGATGCTGCACCACCCCGCGGCGCAGTGCAGCGTCGGTAACTTCGGTCTCTTCCTGTTTCGTTGTGGCGCTCGCCGTTCCCGGCAGAAAGGCCGCCTGATGGAAGAATGCCTGGATGCGGTCTGCATCGCCGGCAACCACCGCTAGCTGGTTTTGTCCCGCGTCGAGACATCGCTGCAGTGCGTTTAACCCCTGCGCGCTACCCAGCGGTCGCTGCCCCATGCGCTCGAAGAAGGCGTGTTCGCCGGCAGGACTGACCCGCATGCCGCCCGCCCGCCAGAGGGGCCAGTCGATGGCGAGCATCGGCCCCTTGTGCCATTCGGCCAAGGCATCGAGAAAGCCGTTTGCCGCCGCGTAATCGGCCTGCCCCGCATTGCCGACAGCACCGGCCAGCGAAGAGAACATGACGAAACAATCCAGCGCCAGCCCGCGACAGGCCTCCCGCAGGGCCCAGGCCCCTCCTACCTTGGGCGCGCATACCGCCCGTAGCTGCTCGGAGGTCTTGCGGATGAGGGCGCTGTCCCGATGAATGCCGGCGCAGTGGATCACGCCATGCAGTGCGCCATGCTGCGCCACACACTGACGCACCAGTGCAGTCACGGCTGGCCCGTCGCTGATATCCATCTGCTGGTAGCGCAGCGTTGCCCCGGATTGAGCCAAATCTGCCAGCGCCTGCTGCCGATCCGGATCAAGCGGGGAAGCACCGACCAGCAGCAGAGTCACACCCGCCGCCTGGCGGGTGATTTCCCCGACCAGCAGACGCCCCAGCGCCCCCAGGCCGCCACTGATCAAATAGACCCCGCCGGGCCGCCAGGAAAAAGATCGCTTCACCGCGGATGTGGCTGGCAAAGTCTGCCAGACACGTACCAGGCGGCGACCATCCTGATAGCGAATACGCCGGTGCTTGCCTGACTGGGCTTCCCGGTCAAGGCAGGCCAGGGCCTCGGCCGCAGAGATGGTGGGCGGAACCTCGATCACTTGTCCCAGCAGGTGTGGAATCTCTTCGCCAACGCTGTCCAGCAGCGCTCCCAGTCCGGCATGCATACCACGCTCGGCATCGCGCGGCACCAGCAACTGCACCAGCAATTCACCGTCCAAACCGGTTTTCACCGCCTGTTGCAAGGCCCGCATGAGAATGTCGGCGAGGTTCTGGTAGCGTTCGTCCGCAGCAGCGGACTGCGGCGGCACGACAATAAGCTCCGGCACCCGCGTCGCCAGCGCCCCCAGGTCAAATTCACACGGCAGAATGAGTCGACGCCGGGAAACCGCCCCGCCGGCCAGCGGCAGCGTTTGCACCTGCCAGTGAGGCGTCAGCAGAACGGTCTCGGCTTCGGTCACCATGGCGGCCGAAAACTCGATTTCCCGCCCCGCCGGAAGCCAGTAACGCGTTTCGGCAAAAACCCTCGGCGGCAGTGGGGAGCGTCGAGACGAAGCGACATTCCCTTCATACGCTTCCAGCACCACGTGGGCATTGCTGCCGCCAAACCCAAAGCTGCTCACGCCGGCGCGGCGCGGCAACCGGCGTCCCTGTGCATCAACCTGAAGCGGCCAGGGCTGCCGGCTGCGGGTCAGATAAAACGGACTGTCCTGCAATTCAATATAAGGATTGACCGAGCTGCAATGCAGGGTTGGCGGCAACTCGCGCGCCCGCATCGCCATCAGCACCTTGACCACACCGGCAAGCCCGGCGGCCGCTTCCAGATGACCGATATTTGCTTTGACCGACCCTAAGCCGATGCGCAGCGAGGTCGAGTTCTCCGCCAGACGGGCGTAAGCCAGACGCAGCCCGTTGACTTCCACCGGATCCCCCAGCGGGGTGCCGGTACCGTGAGTTTCGATATAGGCGATGCTTTGCGGCGCAATGCCCGCCATTGCCCGGGTGACCAGTTCAGCTTGCGCCTTGGCATTGGGTGCGGTCAGCGAACCGGCATGTCCGCCATGATTGATCGCCCCGCCGGCCACCAGGCCGAGAATGCTATCGCCATCCCGTTCGGCGGCCGCCAGCCCCTTGAGTACCAGCACCACCACGCCCTCGCCCCGCACATAGCCATCGGCGTCTGCCGCAAAGGTGCGGCAACGCCCGGAAGGGCTCAGCATGCCCGCCTGCCACGGCCCGGCAAAGCCTTCGATGGACAGGGCCAGATTGACGCCCCCCGCCAGCGCCATCGCACATTGACCGGTGCGGATCGACTCGACAGCGCGCAACAGCGCCACCAGCGAACTGGAGCAGGCGGTATCCACCGCCTCGCTCGGCCCATGCAGGTTGAACTGCCAGGACACCCGGTTCGCCACCATCGCCAACGAATTGCCGGTGGCTACATAAGCGTCACTGTCGACGCCGTATGCCTGCAACAGACTCGCGTAGTCGCGGCCGCTGACACCGACAAAAACACCGGTTGCGCCGGGCAATTCATCGGCACGATAACCGGCCGACTCGACCGCTTGCTGGGCAGTTTCCAGCACTAGCCGCTGCTGGGGATCCATGCGGCTGGCTTCATGCGGCGTTGTTTTGAAAAAGGCCGCATCGAAGCGATCGATATCCGCCAGGAATCCGCCTTGCAGCGGGAAGCCGCCCGCTTCCATGCGCGCCCGGTAAGCCGGGGAGTAACGCTCAAGTGGCAATGCCCCCACCAGGTCATCGCCCTGCAGCAAATGAGCGAAGAATGCCTCTGCAGTCGAACTGCCGGGCAACCTGACCGACATGCCGACGATCGCCACGGCATCGGCCGGTGAAGCTGCGGGAGCAGGTGACTGGAGCAGTCGAGAAGACACCTCAAACGCCACCGGCTTCTCCGCTACGATCTGCGGCACGACCGCCGCCGGCAAACGTGCCGCCAGCCAGCCAGCCAGGGCGTCGATATGTTCGCACTCGTAAAAGAGGGCGGGAGTCAGCGTGCTGCCGTAGCGAATGTTGATTTCATTTGCCAGCCGAGTCAGGGAAATAGAATCAAAACCCAGTTCGTAGAAAGGCGAGCGCGGGTTGATATCGGCCAGAGGAAACTTGAGCAACTGCGCTACCAGTTCCCGCAAACCCTGCGCATAGGCGGCATGTACGCCATCGTCGCCAGCCGCGCCCTCCCCCGCTACGTTGACGTTGGCGCCATCATTGGGCGCGGTGAATTCGACCGCCGAAACCTGCATCAGACGAACCGGCGGCATGGATGTGGCGGCTGACATGGTGGCTGACAAGGCGGCTGACACCGCGGCTGGCATCGCCGCACCCGGTTTGGACCAGGCCAGTTGTTCCGGCGGAGACAGTTGCAACCCGAGCAGCGCAGCGGATGTCTGCCCGGTTGCGGTCAGGAAAAACACGTCCCAGTCTTCCGGCTTGCCTGCCACAGGTCGCAGTAACACCTGGCGGGCCTCGCCAATGCCCAGGTAGATGCGGGCAATCCGCCCCAAGCTGAAGCGGGCGCACGCCGGCCGAGCCAGCACCAGCATCTGCCAGGCCGCAGCCAGCGCCTGCGCCGACAACACCACGTTGCGTTTGAAATGATCCTGCTGCTGCGGAGCATGGCGCAGATCAGCCAGCGACCCGCCACCGCCCAACAGCCATAGCGCATCGATTACCTCAAGGTAGGGCAAAAAACTCAACTGCATGTGCGCCAGCTGCGGGTAAAGCTGGCTGGCCGAAAGCGCCGGCCCGGCGCCAGTCCGCAGGTCGTCCAGATCAAATCCGGCCATGGCCTGCGGCTTGCCACCCAGACGGACACGAGCAAAGGGCAGGCGCAACGCCTCATCCGTGCTGTCGGCCAGTTCGATCACTGGCTGATCAGCTTCGGTCAGCACCGCCGCGGACAGCTCTTTCATCTGCGGCCAATTGGGGGACCGCCCGACCTCCAGATCGCGCAGCTCGAAGTCGGGACCAAATCCGGCCAGACGCGCCAGCGCGGCAAAGATCTCCGGCAACACGGTCGGCAACACTTGTTGCTGGCGGTTCAAGGTAAAAACGTAATCGAGCAATTCGCCCAGGTAGATCGATGTCTGGTAGCGCAAACCGTAACGATCCGACTGGTTGCGGCCGACGAAGGGATGCAGCTTCAGACTGGCGCCCAAGGGAGCGACGACCGACGGCGCATCCGGAGAGGATTGATACCAGCAGCGCACCTGCTCGAACGGATAGGACGGCAGAGATAGCCGTCGCCGAATTCCGCTGCGGGAAAGATTTTCCCAGGCGATGGACACGCCATCGGCCCACCAGGCGCCCAGGCGCCCGAGTTCATTCTGCGCCAGCGCGGCAGCCACCTGGGCAGGCTCTATGCGCGGATCCCGGTCGAGAATGCTGGCCGTGAAAAACAGGCCATTGTCACCTTTGCCATGGGCGAGAAATTGCGCAAGCGCTTGCCGCAACTGTGCTTGATCCCGAACAACCACCGCCAGACGACAGGGCAGTTCGTTGCGTCCTGCCTGCAGGGTCCAGGCAACGTCGGCCATGGATGCATTGGGGCGGGCATCCAGCCAGATACAGAAACGTTCCAGCAATGCCCGCAGACGCTCGGTGTTCATGGCGGAAAAGACGCACAGCACATCTCCCGCTTGATCCGGGGTAACCGGCGCAGTCGGATATTCCTCGATGAGGATATGGACGTTGACGCCACCCGCGCCGATCGAGGTCACCCCGGCGCGGCGCGGCCATTGCCGTCCGGCCTGATCCCGACCGGGCGACCATTCGGCCAGCTCGCGCTGAACATGGAACGGAGTTTCGGCAAACGGGATATGGGGATTGAGAGTCTCGGCATGCAGCGATGGGGCGAGCTTGCCATGCTGCATCTGCAACAGCACCTTGACGATACCCGGCAAGGCAGCGGCGCCAAGCAGATGGGCGACGTTCGATTTGACGGTACCGATAGGACAAACCTGGCGTGCGCGGATGTACTTGCCGTAAACCTCGGTCAATGCCTTGATCTCGATCGGATCGCCCAAAGCAGTACCGGAACCATGGCCCTCGATATAACCAATGCTCTCCGGGGGAATGCCACTGTCCTTCAGGGCTTGCTCGATGGCGGCTGACTGCTGGCGGGGATTGGGTACCGTGAAACCGTTGCGCACACCGGCATTGCTGATGCCCGTGCCTTTGATGACGCCGTAGATATGATCACCATCACGCTCGGCATCGACCAGCCGTTTCATCACCAATGCGCCAACGCCTTCGCCAAGAATGGTGCCATCGGCGCCTTGGCCGTAACCTCGTATCACCTCGGCCGTCTTGCTGGTGAAATGTTCCTGGGAGGTGGCAATCAGCTTTTGGGGATGGAGCAAAAGGCTGATGCCCCCGGCCAGGGCCATCCGCGTACGGCCACTGCGCAGCATATGCACCGCTTCGTGTACGCAGGTCGCCGCGGCCGAGCACATGGTGTCGAGAAAGTAGGATGGCCCGGTGAATCCGTAGTAGTACGACACCATGTTCGGCACCGTGCCGGTGTAGCTGCCGCTGGCCAGCGAGCCACGTTGCAGCATGTTCTGGAAGCCGTACAGGTTGTAGTCGTTGGTCATCGATCCGACGATCACCGCCACCTCGCCGTCGTACTGGCGCTGCAGAGTTTCGCGGGAATACCCGGCGTCCTCGAAAGCTTCCACGCAGGTTTGCAGGAAAAGCCGGACCTCCGGCGACATCAGCTCGGCCTCTGCCGGTGATATGCGGAAATAGCGCGGATCGAACAAATCGATGCCGTCCAGGAAGGCCCCGGTCTGGACGACGGTCTTGCCCAGCACGTCACGTTCGGGATAGACGAGCGTCTCGTGGTTCCAGCGTTCGGGCGGAATACGCCGGAAGCCATGATGCCCCTGTTCCAGCATCTGCCAGAAGCTTTCCTGATCATCGGCCCCGGCCACATGCAGGGAAAGCCCGACAATCGCGATATCGTGCCGCCCCGGATTTTCCGCGTCAGCGACGTTTGTCCGGGTGACTTCATCGGCGACGGGAGGCTCTGCCGCAGCTCCGGCGGCAACAGCATCGCCATCCCCGGCGCCATCAGCCGCATGTTCCTTCGCAAAGAAGGCCGCGAGGGCCGCCCCCTGCTCTTCCACCAGATGCCCGGCTACGCCCGCCAGATCGACATACTCGAAGAACAGGGTTTTCGAAAGCGGTCCGAGGGATTCCTCCATGCGGTTCGTCATCTCCACGATGACAATGGAATCCAGGCCATATTCTTCCAGCCGACGGTTGGCGCGTATCTTCGCTGGATCCATCTGGATCAACTCGCCGAGCAGATCCTTGAGCCAGTCGACAGTGCGATTCAGGGTGTCCGCCAGAGAAGCGCTTGGCGACTCCGGCGCCGTCGAGATCAGGCTGGCGGCCCCGGCGATTTGCGCGCTGACGGCATGGGGGACAACAGCAAGGCTTGATTCCGCGCCAAACTCAGACAGCAATTGAAGAATCCGTTCTCGCTTGCCGTAATGCAAGGTAACCCGCGGATATCGCCCGGCCGCCAGCACCGCATCCAGGGCGGCAAGCGCCACCGCTGTCGGCAGCGGCTGCGAGCCAAAACGCCGTTGCAGGGCTTTGAGCGATGCGTCATCCACCGTCATGCCCCCCTCCGCCCATAGCGGCCAGGCGAGCGCTAGCGTCAGCCCTTGCCGCTCGCCGCCAGCAACCTGCCGGCTCCGCGCCTCGGCGAAGGCATCCATGAAAGCATTGGCGGCGGCATAGTCGCTTTGTCCCGGATTGCCCAGCGTCGCGGCAATAGAAGAACACAGCACGAAGAAATCCAGCGGAAGGTCACGCGTCGCCTGATCAAGGTTGAGCACCCCCCGCACCTTGGGTGCAAAAACCGCCGCCACATCTTCGGGCTGCTTGTTGATCAGGTAGCCGTCACGCAGCACACCCGCTGCATGGATGATGCCTTTGAGGGGACCAAGCTCGGCTTCGATCCAGCCGACCAGGGCCTGCACTTCGTCAGCTTTGGTGACATCGCAGGACCGATAGATGACCTGGGCGCGGTTTTTACCGCCATCCGCTTCCGCCGCATCGGGAGCACGACCGGAAACGACAATCTGGCGCACCCCGCGTGCCGTCAGCCAATCGACAAAATGACGCCCGAGCCCCCCCCGTCCGCCGGTGATTAAAACGACCCCGGCAAGACCTTCAGCGTCCGGCAAGCGCACCGGCGCGTCGGGCAGTTCAATCAGCGCATGGCGTGACACGCTGCGCTGGCCGGCAGCGTCATAGCGAATCTCGGTAAAACCGTCTTCCCGCGCCGCTTCAGCTTGCAGGATCGATACCAGTTGGGTCGGCGTCAGCTCGGGTGCAACCCGTAGCACCGCACCGGCGAACGTTGGCTGCTCGGCAACCATGCAGCGTAACAACGCCGCCAGCGCACTACCTGACAAATCATGTTGCCCCTCTGGCAGCATCACCAGCCACTGTTGCCGCTTGCGCCCGCCACGGCTAGAGAGCAGACGCTGGCGCAGCAAATCGAACCAGGCAAGAATGCAATCGCCCGCGTCTGCCGGCTCGGGCAGCACGTCAACATCCAGAGTGCAAGCGTCGCACAATTGAGCCACCAGAGACGGCGCAAACCCCGCCAGCAGCACCTGAGTCTGGCGCGCGGGAGCTTGCCCGCTCTCGCCAGAAAGAGGACGCAATTCCCAATGAGGCATAGAAAACAGTGGCGCCGGTAGGACAACCGGCGGCGCCATCACCCGCAACGCAAGCTCATGGAAGCGCAGCTTGACCCGTCCTTCGCGGTCGGCAAGCGTGATGTCGAAACGGCGCAGCCCGGCATCCCGCCCACCAATCGGCTTCAGCAAGGCCCACATGGATTCACTGCACCCTCCGCGCACGTCCACCTGACGACAGGAGAATGGCACCGCCGCCCCGGGCAACCCGTCACCCACATTCTCCAGCCCGATCCAGGCTTGAATGGCGGCATCCAGCATCACCGGATGCAGAGCAAAGCTGTCCAGCGTAGCGCGCAACAGTCGCGGTAGCTTGAGGCTGACAAGAAAAAAGTCAGGACCACGATGGCAGCCCGTGATCGCCCGGAAACTCGGGCCATGGTGCATACCCGTCGCCGCCAATCGCTGGTAAAGCAATTCCGGCGTCATCGCCGTCACCGCTGCAGTACTTGCCGCGGCCCGCAATGCCGCCAGGTCGAGCACCTCCCCGATATCAACCTCACCTTGGACAATACTGCCCTGGGCATTCTGGTTGCCCGAAGTGGCGTCAGCCTCGAGCCGCTCGATTTCAAAATCCAGCTCGGCATGGCGCGGCAACAAGGGGGTGTCGGACTTACCCGGAGAGTCGGCGCTGGCGGGGTGGCGCGCCGGCTGCAGACGGATTTCGACCCGTGCCGGCGACTCTCCGGCCACCACCGGTCGCGTCCACACCACCTGATTGATGCGGCAGGAGACGGCGGCATCCTCGGTCAGCCCGGCCGCTTGTGCCCATGCTGCCCGGGCCATCTCCAGGCAGACGACCCCCGGCAAGACCTGAACAGTGCCGACGTGATGTTCCGCCCAGAAAAATTCGCTGCCGGCCAGAGGCGTCTGGTAACACTGCCGCCCGATGCGGGAGAGGTTCCGGTGCAACAAGGGATGAATAACCGCTTCTGGATCCTTGGCCCCCAACGCAGCATCCATCCAGTAGCGTTCACGGGCAAACGGATAAGTCGGTAAATGGATACGCCGGCGCGTCGCATCGGGGGCCAGTCGCGACCAATCTACCGCCTCACCAGCCAGCCATTGCGTCGCCAATTCGAGCATGGGATCGGACGATTCCTGCCCAGATTCCAGCCCGAATATGAAAGAAGACGCGGTCCCGACCTTGATGAAATCGGCGAGTGCCAACTTTAGGGTGGCCAGATCAGCCACCCGCCACACCACCCGGACAGCCATTGCTTCCCGCCCTTGTTGCAGGGTCCAGGCGAGATCAGCCAAGGCGACCTGATGCCCGGGGCCAGCGAGGTAATCCAGTAGTTTGCCGGCGATGGCGACTAAACGCCCTTCGTCTCGCGCCGACAAGGGAATCAGCTCAGGCACGATGTCGATGACAGCCGCTGACTCAGGCCGCAACGGCGCCTCCTCAAGCAACACGTGGGCATTGCTGCCGCCAAAGCCGAAGGCGCTTACCCCCGCTCGCCGTGGTTGGCCCGGCGTACGCGGCCAGGCGGTCAACTGATGCTGGATGCGGAACGGCGTGCTGTCGAGATTTATCAGTGCATTGATCTGACCAAAATCGACATTGGCCGGCAACGCCTCGTGCCCCAGTGCCGCCAGCACCTTGACGATACCGGCGACCCCCGCCGCCCCTTCGAGATGACCAATATTTGTCTTTACCGAACCGATACCGCAACTCCCGGCCACCGGCGTCTCGCCCGCCGCTTCATACAAACTGGCGAAGGCTTGCTTCAGGCCGGCGATTTCAATCGGATCGCCAAGGGGAGTCCCCGTCCCATGAGCCTCGATGTAGGTAATGCTTTCAGGCGCAACCTCCGCCACGCGGATCACCCGGCTGATTAGTTCGGCCTGGGCCTGGGGATTGGTCACGGTCAGAGAATTGGTGCGCCCGCCATGGTTGACACCGCTACCGCGAATAACGCCGTGGATCGCATCGCCATCCGCCAACGCACGGTTCAGGGGTTTAAGCAGGAGCATCGCCCCGCCTTCGCCACGCACGTAACCGTCGGCTCGCTCGTCGAAGGCCATGCTGGCGCCCTCACGGGACAGCATGCCATTCTTTGAAAACGCGATGAAATGATTGGGCGACCAGATCAGGTTGACGCCACCCGCCAGGGCCAGTTCGCAATTGCCCGACTGAAGCGCCCGCACCGCCTCATGCACCGAAGTAAGCGATGCGGCACAGGCGGTGTCGTTGGCGATGCTGGGGCCTCGCAAGTCAAAAAAGTGCGACACCCGGTTGGCGATGATGGAAAAGGCAATGCCGGTTGGCAGATAGGCATCGATCTGGGCCAGGTGTTTTTCCAACAGTTCCGCATAGTCCCAGTGACACACGCCCATGAAAACGCCGGTATTGGAACCAGCCAGCGCGCTGGCGCGATAGCCCGCATCCTCGATGGCCTGCCAGGCCAGTTCCAGGGCGAAGCGCTGCTGAGGATCCATCCATGCCGCTTCGCGCGGCGAGATATTGAAAAAGCGGGCATCGAAACAATCCGCCTGATCGATAAACCCACCCCGGATACTGCTGGTCTTGTTGCCTTTTGCGGGATTGCCCCGCAACGCCGTTTTATCCCACCGCCGCGCGGGAACCTCGCTAATCAGCGAGCGGGCCGCCGCCAGATGGCGCCAAAACTCATCCAGGGAATCGGCCCCCGGCAGTCGCACCCCGACACCGATAATGGCGATGTCAGTCCACTTGGACGGGGAGGTCATAACCTTATCTCCTGGTCGCCTGCATTGCAGCGAAGCGCCGCACCAACAAATCCGCTGTCTCGACCATCAAGCGCTCCGCCACCACATCCACTCGCCGGGCGCGCCAGGATGCCAGATCGGTTCCGTTGACCCATTGGTTGAATGCCCCCAGAGCCGGGCCGCAGTGGATCTGAAAATCCAGCTTGTGGGCGGCATCGCCAGCCAGCGCCCAGCGCGTTGCATCTTTGAAATAACGTTTGAAAATGAGCGCCATCCGATGTTTCGGGCTACGTGCGGCACGCTCCAGGTCTGCTGTTGAGGTCTGCGCCTGTACCTCGGCAAACACCGCGTCCAGGCTACGCTGAAAATAGCGTTCCTCGATCTGCTGGCGGGTCTTCGCGTCCACTTCGTCGATGGATTCGTACTGTCGATAGAGACTCACCAGTTTGTTCGCCCGCGCCGGGAAGAACAGTCCCTTCTTCAGCACCTGCACCCTTGAACCCATTTCGAACATGTCTCCCGAGGGGGCGTAATCGGTGTCGTACACCTGCATGTCCTGCAACATATCCTTGACCAGATCACTGGTGCCGGCTTCCACAGTACATTGGTTGATGGAACCGGTCAGAATGAAGTCAACCCCCATCACAAATGCCGCCGCCGCCGCTTCCGGCGTACCGATACCGCCGGCTGCGCCGATGAAAAGCGGGTGTTCCGGGAAGCGCCGCTGCATTTCGTCGCGCGTAGCCAACCCGGCGGGAATCAGGGCAAACGGCATGCGTTGGTCGGTATGGCCGCCTGAGTCAGACTCCAGGCAAAGTGCATCCGCCATCGGAATGGTGGCGAGCAGATCCGCCTCTTCGGCACTGATAGCGCCGCTCGCCAGCAGTTTGTCGACCAGTCGTTGCGGCGCCGGAGAGAAAAATTGCGCCCCCACATCAGGCCGTGACACCTTGGCGATAATGCGGTTGCGCACCTGGAGTTTCCCATCGGCACCACGCAACAATCCCTTGGCACGATAGCGGACGAGCGCCGGTGTCACTTCCATGAAGGCGGAAGCCTCGATCGTCCGGACGCCATGAATCAGCAACAGTTCAACCAGTTGGTCTTCCAGTTCCGGATGATGGGTGTGGGCGATGAAATTGACGCCATAGGGCGCATCCCAAGGAATGCTTTCCTGGATGCGGACGATGCTGTTCTCCACCTCGTCCAGTTTCAGGCCTCCCACGCCGAAAAACCCCATCAACCCTGCCCGGGCCAGATTGACGACCATATCCACCGAGGCAATGCCCTGATACATGCCGCCAGCAAGGTAGGCATATTTGAGTCGGAACGTATCGCAAAATTCAGGAGAGCCGAGGCAAGCCGCCGTAAAAGTCTGCGGCGAAGGAATCGGCAGGCAAGCCCCACCGGCAATCTCGACATCCGCCGTCTCGCCAGAGCCGACACTTTGCTCGGCAGTGGCTATTGGGGCATGCAGCGAAGGCTCCGGTTTATTCTGCATCGCCTCATGTGCAGCCTCTGCCGCCAGCACAGAAGCGTCGAGGGGGCCGGCCTCGGCTTTGGTGCGCATGACCATCGGCTTCACGACTGTCACACCTTGCGGACCGATCTCTTCAAAATCGCCAATATCCAATCCTTTGGCCAACAAATAACGCAGGCTTTCAGCCCAACGGACCGGGGCGGTGATCTGCTCCACCATGCGTTGCCGAAGTCGGGCAGCGTCATGCGGGCGAGCGGTGACGTTGGAGATCACCGGAATAGTCGGGGGCGAAAAATGAATATCCCGCACAAACTCACGGAACTCATCCCGGGCCTCAGTCATAAAAGGCGTGTGGAAAGCGCCACTAACCTGCAGCATCTTGAAGTAAGTCGCCCCGGCCGCCATGAACAGCGGCTCGGTCGCCGCCACCGCTTCGCGCCGCCCGGAGAGCACGATCTGCCGCGGGGTATTGAAATTGGCGGCATGAACATCGGCGAGGTGGTGTTGTTCGAGAACAGCCAGAATCTGCGCCTCGTCCAGTCCCAACACCGCCGCCATTCCACCGCCCCGGGCTTGGCCCATCAACGCCCCGCGTTTTTGTACCAGACGCAGGCCCGTTTCAAAATCAAGCACGCCGGCAGCAAACAACGCCACATACTCCGCCACGCTGTGACCGAGAAGGTAGTTGGGCGCTGGTCCGCTAGCAGTTCGCTGCAAATAAGCCAAGCTATTGACCACGTACAAGGCCGGCTGAGTAAATTCAGTCTGGGTCAGCCGTTCCAGCGGCCCTTCCAGGCACAGTTGGGTCACCGAGTAACCGAGAATCGCATCGGCCTGACGCACCCGATCTGGAAAGGCTGCAAACAGATCGCCGCCCATACCGATACGCTGGGCGCCCTGCCCGGGGAACATAAAGGCTTTCATGGTTTGGCCTCGAGGTCTTTACCTGTTTTTTCCCACTCCACCATCCCCAGATCGAGTTTGATCACCCGATCCGCGACATGCCAGAAACGGTCATCATGGGTCACTGCAATTACCGTTTTCCCCCTCGATTTCAATTCGGGCAGGATGCGGGTATAGAAATATTCACGGAAATGGACATCCTGTTCGGCGGACCATTCGTCGAAGATAAAGACGGGGCGGTCCTCCAGCAATGTTGCAATCAGGGCCAGGCGTTTGCGCTGACCAGTGGACAGGTTGAGATCGGAAAAGCGACCCTGCTCGAAGCGAACCTTGCCGGCCAGGCCCATTTCATCAATCAGTCGATTCACTGTTTCCTGATCCCTGTCCTCCATCCCGTAGAGTCGATCAAACAAATGGAAATCCGCGAAGATCGCTGAAAACAGTTCGCGAAAACCGCCAATCTGACCTGCCTCGACGACCTTGTCATCCACCTGTATCTCGCCGCTATCGACGGGATAAAGACCGGTCATCAGGCGCAAGGCGGTAGATTTTCCGCTGCCATTGCCGCCAACGATGAAGAGCAGTTCCCCGCGCCGGATATCGAGATTCAGCGGCCCAAGACTGAACACCGCCCCACCCGAATCGGCGCGGTAGCTAAAGACAAGATTCCGGTAGTTGATGCTGCTGAAACCCTGATAAAGAACCGACTCGGCGCGGGCCGTGGCCGGATCGACGCCAGGCACTGCGTCGAAATGGCGCTCTACCGCCATGATCGAATTCAAGCCGACATCGGCGCGCAAGAACATCGGCGACTGCGCCACAATCCGTGTCAGAGGGCCGATACAGAACAACAGCGTTGGCACCAGTTGAAAAACGATGGTGCTGTGTTCGCTGATGTAGATGGGGAATACGAAGCCCACGACACCCAGCATGAAATACACCACCACTCCGCTCAACAACACCAGCGATGCCCAATGCTCGCCGGAACGGGTCATCAGGCGCTGCCCGATCTGCGACAACTGGCCATAGGCCGCGAAGACGGAATCGTTGCGCCGGGTGTTGAGCCGCATTTCCTTTGCGCCATCAATGATGTCGCCAATGGCATCCAGCATCCTGGCCTGACAACGACCCAACTCGGCAAGCGTATCCTTGAAATTCACATTGATGTGCAGATAACCGAGAATTCCAAGGGCAACGGCGACAATGAAAACCATCAGGGCCGGCAGAGAAAGATAACCCAGATAAATCAGGGAGACCGCCAACAGCACAGTCTGTTGGAAACTTTCCATCAACAGAGGGAAGGCCACCGACAGATGGTTGGTTTCCTGGGACACCATGGTGTACAAATCCCCACGCCCCAATTTATCTACCGTCTGCAACTCCGTACGCCGCAACTTGGCCGCGATGTCGATCCGCAAGTCGCGTAACAGGCCCTCGATGATGCGGTTGGACATCAGCAGAGAGCGCTTGTCGCACAGATAGTACAAGGCAAAAGCGAGGACAAAGGCCAGCCAAAGCCAGATTCCAGGCCGATCGCCTTCCGCCACCAGTTGGGCCACCAGATTGACGATAACGACCAGCAGCGCATTGGCAAATCCTGCTACGGCGGTGAGCAGCAGCATCCGTCGCAAATCCTGGTGACTCGCTCGGCGGATGAAGTCGACAATGATCATTCCTGCACCCCGCTCTCCGAGCCAACCATCTGCCCCAGATCAAGAGTCACGGTGCGATCACTGAGATGCCAAAAACGGTCATCGTGAGTTACAACCACGACCGTTTTGCCGCGCTGCTTCAGTTCTGGCAGGATTTCTGTATAGAAGGCGGTGCGGAAATGGGCATCCTGGTCGGCGGCCCATTCATCAAAAAAGTAAATCTCCCGGTCTTCGAGCAAAGCGACAATCATCGCCAAGCGCTTGCGTTGCCCCGTTGACAACTCCTGCGTCGAAAAGCGCCCCGCCTCAAAGCCCACCTTGTCAGACAGCTCCATGCGGGCAATCAGCCGACGAACCTGTTCGGGATCGACATGATCGAGTCCATGAAGACGGTCAAACAAATGAAAATCGGGAAATATGCAGGAAAAAAGCTCCCGGTATTCCTGCAACACCTCCGGCGCGAGAGCGATCCCATCCACCCTGATACATCCGCTATCCAGTGGGTAAAGACCACTCATAAGCTTGAGCGCAGTAGATTTTCCACTGCCGTTGCCACCCAGCAAAAACAGCAATTCGCCTCGATGCAACTGCAAACTCCAGGGCCCGGTGGTGAAAGAACTTTCCCGGGCGGGATCCCGATATGAAAATCCAATGCCATCAAACGAGATACTGCCAAACCCGCTGAAACACGACGGTGCCGTCAATGTATTCACCCAACCCATTGGGCGACCCTGATCAAGCATGTCCTCCAACTGGTAAACGTGACCCAACCCAATACTGGCCCGGGAAAACAACGGTGCTGCCGAGGTAATTGCCGATACCGGACCAACGCAGAAAATTGCGGCCGCAGCGATCTTGTAGATGATGTCCGTATAACCGCTGAAGAATCCAGGCAGGACAAATATCACTACACCGAGCAAGCCATACAGGAAAGCATTGCTGAACAGCAGCAACACAACCCATTTGCCGCCGATACCGACGATCAGGGACTGCAAGTCATCGACGATTCGTGTGTAGCGGGCGAACAGCGCATCATTTTTATCCGCATTCAGCCGAATTTCCTGGAACCCTTCGGTGAAATGCATCAATGAATCCAGCATTTCACCTTCTTGGGCATGCACGGAAACCATGGCGTCATTGAGCGCTTTGCGCCGACTGTAGAAATACATCAACGCCAATGCCGTCACACAACAGATCACGACGAAAGAAATCAGCGACAGCGACGCGATATAAAGCAGACAGAAAACCAGCAGGAACAAGCTCTGCGACGCAGCAACCAGCAAAGGAAAATTCTGCGAGAGTTGATTGGTCTCTTGAGCAACCACAGCATACAGACGTCCACGTCCCAAACGCTCCAGGGTACGCAACTCGGCGCGCCGTATCTTGTCAGCCAGCCGCAAACGAAGTTCCCCCAAGCGACTCTGAAGAAAATCGTTCGCGCGTCGCAAAGAAGCCTGATTAGTCAATACATAGATAGCAAAAGCAAGCAAGTAGAGTATGAACAACTGCGCCCCCACCCGCTCACCCGAGGCGGCCGCTTCCGCTGCCAGGTTGATCAAACCAATCAATACCGCATTGGCCAGTCCCGCAAGACAAGTCACATACAAGGCCCGCGTAACTCCCGCCGGCCTGCTTGACTTAAGCAAACGCAAAATATTCAGTTGATTATCCTGGACATGAAAAAACTGTAGAGATCCGCAAAGACCTCTAACCCGGATATTTCATGAATTCACACAATGATCCCGCAGGACATTGTTTGCACAAGGAATTCCGAAAAGAAGCGGCGTAGTTATTCATACGCACGACTGAGCGGAGTTGTTGGCGCCTTAGCGCTTACTAATTTGGCCTGTCCCTTGCGGGTAGAGCAGGATTTCCTGTGCAAACAAGGGACAAGCGATGGCGCGTGAGGATTCATGAAATATCCGGGCTGACAAAACTGGCTTGATACTGACGCACCAATGCACAGCTAGCATAAACTCGATGAAAATCTGGGCTGGGAGCCTGTCGGACTTTGGTCGTCAATAGCGAAAACCGACCCCGGCGCGGTCGATTTGCAGCCGACGATTCCAAATTCCGACAGACTCCTAGACATCCGATGTGAACATAAATGTTCAAAAAACATTTCGTGCCTAAACTTAAAACCGATGACTCATGGCCAATTCTATCTCCGCACTCGCCATGAATCGAGAAGAAGTTCAGCATCAACTACCCAAAATACAGCCAGGGGATTGTCACCTTTGGCGCCTTTCGCTGGAAGAGTCGGAGAAAGGCTTGGCCCGACTGACACAATACTTGTCTAGCGAGGAAAGGAAGCGGGCCGAACATTTCCTGGTTCCCGCGCCTCGCCTGCAATACATTGTGACACGCAGCGCATTACGCCTCTTGCTCGGCAGTTACTTGGGTATCCCTTGTGAAACCATCCAGTTCTGCCTCAACCAATATGGCAAGCCGTCCCTTCCTCCGCCTCTTGCGCAATTACGTTTCAATGTAAGTCACTCTGGAAAGCTGGCGCTGATCGCGATTTCCAAGGAAGTTGATGTCGGCGTTGATATCGAACACCATCGCTTACTGAACGACGGACCAGGCTTGGCGAAGATGATCTTGTGCCAGGAAGACTTGGACCAGTGGTTGGAACTCTCTCCGAATGACCAGTTCCGAGCCTTTTATCAAGCCTGGACCCGCAAGGAAGCCGTTGCCAAAGCATTAGGTTATGGTCTGACACTCGACTTCAAACACCTGCGAGTCAGTTTTACCCCCACAGCACAAACGCAGTTGATCAATATTGAGCCCAACTTGGGTGTTGCGCGCGAGTGGACTCTGATTGATATCAATGCCGGGGATGGCTATTCCGCAGCCTTGGCAGCAAGAACATCCAAGATCAAACTTATGCAATATATGTTGCCACCAGAATTCCTGTATCGAACACATGTGATTGCATGAACAGTTCTAAACTGACTTGTTCCATCCCACCGATGAGTATGAAGAGATCAACATGAAGCCATCCTTTCTCAGCCTATTTCTGTTGAGTTTTGCCATCTCATCGCACGCTGCGCTTGCACGCGATTTGAAGATTGTATTTCTTGAGTACACGCCGCCCTATGTTATTGACCAAAGCAGCGGTATCTCTATAGAGCTTATGCGCGAAGCGTTGAAACCCAGTGGAAACAACATCGTACCAATCAGACTGCCGATAGGACGGGGGTATGAATTATTCGCAAAAGGGCGTGCAGACGGTACGGCAAACATTCTGGAAAGCTCACGTCTGCCTGTCTACTACTCCGATGATTTCATCCGTTATCACAACAAAGCCTTTGCCCTAAAGACAGGTCGCCAAGTGATCAAGGGTATCTCCGACCTCAAGAAGAAAAAAATCGTCGCGTTCCAGTATGCCCGCAAGAATCTGGGCGAGGAATTTAGCCGCGTCACTCTCGGTAACTATAACTACCGGGAAATGTCGAATCAAAAAAAACAGACTCTCATGTTGCTTGAGGGAAAGGTTGATATTGCGATTATGGACGAGAGCTTGTTCAAATTTTATCGCGGAAAATTGGTTTCCGAGGGCAAGATACCCTCTTCCGTTGAAGTCGACTCTTTTACCCTGTTCCCCCCCACCGCATTCAAAGCAGCCTTCCTCGATGAGGATGTACGCAACGAATTTAATCGTGGGTTAGCCACTCTGCGTCGTAATGGCCGTTATGAAGCGATATATCGTAAATATGTAGAGGAGTATTTCACCATCAAGCAGTAGCAGTAATAATTCACTTACCTTTTGTCAGGGATACCGCATTTGCGGGATTTACCCGGTTTCCTGCCTGCGCATCTGAATTAGGACTATCTGCATTCAACAGCAATGGCATGTTGTTTTGTCCGGTTCCCATGATAATAATCTTGGCATTGGGAGACTTCGCCAACTCCAATGTCGCGTCTATACCCCGCCATTTCAACATTGGAATTTTGCTGGTTTCCTCAAAAGCTTTGATCCCCTCCGCTTCGATGATCTTCCGCTTCTTTTCTTCCTCTTCCGCCTGTAGACGAAAACCGTAGGACAGTAGACGCTGTTCAAACAAAAGCTTCTCGACTATCCCTTTTTGCATCTCTGGCGGCAAGTCGAGACTGAGCAACATTACAGTCTCAAAGATAATCGGATGAAACATCTCTACCCGAGTCCTTACCCGATCATCAATCTCTTCTAGCAGATCTTCTTCGTCCTTGGCATAGATTTCATCTGCAGAATAATTCCCGAGCACCTGACGCAAGGATGAAATCACCTCCGGCACCACCACCTTTTCCGCAAAATCAGGGCCCAAGTTGCGATGGAGCTCAGGCAAATGAGCAGGATCGATTCGAAAACGAACCGACCACTCAACGACGATTTGCATCCCATCCTTCGTCAATAATGTAATTTTGTCGCCAATTTTGTACAGACGGGTGCTGTAAATATAAATTTTATCCCACGGAAACTTCAGATGAGTTCCATCGCCAAGCACCAAGTCGGACGTGCCACCAAAAAAACGTGACCAGTAAACGCCCTGCTCGCCGGGATATTTTGATACCACGATGTCGCGCCACATTACGACCAGGATAAAAGCCATAATCAGGAGCGTCAGGGTAAAACCGAACCGGTACTTCGACAACCGGCGAGAAAAACCAAGGACAGACTTTTCTTCAATAGGAGATGACATTATTGAGTCTTCGGCCGTAGAGACCTTCTCGGCCTTGTTCATGGCATCATCTGATGAAGGAGAAACTCGAGTAACAAAGGTGACAAAGCGTGATGCTTGGCAGAGTCTCTGCCAAGTTCACTTGACGGTTGCCGAAGATGAACGACCAAACAGGACAACCATAACCAAGGAGGCAAGAGGGGTCAGAAACACGCCGACCATAAGAATGCCCCAAAAGCCAAGGCGGGTATCCTTTCCAAGATAGGCGGCAATCACGCAAAGCAGAATATAGGCAATCCAAAACATTACCTGACTTCTCCTGAAACAGCAGGAATCTCCGCCCTCCAGCCCAGCATCAGGTAGCCACCCCACTTGTTGCAGACTTAGGCATATTGGTCGCCGTGGCGACTTTCATTCCATTGGCAAACTCAGTGCGGAAATAGTCACGCACACGCGTGGCATCAAAATCAAGCAGGGTTCCGCCAGTTTCGAAGTGGGCCGCGAAAATCCTGCCAATGGCATAGGTGATCGCTGCCGCGAGAGCGGGTATGGAAGCCACCGAGACTGCATGACCCAACACAGGAATGGCCTTGAGACTACTAAGGGCCAACATCTTGCCAAGGGTAACGCTACCTAAACTACCTAGCAGTGAAAGCACCGCAGCCTTAGCTAAATCCTTGCGATAACCCGCACCGTATATATCCGCCAATTCCTTCACCAACTTAAGCTCAACGGTGGTTATCGCCACCAGTTCAAGCATCGGCACAGGTAAAACCCCAGCACCGGCAGACCATAGCATGTTGCGCTTGATGGCTTCAGCCACAGCGCATCGCCGAGCCTCATGGGAAAGATCTTCCATACCGACTTGAGCTTCACCACTTTCACCCTCGCCAGCAATCACCTCTTCTACCACGACAGCATCCTGATCCGCGTTTTTCATTAAATTCGCCCGTGACAAAAATATAATCGGTTTTGACTATATCAACTAACATCTTGATGGGCAATGCAGAGCATTGTCCAATCAGGGTGCCGCCATCTATTCGCCTCACTACCGGTCCACACCTGCCTGATACCTGCAGAGACCAAGAGTCAAAGTAAAAAGCGCACGGATTCTCGGAAAAAAGCGTCTCGGCGGGCTTCGGGCGGAGTTGCTCAGACAAGTGAGTACCTGAAGTCCGTGATTCAACTTCACAACCGCACGCATCGTAAAGTGACTTCCCTGCAGCACATCATACCTATCCGACCAGGATCAGCGCGCACGCCAATTTTCCTGATTCACAGTATCGCGGGGGAATTGACTTGGGCTAAACATCTTGCCCGTTACATGCCGCCAGAACAGCCTCTTTATTGCTTCGCAGCGCCCGGCATCAATTCGGATGCACCGTTCTTTTTTAGCCTCGAAGCCATGGCCGAAGCCTATCTGCGCGACATTCGCAAACAGCAACCACATGGCCCTTACCTAGTCGGCGGTTATTCCATGGGCGGAGTAATAGCCTTCGAAATTGCGCGACAGTTGCAAGCCTGCGGGGAAGAAATTGGGCTGATGGTCATGATCGACGCTTTTGCACCGCACCCCAAGCACGGAGAAAGCATAACGTCCTGGAGCCGCAACGGACTTCTGATGCAAGTCATCTGCAATCAACTGGCATTGCAATGGAATTCTGACCAACTCCTGCCGCCCGACGCACTTCCGCCTTTGCCCTTTACTGAACATAGCTCATACGCAGCGCAATATTTGTTAAATCACTGCAAGGTTCCTCATACGCAACAGGCATTGCAAAACTACTTACGTCGCTGCCAATGCATGATGCGTGTTCATGCCCAATTACTTGCCGACTACAGACCTACCCAGCTTGATCGGGAAGTCGATGTATTGTTGTTTCGAAATACGCTAGGACTGATCGGCCATAACAGCGCACTAAATCTTCCCGTTTTGCCGGATAGCCAGCGTAATCCCCCCCATTGCTGGGAAAATTTCCTGAAATCGCCCCCGGTCTTGATTGATGTACAGGAAGAACACTTTATGTTGAGCAGCGAACCTGCGATGGAATTCATCAGCCAAGCACTGGAAATACATTTACAGCTAAAAACCCGCCATTGACTGCCAATACCCCCACTCAAACATTGAGTGCCCTATTCATGCATTCAAGTCAGATGACGCAAATCGACAGCTCTTACCAAGGGTGAATCGGCCCAAGTCTGAGTTGGAGAGGTTTCCCGTTGGACGAAGAAGCGATGCTGAAGGGCGATGGTAAGCAGAAAAATGAAAGCCTGATTTTCTTTGGTGCTGATCTCGGCTGACGGGCTGTTCAAAATCTTGTTGCTGAGAGCACGTACAAATTTCCCGTCCAAGAAAGGCATCTTGGCGATCTCATCGGAACTAAGCAGCAGTTCCAGGTAGTCTGGCCGACAGTCCACGAAGGCAGCGCTGTCTGGTGCTCGGTAAGGAAACTTTCGTTTGTTCACGATAGAGCTTGGCAATCGTGCACGGAAGGCCTGCCGCAGAAGTCGCTTCTCATCGAAACCGTCGTCAAAACGCAAGTTGATCGAGGCAGCCAGTCTCACAACAGCGGGGTCAAGGAAGGGGCAGCGGTTTTCCACACCATTTGCCAGTCCCATGCGTTCCCCCTGGGTCGACAACAGATAGCCCGCCAGAAGGGTGCGGAACTCAAGCCATTGGGCCTTGTGTATCGACGTCATTTCGGCATAACCGGGCGTCGCCGCGACCAAAGCCGAGATAGCCTCGAATGGATTGCCGGCGTTCTTGATGAGCCGCGCTGAGAATCGTCCGTTCTGAAAGCGCAACTCATGGGAAAACAACCCTGGCAGGCGTTCCTGTGAAAATTGTTGATACAACCCGGTGAGGGCGGCAACATCCTGAGGACCGTAATGTTCTAAATGCGGATAAAGGCGCGCTAACTGAATGCGGCGCTTTTCTTCATCGTGATTCAACCAGTCCTGTCTGAGCAGTGTTTCCTTGAACAAGTCATAACCCAGGAAAGCCTCGTCCGCACCTTCCCCAGACAGCACTACCTTGATTCCCGCCTGCCTGGTACGGGCGGATAGCAGATACATAGGAACAAAGGCGCTCCGAAAGGCGGGGATTTCGGCGTGCCAGGCGGCGGCTGGAAGGCTATCGACAATATCGCGATGCGTAATTGTCAGTGCGTGATGTCGACTCCCGAGAAGGGTCGCCATTTCGTGCTGCTGGTCTGATTCGTCATATTCCCGGTCGGCAAACTCAACCGAAAAGGTGGACAGAGGATGGGAACTCAGCTCTCCGGCAAGTAAGGCAACAACAGCAGAATCAATGCCACCGCTCAGGTAAACGCCAACTTCGACGTCGCTTCGCAGGCGCAACGCCACGCTTTCTCGCAGCCGCTGTTGAATCAGATCCAAAGCTTCTGCTTCACTACCAACAGTGATATTGCCTCCGAAATCGAGCGTTTCATAAGGCATAACCTCGGTTTTCCCGGCGCGGCAGCGCAGCCAGTGACTCATGGATAGGCTATGTATGCCATGGAACCCGGTCTGTTCCGGTAACGGCGTCCAAACGGCAACGATTGAGGCCAGTTGCCTAGGATCATGCTCAAAAACAAAACCGGGGAATCTCAGGAAAGCCTTCATCTCTGAGGCAAACAACATCCCCTCGCCACAGAAAGCGTAGAACAGGGGACGCTTGCCATAACGATCCCGTGCCAGAATGAGTTCATCACGATCCCGGTCGTACAGGGCAAAGGCAAAGCCTCCATTGAGGCGGGGAAGGCAGGCAGCCCCCCAGTGAAGCCAAGCCTGTAAAAGTACTTCTGTATCGGAATGAGTGGAAAAATTACAGCCTAGCGCTTCGAGTTCAACGCGCAATTCCAAATAGTTGTAAATCTCGCCGTTGTAACAAAGCCAGTAGCGTTGTGTCGGGTCGGAGATGGGTTGAATACCCGCTTCGATGTCGATAATCGACAAACGGGTGGATCCCAAGCCACAGCGACTGTCTACGACATATCCCGTGGCATCGGGCCCCCGATGGGCAATGGCTCGCAACATGCTCAACAGGGTGTCGGGAAACGCCTCTACCGCCAAGGACGGGTGGAAGAAGCCGGCAATGCCGCACATGGCGCGATTAACCGCTTTGGACGCTCGCCCCCAGGCCGGCAACATCCTGTGCGGTTTTCTGGACGACGTATTCTCTGATACGAATCAGGCTTGTCAGAACATTGCCAGTCATTTCCTGTTCAGAAAAACGAAAGTTGAATTCCTTTTCAAGGAAGCGGCACATCTGTACATAGCCAAACGAATCCATGACCCCCTCCTTGAACAAATCAGTATCTTCAGGAAATGATTCATCGAACTCGATCAGAAAGCGCTGCTCAATATATTCGCGTATTTTGTCGCTCATCATTCTGAAAAGTGTCTTCGTTGAAAATAGCCCGGAATTTCATGAATTCCCGAGATGACCGCTCAGGACATTGCTTACAAAGGGAATTCAGAGAAGTAGTGGCGCAGTTATTCATACGCCCGACTCAACGAATTTGTTAACGCTTTAGCGCATACAAATCCGGACTGCCCCTTGCGGGTAGTGCAGGACTTCCTGTGCGGACAAGGGACCAGCGAGGGCAAGTGAGGATTCATGAAATATCCGGGTTAGGAAGGGCTTGCGCCCATTCCGATACGCCCGGATGGTAATCCCAAACAAGAGCGCAAAGTAAGGGCATAGGAGATTCAATGCTGTCGCTGAACTTCAGACAACCAGATCTCTATCCTGCTCATATGGAGCCTTATTTGACCATGCCCCAGCCTTGCAAACGGCTTACCGCATGATTGGCTTGATTGCCCTGGCGGGTCATTTTCAAGTAGTTGAAATACTCCTGGGCGGCGGCTTGTTTGTTTTGCATCTGTTCCAGCGAATAACCTTTCAGAAAAATGGTATTCGGGTTGCCGGGCAGCAAACGATCGTAAGTCTGGAATGCGGCCAGGGCTTTGTCGGGTTGTTTTAATTGCAGATGGGTGACGCCGGCGAGTTGGCTGGCCTGGGCTTCGGTTGGATAAATCGTTTGCGCCTTGAGCAGATAAGGTTGCGCCTCTTGCGGCCGATTCATCGCCATTTGGGTTTTGCCCATCAATACCAGCCCGGGATAATCCTCTGGCGCCATGGCCAAGGCTTTGCGCAAATGGTCTTCGGCGGCGTCGAACTTTTTCTGATTCAGCATCGCTTCGCCCTTCTGCTGCTCGCCGATGGCCGCTTTAAGTGCACGTAAGCGACTGGTGTTGTCCATGTAACGTTCACGTTGAAGCGGGCGTTTTGCGGCATCAGCATAGGTTTTTTCGAGCGCCTGGTTGGTGTTGGCGACACGTTCAGAACTCATTGGATGGGTGGAGAACATCAGTTCCAGGGCGCTGGGTTTGGCTTTGGACTGACTGTTGAGCATCTGCATCAGGTCGGTCATGCCGGTGGGGTTCAGCCCGGCGCGGGTCATGTACTCCATCCCCAGCGCATCGGCTTCACGCTCGTTTTCGCGGCTGTAATGCGACAGCAGTACACCGCCGCCGACGCTACCGATAAGTTGTGCGAGCGCGCCGTATTGCGGGTTACTGTCCGTCGACGCGATGCTGGCGGTGGCAACAACGATATCCAGCAAACTGCTTTTGGCTTGTCGCTCGGCAAAGTGGCGCGCGTTGACGTGTCCAACTTCATGCCCCATCAGTGCGGCCAGGGAATCCTCGGATTCCAGTTCCAGCATGATGCCGCGCGTGGCCGCAATGGTGCCGCCGGGGAAGGCGTAGGCGTTGACGTAGTTGGCGTTTACCGTCTGGAAGCTGTAGGGCATATCCGGCCGATGCGAGACGTTGCCGAGCCGCTTGCCGACATCGGCGACATAGCGGTTGAGGCCGGCATCTTGCGCGATGCCGTAGTCTTCCGAAAATTGATGCGGCGAGTGCTGTTTATCGATGGCGATTTCTTGCTCTTTGCCCATCATCACCAGCGCTTTCTTGCCGGTGACCGGATCGGTCGAGCAACCGGTCAGCCAGACAGATGCGCCAAGGCCGGGAAGTGTCCAGATAAATTCTCGTCTATTCATGATGTTGTATGAGTCTGTTAGGAATGTGATTAAGGTTTTAAGTACTACCTTGGATGATGCCGCCACCCAGGCAAACATCACCCTCATAAAGAACGACCGATTGCCCCGGTGTTACCGCCCACTGCGCTTGATCGAAACATACCGTCATCATCGTTTCGGTCAACACACTTATTTGACACGCCGCATCATGCTGTCGGTAACGTGTCTTCGCACTGTAACGCTTCCCCACTTCCGGCGACGGGCCGATCCAGCTTAAATCGGCGGCCTGTAAAGTCTTGGCAAGCAACAACGGGTGTTCGTGCCCGGCCACGACAATAAGTTCATTGCGTGCCAGATCCTTGCCGGCGACAAACCAGGGCACGCCCTCCTCGCCCCCCTTCACGCCGCCGATGCCGAGCCCTTTGCGCTGCCCCAGCGTGTGATACATCAAGCCTTGGTGGCGCCCCATGATCTTGCCTTCCGGCGTCACCATATCGCCGGGTTGAATCGGCATGTAGCGCTGCAGGAATTCGCGAAACGGTCGCTCGCCAATGAAACAGATGCCGGTACTGTCTTTTTTTTCCGCTACCGGGATATCCGCCTGACGCGCCAGTTCTCGCACCTTCGGTTTCGGCAGTTCGCCGAGCGGGAACAGCGCGCGGGCGATCTGGTGCTGATTCAGGCGATAA
>JAIFKV010000167.1 GCA_020049415.1 Betaproteobacteria bacterium
TTGCACCATGGAACAACCATGCTGCGGCGAATCCGGCAAAAAACGGCCTCGGCGGGGTCGATTTTCGCTATCGACGACCAAAGTCCGACAGCCTCCTAGGAACCTGTCGGACTTTGGTTCGAGACCCGGCCGTCGTCAGGGCTGGCGATGTGGGGTATTACAAACTCTCGGCCTTGTTCAAGTGCAGGGTGAATAAGCTCAGCGCATCCACCCTGCGATTCTGCTCGGAAAGTGTGAAGGCTTGAGACGCAAGAGATTATGTCGCTTGCCGCGCGGAGTCTTCGGTTGCCGTCAGCAAGCCCAATTGCTGAAATCGCAGATACAGTTCGCGGCTGGCCCAGGCATCGGTGGCGGCATAGCCGATTTGCGCGGCGGTTAATTCTGCCGCAGCCCAGTTGGTGGTGCGCGCACCTTTCGCCATGCGCCAGCCAAGGAACAACGCGGTCATATTGCGCAACCCGCTCTGCGTATTGCCGTGCCGCTTCGCCACTTGGCCGATATCCACCACCGCCATCGGCTCAAATGAAAACAGGCGTTGCAGTTGTCCGATGTCAGCGTTTATCGCCACGCCGGTCTTGATGATGCGCGGGTTGGAGAGAATCTCGGTCATGTTTCGGGCGCAATCCAGTTGTTCCAATTGCAGCAGATAGACCGCGCGGGCAGTCGCAATTTGGGCCAGGCAGGGAAGATAGCTTTCGCCTTTTTTGAATGCCGGCCGCGTCTCGGTATCGAAACCAAGGACGGCTTCCTGGCGGATGTCGAGCATCGCTTCTGCCAGCAACCCGGCGCTATTCACTACGATAACGTCTCCCTCATAACGCTTAATCGGCAAGTCGGCGATTTCTTCCCGGCTGATGGCGCGGCGGAATTCGTCGGGCAAGCGTGATTTTTCGGCTCGACGAGGTCTGTCGGCGGTTGGCTTTTCGATTGGCAAGTTCGCCAAAGCGGATTCGTCATTGCGTCGCGCGGCTGATTTTGCAATCAATCTGGCCGCAACCCAGGGCGTCAGCAATTGCGTCAGCGGCACCAATGGCCACCATCGGCCCGCCGCAAGGTTGTAGTCGGCCAGCAGCACAGACATCGGGTGGCCGACGATGAAATGGAAAACGCCGAACTCGAAGGCCATGGTCATCAGCATCCAGGCCGTGCCAATGCCGAGCGCCTGGCCGGGGGTCGGGCGCAGACGGCGGATGGCGGCGACGATGACGGCTGAAATTAGTATGCAAACGAAAACAGTGCCGATCTGGTGCGCGCGGTGTTCGCCAAATTCAGGGGTCAGCAGCCATTCGCGCAGCGCGCCAGAGGTGATGGCGATCAGCAAGAAGGCAAACCAGGCCAGGCTGATGATGGAGATGCGTGAATTCATGAAAGGTGGAGGGCGCATGCCAATGTGATTTCTGTTCCGATATCGAAGTCTGACAGGCTGTTCTCGTCGAGTGGCTTATTTACAATGCATCTCTTTGTTTGATTTTTGCGAGGATGGTGTGGCGTTCGAGATGCCGAGTTGGCTGACACAGTTGTTTCGTCCATGCGTCGCCGTACCGCTGGAGTTGCGGCGCGCCAGGGCGCTACTGGATGCAATCGACGCCGGTGGGGTGCCGATGAATCCGGCTCGGGTGAATGAAATCGCGCGTAGTTTTGGCCTGGATGTTTCAAAAAAAGCGCCCGTCGAGGACACCATCCGGCGCATCCGCGAAGCGGTAGATCGGGCCTGAAGGGATGCCGCAGAAAATCAACGGCTGGCTGATTGTTGGCGGGTATCTTCGCCTACCGGTCGGGCAAGGCGCGGTGCGGCGATGGCTTTTTTTAATCTAATACGTCTTAAGCCTTCTCATTTCCTGAGCAGAATCGTAGGGTGGACAAGCGCAGCGCATCCACCTTTTGCGGCCACGATGGTGGATGCGCTGCGCTTATCCACCCTGCCCATGAGCAATGCCGAGGGTTTGTCTAACCTGTCTGGTTCCGGCTTGTCCGGCTTGGCGCGTGCAAATGGCGTGTATTTGGCTTGCAAATGCTGGCAGTCAAACCACACTTAGGTAACGGGTAAGCAATAGGTTAAGCAATAGTTTGAGTCGATGCGCCGATCGGGCGTTAGATGATTGAAGGAGAAAATGATGAAAGTCGGCAAGAAATATTGGATCGCCATGGCCTTGTTGGTTTTGTCCACCTCGTCTTGCGCTATCGCCCGCGACCGCGATGACAATCCGCCCGGCCCGCGTGGCGGACCCGGCACCAACTGGGAAAATCCACCCGGACCGGCCGGCGGCCCCGGCGCCAGTCCGAATCGACATCCGCGCGACCGCGATGACAATCCGCCTGGCCCGCGTGGCGGACCTGGCACCAACTGGGAAAATCCACCCGGACCGGCCGGCGGCCCCGGTGCCAGCCCGAATCGACATGCCCGCGACCGCGATGACAATCCGCCCGGCCCGCGTGGCGGACCCGGCACCAACTGGGAAAATCCGCCTGGTCCACGCGGAGGCAAAGGTGCCAGTCCGGACATTCGACATCGTCATACCGGCTGGCTGAGAGCGCAGCTAGGTCCGGCGGATTGGGCGCTGTTTGTGAACTGGAACGCGGTCAAGCAGCATGCTTATTGCAACAAGCGCGGTATTCACCGCGACTACTGCTGGTTCGACCGCGACGACAATCCTCCTGGTCCGGCCGGCGGCCCGGGAACTAACTGGGAAAACCCGCCCGGGCCGGTTGGCGGCCCCGGTGCAAGTCCGGACCGGCGCTGAATATTGACCTGAACACGGCTCTCAACTGGCGCACTCGCACACTTGCACGATGCAACGCATTGATTCTGTGGAGTGCGCCAAGCGCAACAATGAACGTGAAATGGTGCACATGGCGCACCCCGCCATGTTTCCTCGGCGCGATTTTTGGCCGCGGACCGATTACTTCTCTATCCCCGTATGGTGTTCAACCCAATCGCCCAACCCGTAAAGCGGGTTTGGGTAGTTGGTCTGTGGGCGTGCATGGTTTATTGCCTGCAACCCCCTTGCAATCCCCTGAAGTACTTTCATGCTGTCGGGCGTTGTTTGTCGAGCGTGAAAGTCGACCCTGCCAGGGCCGATTAAATCGTCGTTAAAAAATTCACAACCCCCTCAACATATCACCGCGCAAGGCGGCAATAAGGCGGGTTAAGAATTTGAAAAGTCCCTTCGATGCGCTCGGGGCGGGCTGTTGTAGCGAAGGGGGCGCCTTGGGTAAAGAATCGGTTACAGGAGTAACGTACTATTCGGCAGTCGAAAAACCTTCGAAACAAGCCTGTCCCCGGTCATGAAACGCGCACCTGTCTGGTTCCTCATCTTCACGCTTCTGGCGCTGACCATGGCCGTCTGGCAATGGCTGGGCGGGCAAGGCGAGAGACGCGGTGTCAGCGTCGGCCTGTACGAAAACGCGCCCAAGGTTTACACCGATGAAAACGGCCGCCCGAGTGGCTTGTTTGTTGAATTGCTGGATGCCATGGCGCGGGCGGAGGGCTGGCGGGTGAACTATGTTGCCTGCCAATGGGCGGATTGTCTGGCGCAACTGTAGCGCGGCCAGCTCGATCTGATGCCGGATGTGGCCTTCTCGGTCGAGCGGGCGCAGCGCTTCGATTTTCATAAAATCTCGGCGGCGAACAGTTGGTCGCAGGTCTATTGCCGGCCGGAATTGAATGTGCAGTCGATTGCCGACCTCGCCGGCAAGCGGGTGGCGATTCTGCAAGGCGGCATTCAGCAAAGTTTCTTTACCCAGTTGATGGCCAGCAGCCAGCATGGCTGGCAAGCGGTACCGGTCAGTTCGCTGGATCAAGGTTATGCCGCTGTGGTGGCGGGAGAGGCCGACGCGGTGGTGACCAACAGCTTCTTTGCCGCGCGCAATGGCGACAAATACCACTTGCAGGAAACGCCTATCGTGTTTCTGCCATCGAATCTTTACTTCGCCACCGGCAACGGCCGCAACGCCGATCTGCTGCAACGCATCGACACCCATTTGATCGCTTGGCGGCGCGATCCCGATTCGATCTTTTTCGCCGCTTTGCACCGGGCCATGGCGATGCCGCCACAAGTGCTGATGCCGCACTGGGTGCAATGGTCGCTGGCGGGTCTCGGGAGTGTGTTGTTGTTGTTGCTGGCAGTCAGTCTGCTGTTGCGTCGGCAAGTGGCGTTACGCACTCAAGAGCTGGAGCATGAGCGCGCCAACCTGGAGCGGCAGGTGGTCGAGCGCACCGCCGAGTTGCAGGCGGCGAAAGAGGAGGCCGAGCGTTTGTCGCGGGTCAAGAGTGACTTCCTCGCCAATATGAGCCATGAAATCCGCACCCCGATGAACGCCGTCCTCGGCATGTTGTATCTGGCCCTGAAAAACCCGCTGACGCCGGCCTTGCACAACCAGCTTGCCAAGGCGCAGGGCGCGGCGCATTCGTTGTTGAGCATCATCAATGACATCCTCGATTTCTCGAAGATCGAGGCTGGCAAGCTGGAAATCGAGCAGATCGAATTTCGCCTCGATAGCGTGCTCGAACATCTCACCGACGCGGTCGGCTTTCAGGCCGAGCAAAAGGGCATTGAATTTCTCATTCGCTACGATGTATCCATTCCGCCAATTCTGGTTGGTGACCCGCTGCGGCTGGGACAGATCTTGCTCAATCTGTGCGGCAACGCGGTCAAGTTCACCGAACAAGGCGAGGTCGAACTGGCTTTTCATTGCCTTGACGCAAGCGAAACCGAACTCACGATGCAAGTCTGCGTGCGCGATTCCGGCATTGGCATGACGCCGGATATGCAGACCAGGCTGTTCGAGAAGTTCACCCAGGCCGACCAGACCACGACCCGCCGATTTGGCGGTACCGGGCTGGGGCTGGCGATCAGCAAAAACCTGGTTGGCCTGATGGGGGGGCGCATCTGGATCGAGGATACGCAGCCAGGCAAAGGTTCCACGCTGTGCTTCACGCTGCGCCTCAAAATCGCCGAACAGGCGCAGGCGCATCGTCGCATGTTGGTCGAACAGGCCGGCCCGATGCTGGCCGGTATCCGTGTGCTGGTGGTGGACGATAACGAACTGTCGCGCGAGATTCTCGCCGAGATGCTGCGATATTTTCATGTCGAGGTGGGTCTTGCGGCGAGCGGCGCAGCGGCATTGACCCGCCTGCAGGCGGCGATCGAAAAACCGTTCGACCTGGTCTTGATGGATTGGCGCATGCCCGGCATGAACGGCGACGAAGCAACCCAGAGTATTCACCACGACTCGACGATTCCGCGCCAACCGAAAATCATCATGGTTACCGCGTATGGTCGTGAGGATGTGATCCACTTGGCCGAACAAGCCGGGGTGGATGGTTTTTTGATCAAGCCGGTGTCGCCGTCGATTCTGCTCGACGCCATGCTATCGGTGCTTGGTCGCGGTCGCAGCCTCGGTCTGGACGAAAATCGCCGCAGCGGCAAAGCCGACCAGGGCAGCGCCGGCAATCTCGCCGGCATGCGTTTGCTGCTGGTTGAAGACAATGACATCAACCGCGAATTTGCCATCGAATTGCTGCGCGATGAAGGCATCGAAGTCGATGCGGCGGTGAATGGCCAGGACGCGGTCGACAAAGTGCAACTGCGCGACTACGACGGCGTGCTGATGGATATCCAGATGCCGGTGATGGATGGTCTCGAAGCGACCCGGCGTATTCGTGCGTTGGCCGCTACGCCGGGTGGCGAGCGCTATGCCAGCCTGCCGATCATCGCGATGACCGCCCTGGCGATGGCGCGCGATTCAGAACTGAGCCTGGCCGCCGGCATGAACGAGCATGTCACCAAGCCGATCTCGCCGGACAGGCTGCTGGCGGTGCTGTTGAAATGGGTGCGGGCGCCGGCGGAGCGGGGCGGAAAGCGCGCCGTCATCGCCGCGCCGCCGGTGTTGGATTTGCCGCCGGAATTGCTGGCGCTGAGCAGCCTGGAGACGCGCGAAGGGGTGCGCCGCATTGGTGGCAAAGTTGATGCGTATGGCAAACAGTTGCATCGTTTCCGCGAACACTATGCCGACGCGGGGAGCCAGTTGCGGCGCTTGCTGTCAGCGCCTGGCGCGCTTGCCGATATTCAGAAAGCCGAGGCGTATTGCCATGCGCTGAAAGGCGTTACCGGCAACATCGGCGCGGCAGCGCTGTATGAAAAAGTGACCGAACTCTATAACCAACTCAAGCAGGGCAAGACTCCGCACCTGGCCGAGCTGGAACAACTGGACAGCTTGCTGTCGGCGGTGATGCGCGATATCGACAGCTTGTCGGCCCATTCCGCGCTGACCGCCGCGCCGGTTGTCACACCGCTGAATCCGCCACAGCTGATCGAGCGCTTGCAGCGACTGGCGGCGGTGCTGGAAACCGATCTTGGCGCGGTTGACCCGTTGTTGACCGAGTTGCGCGCCGGGGTGGTCGGCACGCCGATGGCGGCGGACATTGCCGCCATCGCGGCGGCGGCCGATGTGTTTGATATCGACGCGGCGATTGCTTTGCTGAGCGCGTTGCGAACGCGACTGCGCGCCGAATCCGAGGAAAAAACATGAATGACAATGTAAATGCGATCAACTCCGATCCCGACAGCGCTGCCGGTGAAAGCCGCCGCCGCATCCTGATTGTCGATGACGTGCATGAAAACCTGCATTTGTTGATCAATGTACTGCGCGACGACTACGCCATTCTTGCCGCCACCAGTGGCGAAAAAGCGCTCGAACTGGCGCATAAACAGCCCCGGCCCGACTTGATTCTGCTCGACATCAAAATGCCCGGGATGGACGGCTACTCGGTGCTGTCGCATCTGAAAGCCGATCCGGTTACCGCTGAAATCCCGGTTATTTTCGTCACCGCACTGGCCGAGGCTACCGACGAGGCGCGCGGGCTCAAGCTTGGCGTAGCGGATTACATCAGCAAGCCGGTGAACCCCGAATTGCTGTTGTTACGCGTGCGCACCCAGCTCGAACTCGGGCGGTATCGCAAGAATCTGCTGATGTTCGACGTCGCCGCCCACGCCAGTCGGCAGCGGCGGGCATCGTTGCTGGTGGTTGACGATGTGCCGGAAAACATCCACGAATTGCTTGAAGCGCTGAAGGATGAATATCGCGTCATGGTGGCTCGCGGAGGCGTCAAGGCGTTGGAAATCATCGAAGGCGCCAATCCGCCCGACCTGGTTCTGCTCGACGTGGTGATGCCGGGCATGGATGGCTATGAAACCTGCCGGCGGATCAAGGCCAGCCCGACCGGCAACCGTATTCCGGTTATCTTCGTCACCGTGGTGGATGCCTCGGAACAGAAGGTGAAGGGATTTGATCTTGGCGCGGCCGACTACATCACCAAACCGTTCGACATCGACGAAGTGCGTGCGCGGGTGCGCACGCATCTGGAGTTGGCGCGGTTGCGCCATTTTCTCGAAGACCAGGTCGCCCAGCGCACCGCCTTGCTGGAAAAGAGCGAGGAAAAATATCGTGTTCTGGCCGATTACTCGCCCAACTGGGAATACTGGTTGGCCCCGGACGGCAGCAATTTATATGTGTCGCCAGCGAGCCTGGAAGTCACCGGCTATACGCCGGCCGAGTTCTTCAACGACAACCATCTGATCGAAAAAATCATCCATCCGGACGACCTTGAGATCTGGCGTCAGCACCACGCCGATTCAGTCATTCCCGGCGCCGAATCGACCTTGACGATATTCCGCATCCGCACCCGCGATGGTCGCGAACGCTGGATCGAGCATGTCTGCAAACCGGTGTTCGACTCGGCGGGGCAATTTATGGGCCGGCGCGGATCGACCAGGCGAAGGCCCAAGGCCGCGGCATCTTGCGCTTCTTCTCGCCGGAAATGACCCACCGCGCCCGCGCTCGGCTGACCCTCGAAGCCGAGTTGCGCCACGCCATCGAACACGATGAATTACGCCTGCACTACCAGCCGCAAGTCGATCTGCGCAGCGGCAAGATCATCGGCGTCGAAGCGCTGGTGCGCTGGCAGCATCCCACGCGCGGTTTGATCGCGCCGGGCGAATTCATTCCACTGGCCGAGGAAAGCGGCCTGGTCGGCGGCCTTGGCGAATGGGTGCTGAAAAACGCCTGCCAGCAGATTCGCGCCTGGACCGACGCCGGAATTGCGCCGCAGCAAACGGCGGTCAATGTCTCCGCTGTGCAATTAAGCCGAGGACAGCTGATCGTGTCGGTGAAGGCGGCTTTGCAGGCTGCGCGCATCGACCCCGAGCAACTGGAGCTGGAAATCACCGAGAGCTTTGTCATGCTCGACCGCGAGCAATCGTTCAAGTCGCTGGCTGAACTTCGCGCCTTGGGCGTGCGCTTGTCGATCGACGATTTTGGCACCGGCTATTCCTCGTTGGCTTACTTGCAACAACTGCAAGTACACAAGCTGAAAATCGACATGTCGTTCGTGCGCGGCATAGTCACCAACACCAGCAACGCATTGATCGTCAAAGCGGTGATCGCGCTCGGCCATAGTCTGGGCCTGGAAGTAATCGCCGAAGGGGTGGAAGAAATCGCCCAGGCATCCTACCTGCATATGCTGGATTGCGATGTGATGCAGGGCTATCTGATCAGCCATCCCTTGCCCGCCGAAGAAATCACCCGGCTGCTGGTGTCCTATCTCCCAATCGACATCCCGCCTTATGCCAACAAAGGTGGGTAACCAGGCGTAATGCGTGGCTTTTATTGGGTTTAGTCCTGGAAACCTCTGTTGACCAGGTTGTAGGTGCGAATTTATTCGCACAATCAACCGCTTGCGTGCAAATGAATTCGCACCTGCATCAGTAAAGCAAGCGATTGTAATTTAACAACAATCAACGCCAAATGAGGTTATTGGTTTATTGGGCAGGCCTCGGTTTATTTGCCCAATTAACAAGAAAAATTTTAAATAAAGATTAGGAAAAGTTAATAGAAAATGGCTAGCCAAACGGTTTCTTCTTCTGGTGTAGTCCATTCCACGCGATGTTTTTTGTGTGCATCAATATTGACGTAATCGCCTGCTTTCAAATCAATCATTTTGTCTTCGAACTCCAACCTGGCTTGGCCTTTGAGCAGCAAAACCCATTCCGACTGATCTTGATCGTACCAAAAATCATCTTCCGAACTTTGCCCTTTGGAAATAATCCGCTCTATTTTGATGTTTTCTGTCTGAACAAGGGTCTCGAAAATCTCTTCCGGGAAAGCGTTTGCGAGATGCGCATAAATGTTTTTATTGATTGAATGAGTCATTGCGCGAGTGGTTGAATTAACTGTTGCTTTTTGTTGTGCCAATTACGGGTGAGCTAAATAAAATAATTATTAAAATTGGGTTTGTTCGTCCAAATATTCCCATTCTTCGTTTTGGTGGAGCCAGATGGGATCTGCATTTATTGAAATAAATTCCTCAACGGGAATCCCATCAATCAACATCGGACGCTTGACCCTCTTTTGCTTGCCATTGATAAAAATGGTCATGTATTCCAGTTTTCTTCGCTTCTTGTTTGCCTTTTCTTGGGCAGTAAGTTTTCGTTTGATCTTCGGCATGATTCAGACTCGTAATACGAACAAGGATGCACCCGATTGGCGCAAGTGGATTAGTGCGATCGATTTAGGCGTCGGCGTTTGTGTACCTTCAGAAGCGGGCGCCGGCACCAGCGATGCTGCCAGCGGAAATTACACCTACACCATCAATGGCTTTGGCACCGGAGACAAAGTGGACTTTCCGGCCGGCAATGAGGTGTCTGTTATCAACAACAGATTTACTGACGGAATGGTTGAATTGATTTACGCATTGGCGGGCAGACCGTGTCACGACATCGATTTCGCCCTTTTCGACAAAGACAACCGACATGCGCTCCTTGATTGGAATGGGTTTCAGTGGTGGCAGCATGGCGTCAGATGCTTTCCTCTCCGGTTGCAGACAAGGCAGCCTGCACTGCACGCGGACCAAGATAGTGCCCACCGCGCTGCAATTGGCTGATTAGCGGCGCTACTCGTTCAATCTCACCGCGCCGCTTGGCCAGTACTAGCAAGCCCAAAGTACCGATGACCTTCAAGCCCAGCGCCCGGGCATAGACCACGGCCGCCCGATCATCGAGCAACAAGCCCGCTTCAATTTCCAATGCCCGGGCAATGGCGCTGGCTTCTCCCGGATCCAGGCGTCCGCTCGGCCTTTCAAACTGCTCGACACAGGGCTTAAGCCAACCATCGCGTACCGCTTGCTCAATACGTTGCGCATCAATGAACCCTGGTCGTGCCCCGCATTCGGCCAAAACCGTAGCGGTTACCTGAATTTCGGCAAACAGCGCGGGCAGCAGATGCAAAGCATCCAGCCGGCCGAGAGCGATCAGCGGCCCGGCATCGGCAACGACAATCCTAGCTGAAGTCGGCAAGCTCGCGCTCCAGGTCTTCCTCCGTCGGGCGAATCACCGCCACGCCATGCCGGCCCAACATGTCGATCATTTCGCTGACCGACAGCCCCGCCAATTTGGCGGCTCGACTGAGAGAAATGCGCTCCTCGTCAAACAGCTTGATCGCCAGTGCCATGCCCACGCCTTCCCGAAGCAAGGTTTCGTCGAAAGGCACAGCAATAAATACCGGCGTGCCGTGCTTGGTGATGACCGACAACTCACCGTTCTCGGCCCCACGGATCAACTCGCCGGTATGTTCACGAAGATCGCGGACGGTAAAGGTGTTCATGTTGATACTCCGAATAAAAAATGTGCCATCAAACGATAGCACAATATTTCTACCGATTATCAGGACGCCGCAGCAGAAGCAAACCGCAGCCGAAGGCTTTGGCGTGACCGATGCCATCGAAAAGGGCATTGGCAAAGGTGTCAGGAGCAAGCACCGCGAGCACACCGGAAAAATCTACGGTGCTGAACCGCAGCGCATCTTGCTTCCCTCTGTGCTGTTGGTAGGCCTCGATTGAAAGACTGTGCGAATCCACCTCAGTTCGCGGAGTGAGGTAGGAGTGGAATATGGCAAGCCGCTTGATCTGGTGCCAAAAGATAAATGTGCAGAAAAAACCGCCGTCATACCGACGTGGGGTAAGCCGGCATCCATGACCAACATCAAAAAACATGAGAGAAGGACTACGCCCTTTTTCCATCCAACCTTGTTTTTTGGGGAACGGAAATAATGTCGACCCTGGCCCCTTTGGCCCGATGAGTTAAGCAGGCGCGGCCGGCTTGGGCAGGTTTTTCCAGGCCCAGCACGGCGGGGCGAATGGAATTCAAAGGGGCCAAGGTCGGAATTTCAAAGTGGTCAGTGTCGATTATTTTGTAATTTCATCAAACGGATTCAACAACTTGACTCCAAAACTCTGAAAGTCTGAAACATTGCGTGTAACCACCGTCAATTTGTTCACTTGTGCGGTTGCTGCAATCATGGCGTCTTCATAAAGCGTTTCTGATGTTCTGTGCATCAGCCTTGCCCAGGCTCTGAAAACCTCGCCATCCATCGGTAGCACGTTGTAAGTCAATCCGACAAGATTCAGCCATTGCTCAATCTGCAAAGCTTTATCCGGGTCTTGTTCGCGGGTTATTTCTATTCCGGCTTGAATTTCGCCCAATGTCACCGCCGAGACGTAAATATCCTTGTCTTCTACAGCCTCAATCCAGGCAACGACCGCGCCGTGTGGTTTTTTTCTGCGCAATTCCGATATGACGTTGGTGTCGAGCAAATACATGGTTCATTCCATTTTCTGCACATTGCGCCGACGCGCTTGACCCCGCGCAGGTAAAACGAGATCGCCCCGTCCAGCATCGGATAACAGGAGTTGTTTCAAGGAAGGCTTGGACGCAGCCTGCATCCTGCGCCAAACCTCTACGGGTACCAGCACGGCGGCTTCGGTACCGCGTTTGGTCACCATCTGGGGGCCTTCAGCAATGCAGGCATCCAGGAATTCACTGAATCGTGCTTTTGCGTCTTGAACGGGCCAGGTTTGCATGCTGCACTTCCGTTAACTAGTCAGTTGACTAGTCTGATTGGTTCGGTGATGCTTGGCAAGCGCGACTTAAGCTAGGAGCCTGTCAGATTTTGGTCGTCGATAGCGAAAATCGGCCCCAGCGAGGCCATTTTTTGCCGGGGAGGCGCTGAAACGGGCCAGCTCACATTCCAATAACCAGCTTGACGTTTCTGACTGTTGAAGCCAAGGGCCAGGCTCGATTTTCCTGATCGGCAGCCGCGCGCCGCTGCACGTCACCGCCGTTGGCAAGCTGATGCTGGGCGAAGCCGGTGCCGCCGCGACAAGGGAATACGCCAAACGCACGCGGCTACGCGCTGGACGATGAAGAAGCGGAACTGGGTGTCGGCTGCATCGGCGCACTGATCCGCGACGCAACCGGCACGGCGGTGGCAGGTTTGTCAGTGTCGGCGCCGATGGAACGGCGGCAGATGGATTGGGTGACGCTGGTGCAG
>JAIFKV010000183.1 GCA_020049415.1 Betaproteobacteria bacterium
CTTCGGCGCCTTGTAGGTTTTCAGCTTTGCCTCAAAGCCGTATTGCGTTCGGTGCGCCTCGTCGGCGATGACCACGATATTGCTGCGGTCGGACAACAGTGGAAAAGTGTCTTCGTCCTCGCCAGGCATGAATTTCTGGATGGTGGCGAACACGATGCCGCCGGATGGGCGATTGCCGAGTTTGGCGCGCAGATCCTGCCGGGTTGTCGCCTGCACCGGTTGTTCGCGCAACAAACCCTGCGCCAGCGAGAACACGCCGAACAACTGGCCGTCCAGGTCGTTGCGGTCGGTGATGACGACGATGGTCGGATTCTCCATCGCGGCATCCTGCATGACGCGTGCCGCGAAGCAGGTCATGGTGATGCTCTTGCCGCTGCCCTGGGTATGCCAGACCACGCCGCCCTTATGCGTGCCACCTGGCTGAGAAGCATTCACCACCTGGTCAATCGCGGCGCGCACCGCGTGATATTGGTGATAGCCGGCGATCTTCTTGACCAGCGTACCGTCATCCTCGAACAGCACGAAAAAGCGCAGGTAATCGAGCAGGCTGGCTGGCGCCAGTACACCGCGAATCAAGGTCTCCAGTTCGTTGAACTGGCCCAGCGGGTCCAGCGTCACGCCATCAATGGTGCGCCACTGCATGAAGCGTTCAGCATCGCCGGAAAGCGAGCCCAGCCGCGCCTCGCTGCCGTCCGAGATGACCAGAACCTCGTTGTACTGGAACACATCGGGAATCTGTTCCTTGTAGGTCTGAATCTGGTCGTAGGCCTTCCAGATATCAGCGTTCGTGTCGGCTGGATTCTTCAGTTCAATCAGCACCAGCGGCAGGCCATTGACGAACAGGATGATGTCCGGCCGGCGGGTGTGCGCGTTTTTGTGGCCACTGCCTTTGATCGTGAACTGGTTGACCGCCAGCCACTCGTTTTGCTTCAAGTCCGCCCAATCGATCAGGCGCACGAAGTCGCCGCGCGTTTCACCCTCCTTCTGGTATTGCACCGGAACACCAGACACCAACAGTTGATGAAAATGCCGGTTTGCTGAGAGCAGTGCCGGGATGCCCAGATCCACCACTTGCTTGATCGCATCCTCACGCGCGGCGGCGGGGATGTCCGGGTTCAATCGGATGACGGCGGCCTGAAGCCGTTCAACCAGAACGACTTGCCGGTAGTCGGCCCGCTCCGGACTGCCGCCATCGGGCGCAATGTCCGGGCCGTACAACGTCGCATAGCCGACATCCGCCAGCCAGCCAAGCGCTTCCTGTTCGAGTTGGTCTTCGGTCATCAGATGAGGGTTTCCACACTTTGTTTAGCAATGCTAAACGGCTATCTCACTGTATTTAAAAACGTTTTACGCACATAACCCACTGTCTCGCCGTTTGTTAAGCAAATGCTAAACAACCTTGCGGCGGGTGTAGAAAACGTTATTCCCAGCGCCATGACGCTCCAGAAAACCATCAGGCTGACACCATTTTTTCAGCAACCGTGATGCCTCCACCTTTGCCGAGGCCGAGTCACCCAATCCAAGTAATTCTCGCAGTTCAGCATTTCCCACTTTCTGGTGGTCGGTCAAATACTCGCGCAGCATTTCGGCATAGCGCACCGGGTTCAACCCTCGCGTCTTGGTATAGGCCGCCTTCCCCTTCAGTTCCTTGGCAATGCCCTTGGCCAAGTGAAACGTCGCAGCTGCTGTATGCCCTTTGCGTTCTATCAAGTTCAGCGGTGGCTGGCACATTCCATCCAGCACACGCCGCGCATCGTCCCGTGTCAGCTGCAGCACATTGGCTGCTTCCGCTGTATCGATGAAATCCTGACCGCGCAGCGCATCAAGCACCAGTAGCTGATCCAGGCCAACCTCGGCGCCTTGCGCATCGAGTCGGGCAATCAAACGTGCCAGCGCCTCATGTGCGCCCTGATTGAAGATCCGCAGTGTTACAGAAAAGCCATCCGTCGAGTATTCCGGCCGTCGCTTGCCATAAACCAACGCCGACCGGAAGATCCGCCGCCGACCGATGCCGGAAGACTCGACCAGCCGCAGCTTCACCAGCGCATTCGCCAACGTGCGATTTCTTGGCACCGCCTCATGCCGCAAGATGTTTTCCGGGGTAATGCCATCCACGAAGCCGCCGGGACTGGTAACCACCAACTCCTTCGCCGAATGGCGCACCAGTATCTCGCCGGTATGCTGATAATCACGGTGCGTCAGAGCATTCAAAACCGCCTCGCGAACACCCTCAATCGGAAATTGCGGAATACGCAGCTTGAACAACCCAATCTCGATCTCCTTTTCCGGGTTCATCGGGCCGGAGAATATCTGCTCAATGCGCTCCACTGCTTCCAGCAGTGGTAGCCGTTCGAGGTCGTTCCGCGCCACCGTCGTTTCGCTATCGTGAAAAACGTAATGAAACTGCGCTTGCGGACAATGCCGTGCCAGCACTTCACGACGTGCAAAAAGCAACAGGCCAGCATGTGTCACTTGTCCGCCACGCAAGGCCTCCAGCCCTTCCAGAAACGGCACATCTGCCAACTCGATCAGGCCGGATGACGGATTCTTGCTGCGCAGAATCTGTCGTGCCCGTTCGATCTGCAAGGGATCAAGATCGGCCAAAGTGACACCCAGCGCAGGCGCACCACTCCAATCAACTGCTGCCGTCGCAATCTGTGCTCGCTGAAATACCGCCGGATCGAGCGGCATGCAGTTCTTACCTACCCGTTGCTTGAACATCCCACCCGTGGTGCCATACGGCTTCTGTTTTCCTTCGGGAACCCGCATTACCAGCAGCTTGCCCGTACCTTCGGCGACAGCGATCTCAAACACCTCGGCATCAATGCCCGGCGAAGTGCCAACGTAAATGCCCTTGCGAAACACATCAAGGTCGTAACCCGCCGCGCCATGAATCACGTTCGCTCGCCCCCGCTGCTTGTCTGAAACGCCGAAGATCACCACGCCGCCAGACGCATTGGCGAAGCAGGCCGCGTATTCGCAGGCAACGCGCAAATCCTCCTTCGGCCCCTGCCACGGCTTAAAGTCGAGGAACTGGCTTTCCAGATCGTCTGCAATGCAGTTATTGAGTTGGTCCAGAATTTCCGTGATGACAGCATGAGTCGGAATACTCATCAGTAATACTCACTATTCGGGTCTTCGTCGCCATAGTCTGGCCCCACATTACCAAAGTTGATTGTTCTATAAGCTGAAACCAGTTCGATCTCATCAACCTGTGGAGTCTGGTTTGCTAGCTGGCTGAATGTTAGAAGCACGTCGACAACCGTCTCGGCCTCAGTTGTTACCTCATTCCCCCCCAAGGACACCATGTCACGATCAATCCCGTCACGAATAGAGAATGAAAAGTTACATGTGGCTTCTACATCGATTTCCACTTCAACTTGAACGACCAGGATGTCCCCCCTGTAATCGACAGGTCTGAAACCAGGTTGATTGGCGGGGCCAGAATACCGAGCGCTGAGCAGTACAACATCCTGCATGTCAGCGTCGTAATAAAAAGCCGCATTAGCTTCAGGATTCCAGTCTATGTCGAGATCATTAGCAATTGCATCTTCGATCTCACTGATCAGATTGGGATATTGGCCTGCTGCAATCGCAGCCTCCAAGGCCTTACACAAGTTGATGCAATGCTGATCGCGCTCCTGAACCAGCTTCAGTGCATCGGTCAGGTCATCAATGGCGACGAGTCGTGCGGATTCATCGCAGAACCGTTTGCAGCCTTTGTCCTTGGTTACGAGAAGTACTGTCGTTGCCTGCTTTGTCGCCCAAGTTTCCAGAGATAGCAGAGCGATAGCATCCGGAAATTCCGATTTCTTCTCACTAGCCGTCTCGAAGGGCGCTTGAACGTTGAAGTAGCGACCTAAGAGGGCAGACATATCAACGGAGTTCTTGGCGTCGACAATTTCAGCGCCGCAGCGGGTGGCAAAGTCCATGACCTGTTTCGACGCCACGGACTCTGGCAACTCGCTTTTCAGTATCTTCTCGGCTACTGCTTTATGGTCTGCTTCGAGAGGCCAATAAAAGCCAACGCGTCGCAATGCGCTTACCATCTTCAGCTTGGCTTCCTCTGCATCCTTGGAGATATGGGAAAGAACTTCCTTGATTGTTACCTCGGAGAACACCAGTCTGAAAGTGTTCCCCTTGAACTGCTCAAGATGCTTAAAGACCCCGTCGTTGAGACGGTTGCCTTTCTCATCGAAGATGCAGGTATCGATTGAGAGCGCAGTAACTTCTCCAGCAAGAACTTTTGCCCTTGCTGCACTTAACCGCTCGGCCTTTTCCCTTTCTCTGGCCTCGGCATTTGCCTGTTGCTGCTTGTTCATGCTTCGGTGCAAGTCGCAGAGGGTACTGATTCCGGCAGACGCAACTGGCCGGAGATCAGACGGGGAAGCAGGGTGTCGCGGAGGGTGGCGAGGGTTCTTATTCTGGAGGCATTCATTACTTTGCTGGCGTCTATTTGAGCCAAACCAGCGCTGTACAGTTTGTTGATTACCTCGGCTGGAGCTACAACAACTTTCATGTCAGATAATGATCCCAAGCTCAAATTTGCCTGCACCGCCTGAACAACCCTCTCTCCCATGAGTTGTTGTGATTCTGTCCTCTGTAAAAATCGACTAATAAGTCCACTGGGGAATCGATCTTGAAATGGCCGAATCAGTGCTACCGCCTGATTAGTATTTGCTGGCAAAAACTCTTCAGTCATCACGGCTAAACGGCCTATGGTTCCTGCGATGGAAATTAGTACATCACCTGCCTTTAACTGCGAGCGCTTGAGTAGCTCATGCGTTTCATCATCAATATAAGCAAATTTTTCTGGAATGAATTGGCCGTCATCCGTCATGGATTCAGCCTTAACGAAGTTGATACCGCATGCCACAAATGGGCGCTTAATAGTCGTTGGGGTAGTTCCTTTTGTGATTCTTTCCACTTCATCAGTCAATCGAGAAACCCGCCACCCCCTCGGCACCAAGCCCAGTTCCGATTCCTCGAAGCTGTCGGGAAAAAGCGCAGCGGTGGCATCGTCCATCCCTTCTGGAGCGATGCCTTGCTGTTTGGCGTGAACGGGATCGAAATCGACAAACCATGACTTGAACAGCGCCTGTGCGATGGCTTCGAGCGTGGCGTTGGTTTCGCGCAGGAGGGTGATGCGGTCGTCGAGGGCACTGAGAATGCCTGCAAGATAATCTTGCTCTGCTCTATCAGTAGGGATCACTAGCCGCAACTTCTCAAGTGAGCCTATGACTATCTGAGCTTGTGCTGACCCAGTCCGCAATCGATGCGTATCGCACGCCTTAAGTGACCAATACAGAAATTTCTTGGCTACCTTTTCTTCGCAAGGCGAAATCACAATGGAAAGATTTGTGATGGAGCATTTGGGCGGCGACATCTTCACATCACCTGTTCCACCCTCCCCTCGACAAACAATAAGCAATTGAGGATCGTTGAACTGATAGGTTGGCAAATAGCCGACAACACCATAGCCGCTGAACACATCAAAGCCAGAGTCATCAAGCTCAGACTTTGCCAGAAACTTCCCGTACTTGAATTTCGCCAAGTCTCCGAGAGAGTAGCTCCTCCACTCAGAACTCATACCCCAGCCCCCCCAGCTTCTGCCGGATCAGCTGATCCAGTTCCGTCCCCTTGGCCATCTGCTCGCCCAGCTTTTCGGTAAGCGTCTGCATCTTCTCGGCAAAGGCGACGTCGTCGTCTTCCACGGCCTCAGCGCCGACGTAGCGGCCGGGGGTGAGGCCGTGACCATGTTCGGCGATCTCGGCCAGCTTGACGCTGCGGCAGTAGCCGGGGATGTCCTGGTATTTGCCCACCTCGCCGTTTGAACCTGCCTCGCCACGCCATGCCGCCACCGTGTCGGCGACACGATTGATGACGTCATCGGTCAGTTCCGTCTGCACCCGGCTGATCATGCTGCCCAGTTTGCGGGCGTCGATGAACAGGACTTCGCCCTTGCGATTGGGTTTCTGCTTGGCAAGGAACCACAGGCAGGCCGGGATCTGGGTGTTGAAGAAAAGTTGCCCCGGCAAAGCCACCATGACTTCCACCACGTCGTCCTCGACCATGGCGCGGCGAATCTCGCCTTCGCCGCTCTGGCTGGAACTCATCGAGCCGTTGGCCAGGACGATGCCGGCGCGGCCGGTCGGTTTCAGGTGGTAGAGCATGTGCTGCAACCAGGCGTAGTTGGCATTGCCTTGCGGCGGTGTGCCATAGACCCAGCGCGGATCGCCTTCGAGGCTGCCATGCCACCAGTCGCTGATGTTGAACGGCGGGTTGGCCAGGATGAAGTCGGCGCGTAGATCCGGGTGCTGGTTGCGGGTGAAGGTGTCGGCCGGCTCGCGTCCCAGATTGAAATCCAGACCGCGGATGGCCAGGTTCATCGCGGAGAGGCGCCAGGTGGTCGGGTTGGATTCCTGCCCGTAGATGGACACGTCGCCGAGTTTGCCGCCGTGCGCTTCGACGAACTTCTCGCTCTGCACGAACATGCCGCCGGAGCCGCAGCAGGGATCGTAGAACTTGCCGTGATGCGGTCCAAGAACGGCAACCAGGAGTTTGACGATGGAAGCTGGCGTGTAGAACTGACCGCCCTTCTTGCCTTCGGCGCTGGCGAACTGGCCGAGGAAGTATTCATAGACCTGGCCAAGCACATCGCGGGCGACATTGACGTCTTCGCCGAAGCCGACGGTGGAGACCAGATCGACCAATTCACCGAGCTTGCCGTCAGGCAGTTGAGCGCGGCCGTAGCGTTTGTCGAGGATTCCCTTCAGCTTGGGGTTTTCCGCCTCCACCACGGCCAGCGCGTTGTCGATGCGTTTGCCGATATCCGGCTGCTTGGCGGCGGCGCGCAGGCTCTCCCAGCGCGCACTTTCCGGCACCCAGAAGACGTTTACTTCCTTGTAGTAGTCGCGGTCTTCCAGTTCCCCGGCCAGCAGCTCGTCGTCGGAGTCGTAGAGGAAGTAATCGTCCGCCGGATCGGTGAAGCGCCGGGTCAATTCCACCCGCCGAGCGGCGAAGGTGTCGGAGATGTATTTGACGAAGATAAGGCCAAGCACCAGGTGCTTGTATTCGGCGGCGTCCATGTTGGCGCGCAACTTGTCGGCGGTGGCCCACAGGGTTTTCTTGATGTCGTCGAGCATTGGGGTTTGCTTATTGTTGGGTTGAGATTTCAGGGGAAGCTGACGATTGCGCGGAGAGGCCTGCCACCCGCTTATAACCGCGCTTTGCGCGTTCTTTGTCGTACTTTTGCAGCAACGCCAAGCCATCGTCCATTGAGCTGATGACTTCGTGTCGTTCGCCACCAACGCGCGACCATTTGCCGCCCCAGTAGCGCGAGAGCACCAGCGCATCGAACAGATCACGCTGTATCAGGGCAACGTAGTACCGAGAGGCGCTTTCCCATCGGATCGGCGCCTGATAGTCGATTGTCAGCGTCATAGTTTTGAAACCTCGAATACGGCGTCTATGGCTCGGCCATTCCAGTTGTATTCCAGATAGGCCGCATGCAGGCAGTCGCGCAATATTCCCGTGCGCAAGGCTGCCAGACATTCGCCGTCTGGTTTTCTAACTGAGGGATAGAGGATGCCTGGACAGTCATCGGCTCGGAGTTTGCGGCCGATGCCTTGGGCATGGCCGTAATTGTCCGGATCGATGATGTGCGGGTCGGTGAACGCGGCTTGACGCAGGTCTGCCACCTCGCCTTCCACCTCCACCGAGTAAAGCCGCATCTGCAGGCGCATCGCGGATTCATTGGTTGCACCCATGAACAAAGCCGAGTGGTAGCAGGTTTCCGCAATGGCTGTTTGCTTGTCATGTCCGCAATAGAAGACACCATACGTGCCATCGCTGAAACGGCTTCCTTGCGGATTGACATGGGTGAAGGCCGCCATGATTGGGGTGCTGCCGTTACCGAACAAACGTTCTTCGATGGGGACCAAACTGATTTCGCCAACCTCGTCACGTATGCGATCGTTGGTCATCGCCTCCAGCGCGTAGAGCGCGTCGAAGTCATCCGGACTGGCAACACGTTCGAACAAGCTGATGGCGGGGAATCGAGACGGAATGACACGATAGGCGGGATGCCACGCAATCGCGACGGTTGGATAGCTCAAGCCCATCCCCCGCGCCGAGCATCGAGGTATTGGCGCACCGCCAACAGGTCACCCGTATTGCCGCCGAGCATACGATCCAACGCGCTTTTGCCGCCAAACAAGGGCGCTGTATTGGCTTTCTTGATCCATGCGTCGGCCGCAGTCGTATCCGGCAACAGTATTTGCAGTGATTTGTAGATGCCCAAGATGTACGACAGACGTTCCAGGGTGTCCCGCTTCAGATCGGCGGCTTCCGGCGCCGACTTCCATTTGAAGTAGGTGGAGCGTCCAGGAGCACCCAGAAGCACCATCTGTTCCTCAGTATTCAGGCCCCAACTACCGGCGATTCGGAAAAATGCACGCAAGCCGGCGGCAGACATGGCCTTGCTGGTCGGTGGAGCGCTTGTGCTGGCAGCGCGGGCCACGGCAGTCATGGACTTCTCCTTTATGGGCAATGTGTGACTCTATTATGGTAGTCCATATATGGACACTAATAAATTATTGTCTATAAATGGACTTCATGAGTTAAGGCATAAAATGAAACCTTCCATCTCTGATGAAAGTAAAGCACGGCCAGCGCGCGTGTTGACCGCCCTCCCCAATAGGCGCGCCCCGCTCCACGCGCCGTCTTGACAGAATCGATGCGACACATATACATTGAGACATGCAAACATGATGAGATGTATACATGTCTACAGAGCTGCAGATTATTGCCATCGTGGCGGAAAAAGGCGGGGTCGGAAAAACCACTCTCGCCTTGACTCTCGCCGTGGCCGCCGTTCATGCCGGCCGCAAGGTCGCCGTGTTCGACCTCGATCCCCAGGCGACCGCCGCGCAATGGACGGATCGCCGCGACCATGAATTCCCGTGGGTGGTGGCCACACCGGCGACGCGGCTTGATGCCGCCATCGCCAACGCCAAGGGGCAGGGCGTGGATTTCATCGTGATCGACACCCCGCCACACGCCGGAACCGATGCCGTCGAGGCGGCCCGACGTTCCGACCTGGTGCTGGTGCCCGTGGAACCGCACCTCTACACCCTCGAAACCCTGCCCAAGCTGGGCAACCTGCTCAGCCTAGCCGGTGATACGCCGGCGCTGTTCGTCGTATGCAAAGCCGCTGTCCAGGGCAAGGAAGGCCAGGACGCCGCCGCCTACGTCAGGGAGCAGGGCTTCGAGGTCAGCCCCGTAACGCTGCACCTGCGCGCTGCACATCGCCACGCCGGGAATGTCGGCTTGACCGCTCAGGAATATGAACCCACTGGCAAAGCCGCCGATGAATCGCTACAGCTATACACGTATACAATGCAACTTTTAACCAAGAGAGGCTGCAGCCATGCCCAAGCCAAACCCGCTTACGCAAGGGCTTAAGCAGCAAAATCGCAAGACCGAACCGGCCGCAGCACCAGTGGCGCCGACGGCAGCGCCAAGCGGCGTTAAGACCGTGCCGCCGTCGCGGGTTGGTCGGGTCTTGATCGGTGGACACTTCGCGCCAGAGGTGCAAACTGCACTCAAGATCGTGGCGGCCGAAGAACGCACCAGCATTCAGGCGCTGCTGGCAGAGGGCATCAACGCCGTATTTGCGCGCCGGCACAAGGCGCAGATCGCGGCACTGTCCACCCAGGCCAACGACGAAGAATAGGGCGTTGGCATAACGGCAGCAGAAGGGCAGGGGAGATGATGAGCGAAGAACCCACAGCGAAAAGAAAGCCGCCGCGCCGCAAAGACGTGGCGCCTGTGCCAGACGACGCCTTTGCCAGTCGGCAATTGAGCTTGTTTCAGGGCTTTCTGGCCAACACCACCGACGAACGCGAAGCCCTCTCGAATGCCGTGGACTTGTGGGACAGCATTCCTCGCTACGCGATTTCTCGCGTGCGGATGAACGCCATGCGGACAGCCGAGGGCTTTCTCGACGTGATGGAGTTGTCCTTCAACTATCGGGGAAAGCCGCTCACCGCCATGATTTATCCCGCACGGATCAAGGACAAGGACGGTAAGCGCTTGAGCTTCTATCCCAGCGCACGGGAAGAACTCATAGAGCACGCTTTACGGAAAATCGCCGCCGAACAGCACGCCGGATTTTTTCACAAGCCAAGCTACCGCAGTGGCGCGCGATTTTCCTTGCATCAGTTACGAAAAGAACTGGAGCAACAAGGCCACAGCCTGCGCTACGACGAGCTGATCGAGGGGTTGGATATTCTCTCCTTGAGCAGCATCGAGATCGTGGCCACGAACGACGACGGCGACGAGGCCTTTGCCCGTTCGACCTATCTCGCCGCCTTGACCGGAGTCAGACGCAAAGACTACGAATCCGACCGGGAAGCCCGCTGGGCCGCGCAGTTTCATCCTTTGGTGACGCAGAGCATCGACCAAGTGACCTACCGGCAATTCAATTATCAGCGTCTAATGAAGTGCAGCACACAGCTTGCACGCTGGCTGATCGGGCAACTTGTCCTGAAATACACCCAAGCGTCCATCACCAACAGTTTCGAGATGCGCTACAGCACCATCAAGCGGGATAGCTCTCTACTCAACGGATACGCGCGCGAGCGCGACGCCATCGCAGCCCTCGATGGCGCATGGAATGAACTAAAAACCCTGCGCGCCTTGGCCACTATCGAGAAAGCCGAGCACCGCGGCACGCGTGCCAAGTTGGAAGACGTGACCTATACCCTGTTCCCAACCAGAGAGTTTGCCACCGAGCAGAAGGCCGCCAATCGCCGCCAGGGCGATGCCAAAGCCTCGGACAGGCTTCCACGACCAGCCATTGACTGACCGCAAGGCCACCAACCGGAAGTGACGGGATACACCGCCCGCTGTGGATAAAGTGGGATGACGGGCCAGATGGCAGGGGGAATAGGTCGCGGGTCGAGCACCAAAGCAGGGGGAATAGGTCGCGTGTGACAGGGGGAATAGGTCGCGGGATGCCAGATGGCAGGGGGAATGGGTCGCAGGTCAGCCGCCAAAGTAGGGGGAATAGGTCGCATGTCGTCGGCGAATCTGTTTGCTGGAGCTCCCCTGACAAGGGGAATAGGTCGCGGGTCGTCAAAAAAACAGGGGGAATAGGTCGCGGGTCGCTAGCTAAGGTCTTTTTGAGGGTCAATCGAGACCGAAAAACCCCTTCAAAAAACCCTGTTTCTGCCCTTCATCAGGGGGAATAGGTCGCGTGTCGTTTTGCTAAGTCTCTGTCACAAAAACAAAAAGAAGCCGTTTTTTTGGATCTATCCTTTCTATCCTTTTTTTATCCTTTAAAAGATCTTTATCCGTTGTCACGCCCTGTGGATAACCCACGCCTAGAAACAGGTTTGGACACAATCCAACGATGTGACCAGCGATGTCGTTTGAAGAGATCGCGCCGAGCGCTCACGCATCAAAAACACTAACGACAGCACCACCCGCTTCTAACATGTCAGTTAGTAGACATGTATACATTCATACGCCTAGCGAGGCAGGGACAGAAACACGGTTCAGCCCATCGTGTTTTTACCCACCGAAAACCTTCACTAAGGGGGAGGCTGCTATCACGTATCTGGAACGGGCAGCGAACGCCTTACCACCACGGTCGAAGCATCGATGACGCGCTTTTGCAATACCTGGTCGAAACCTCAAAAACCCAAAAGCGTTTTTTAAGGAAATGTCGACCCACCAACAGTACTCCGATACACATCCATAGGCCTCTGAACCTTCAATAACCGTTTTTTTTGATGACGCCTATAGGGATACATGGGTGGATGCACTAAACCCCGTCAAATCGCGTCCAGCTAATTTTGTAGTCCGGCAGACAGCTTATCGCGCCCTTTCTCTGGCCATTTTTATCCTCCTGCATTCTTCTTCGCTGGCTGCAACTCGCCCTCCGATCATTCCGACCACAAATTTCCCGGATGCGGCCAATCTTTGCGCAGTCATTACCGCGACATCATGATGTAACACTGTCAATGTGTAATGATGTTTACTCATCAATGAATATAGGAACGGCTTTTGGTTTGGCTGGGGGTGTAAGCCCAAACCGCCGAAAATTCCGTCAACCCAATTCCAGCCCCGCCACGATCGCATCCAAATCGATGGCTTGGTCATCGCCGTGAAAGGTGTAGTCCCATTCAGGTGAATATGGCGCCATGCCGCCGGCGAATTTTCTCCCAGCCCGACTCCGCTTTGCCCAAGCAATGAAGCAGCATCGACAGGAGCAAGGACTCTCACAAGAGTCACTGGCGGAAATTACCGGGCTGCATCGGACTTAATTGGTTCAGTCGAGCGCGGCAAGCGCAACATCT
>JAIFKV010000121.1 GCA_020049415.1 Betaproteobacteria bacterium
TACGACCACGTCGAAGCCATGGATTACGCCCAGGCACACTGGCTTTCCGCCGGCATGCTGGTGTTTTCGTTCATCGTGCTGTTAGCGCTATACACACTGAATCCGAGCGGGCGCCGCAAATGACCGCCCGGGTGTCGCAACTCCTCGCCCGCTTCAAACTCGACCGCTCCGGTTTTTCGCTCGACGTCGATCTCGATCTACCGGCGCGTGGCGTCACCGCCTTGTTCGGCCACTCCGGTTCCGGCAAGACCACGCTGCTGCGCTGCATCGCCGGGCTGGAACGGGCGCCAGATGGCCAGCTCAGCCTGAACGGCGAAGTTTGGCAGGACTCCAGCACCTTCCTGCCGACGCACAAACGCCCGATTGGCTACGTGTTCCAGGAAGCCAGCCTGTTTTCACACCTGAGCGCGCGCGGCAACCTGGAATACGGCATGAAACGCAGCGCCAAAGCGCTCGATCGCGCCGCGCTCGATCACATCATCGAACTACTCGGCATCGAATCGCTGCTCGACCGCCGGCCGGATCAGCTTTCTGGCGGCGAACGCCAGCGCGTCGGCATCGCCCGCGCGCTGGCGGTGAAACCGCGCCTGTTGTTGATGGATGAGCCGCTGGCCGCGCTCGACCTGGCGCGCAAGCAGGAAATCCTGCCCTACCTGGAACGCCTGCACGAAGAACTCGACATCCCGGTGCTGTACGTCAGCCATGCGCCGGACGAAGTCGCACGTCTCGCCGATTACATCGTGGTGATGCGCGATGGCCGCGCGGTGGCCGCCGGGCCACTAACCGAAACCCTGGCGCGGCTCGATCTGCCGATCCACCTCGGCGAAGATGCCGGGGTGGTGCTGGACGCGGTGGTGGCGGAACGCGACGCGCAATGGCAGTTGGCGCGCGCCACCTTCGCCGACAATGCCGGCGTCTGGGTCCGCGATGGCGGCCATGCCATCGGCCACCCTGTCCGTGTACGCATCCTGGCGCGCGACGTCAGCCTGGCGATCACTCGGCACAGCGGCACCAGCATCCAGAACATCCTGCCCGGCGTGGTGATGGAACTTGGAAACGACACGCATCCGGCCTTGGCGTTGGTGAAGATCAATGTCGGCGGCGCAGCGCTGGTAGCGCGACTGACGCGACGCTCGGCACATGACCTGAATCTGACCCCCGGTCAGATCGTTTATGCCCAGATCAAGGCGGTAGCGCTGATCGGTTAATACGGGCAGCAGGGTGCGAATCGATGTCAGACGGCCACCCCCGCCCTAAGCGGCGCAAGTGTTCCAGCTTTCAGGCGTACAAGCCCGCGGGATCGCGGGCTTAGTCAAAGAATCACAAGGTCTGTTGCTCACCCCCGAGGAACGCTTATCTTCGCTTGCGCCGACACGAAGCGCTTTGATCGGCAAAGGGGATGGTGTGGAGTCCGAATCACGGCGACACGGCTTTCACCGTGCCCATGTTTGATGAATTCATGAAGCGGAGCATGCCGGAGAACGACTGGCGTTAGTCCTTTCCGCTTGCCGCAGATCGCTTCTGCACGTTAGCCGTTGTAGTCCCCGGAAGACGAGAGTTGCTCACTCACCCCGCCGCCGTAACGGCTCAAGAATCTCCTTCAACCTGCGGCATGCTGATGTTTGTTTTCATCGTGCTGTTGGCGCTATACACGTTGAATCCGAGCGGGCGGCGCCAATGAACACCACCTGTGCGAATGAATTCGCACCTACTGGGCGAGCGCAATGAACGCCCGCTCAGTGACGTGTTCCAGGGTGATCAACGCCAAGACAGACGTCAGTGGGGGGTTGCACGGGTTGACGGTGCAAGCTCAAGCGCGGGACGCTTCCAGCCACTTCAACAAGGTTTCAAATAGTCGATCCGGATCCACCGGCTTGCCGATGTGATCGTTCATCCCGGCGTCGAGGCACTGTTTCCGGTCTTCCTCGAAGGCGTTGGCGGTCATGGCCAGGATCGGGATTTGCGCATATCCCGGGATGCCCCGAATGGCGCGCGTGGCTTCTACTCCGTTCAGTTTCGGCATCTGTATGTCCATCAGGACCATGTCGTAAGCAAAGTTTTTCGCCATTTCGACCGCCTGGACGCCGTCATTGGCCAGGTCAACCCGGAGGCCCACCTCCTCCAGCAGGCAGCGGGACACTTCCTGATTGACGGGTTCGTCCTCCGCCAACAGGATGCGCGCCCCGGCGTGGCGGGTTTGTAGTTGTTCTTCTGTGGAGGAAAGGCTGGCTTCGACCTGGACTGAGGGCTGTTCGTCGCCACGCGCCAGGCGGACGCTGAACCAGAACGTGCTGCCTTCGCCTTCCCTGCTGTCCACTCCGATCTCGCCCCCCATCATCTGGACCAGACGCTTGCTGATGGCGAGCCCCAGGCCAGTGCCGCCATATTTCCGGGTCATCGAGCCATCCGCCTGCTCGAAGGCGGTGAACAGCCGCTTCTGACTTTCGCGGGAAATGCCGATGCCGGTGTCTCGCACTTCGAACTTCAGCCGCACGTCATCCGGGCCCGCATCCAACCGGAGAACGCGCACCGTGATCGAACCTTGCGCCGTGAACTTGATGGCGTTGGCGGTGAGGTTGAGCAGAATCTGCCCCAGCCGCAAGGGGTCGCCCCGGAGTGACAAGCCGGCATATTCCGGCGCCATGTCGAGGATCAGTTCCAGTTCCTTTTCGGCGACCTTCTGGCGCACCAGGCTGTAGAGGTTTTCCAGCACGCTGCCCAGTTTGAAGCGGGTGTGTTCCAGACTCAGGCGTTCCGCTTCGATCTTGGAGATGTCCAGAATGTCGTTGATGACGTGGAGCAGGTGATGGGAAGCCTGGGCGGACTGTTCAAGCTGATGCATCAGCGTCGGGTCGGTGGCATGGCGAAGCGCCAGTTGCGTCATTCCCATGATGGCGTTCATCGGGGTGCGCAGTTCGTGGCTCATGTTGGCGAGGAAAATGCTCTTGGCGCGGTTGGCCACTTCCGCCGCTTCCTTGGCGATAGAAAGGGCGGCCGTGCGCTCTTCAACCAGTTTTTCCAGGTGGTGACGGTATTGATCAAGTTCCGCTTCAACCTTTTTTCGCTCGCTGATGTCACGGATCACCGCGCTGAAATGACGGCCGGACGGCGTCATCCAGGAACCCAGCACCAGTTCCACCGGAAACTCGCCGCCCTCTTGGCGCAGGGCTTCCAGCTCCAGCGGTCGGCCGAGCAGGTGAGGCGATTGGCCGTCGTGGATGCGCTGCATGGCCGCTTCATGATGGGCGCGGAGGCGAGACGGGATGATCCGGGATAAAGACTGTCCCAGCATCGCCTCGGGGGAATAGCCGAACATCTGTTGCGCCCCCTGATTCCAGCCCAGGATGATGCCGGAATCGTCAGCCAGAATGATAGCGTCAGGCGCTGTGTCGATCACTGAGCGCAGGCGCTCTTCACCTTCTCGCAGGTTGTCGGCAAGCGCTTCCAGTTGCTCCCGTTTGTCGGCCAGTTCACGCAAGGCGCGGTAGGTGCGCAAAGCGGAATAGACAGAGACGAATATCTTGTCGGAGGTCAGCTCCGACTTGAGGCGGTAACCGTCGATTTCGTAGTCCATCACCACTTCCCGCTGCGGTGCATAGCCAGGCTGGCCAGTCACCAGAATGATCTGGACGACCCGGTTGCTCAGTTCTCGGCGAATGTGTCCCACCAGGGACAGACCGGCCTGTTCGGTTTCCATCACCACATCAAGCAGGATCAGCGCCATGTCGGAGTGTTCCGCCAGCAGGGCCTTGGCTTGTTGCGCGGAGCGGGCATCGAACAGTTCCAGAGGCAGCCCCTCCACCCGCATGTCCTGCAGCGCGAGGTGAAGCACGGCATGAATATCCGGCTCGTCATCCACCAGCAGAACCTTCCAGGGCTGGCCCTGGTCGGCGACAGAGGTTTCTTCAGGCTCAGGCGCGAACAGCCCGGAGAATTCGTCTTGAGTAACGCTCATAGCGGTATCTCGATATGGAAGTGCGCCCCCCGACCAGGGAGGCTGTCGCAAACAATGCCGCCGTTCAAGCGGTGGGTAATCAGGTTGTAGACCAGATGCATGCCCAATCCCATGCCCTGCTGCAAATCCGTGGAGAAGAAGGGGTCGAAGATATGGGCCTGGACTTCCCGGCCAAGCCCTGCTCCGTCATCGGCATAGTCCACCACCAGCAGTCCATCCCGCCGCAGGATGGTGATTTCGATGCGGCCCCGCTCGCGCCCTTTGAAGCCGTGGCGTATTGAATTGCCAACCAGGTTGCCAAAGATGCTGTTCCAGTCAGCGGGGTAACTCTCGATTTCCAGAGCATCTTCACAAGAAACCACGACGGCGAATCGCTCCGGGTCAAGTTTTCCGCCCAGACTGGCCATGATTTCTTCGATACAAGCCTTGATGCGAAAGCGGGACTTGGCTGGTTGCTTGCCCTCCACCGCCACCTGGCGGAAGGCATCGACCAGTCCACCGATGCGTTCCAGGTTCACCCGTATCAAACCGGCTTCCGCCTGGGCGGTGTCGAGATACCGCTGCAGATCGGACTGGGTCATGGCACGTTCGGCGAAGCGATGCGCCAGCCGGTGTGACTGCTCCTGCAAGGTCGAGGCCGCCGCCAGGCCGACCCCGAGGGGCGTGTTGATCTCGTGGGCCACACCCGCCACCATGAAACCCAGAGAAGCCATCTTCTCGGCCTCCACCAAGCGCTTGCGGGTACGCGCGTTTTCGATGGCCAGGGCGCACACCCCGAGCATCGACAAGGCCTGATTGAGATAGCGCTCGCGGTACTCGGGAAACGCCAGTGCATCCGCCGCCACCAATCCCAGCACTTGCGCATCCCGCGTGATGCGCAGCAGAAACCCCCGGCCGGATGGCGTCCAGGCGTAAGGACTTTGCAGTTCCGTCAAGGCCGTCATCAGATCGGCCGGGATGTCGGAGTCGGATATCGTCTGGCCGCGCTCGACGCGCAGGTAATGCCAGACGGCCGGAGCGAACAGCATGCGAAACAGTTCCTCGATGGCGGCGATAGCGCCGGTCTCATCCTGGCTCCTGGCCAGACGGGCCAGCAGATCGACGGCGGCGACATGGTCGGCGAGTTCTCTGGCGTGGCGTCGCGCCTGTTCAAGCAAGCTGCGCTGGGCCTCGTCAAAGCGCCATTCGAGCACTACCCGGGCCAGCAGCATGCGGGTGTGGTCCAACCCCACCGCCACCCGCCGGGCGGGAAGCTTCACGGTTTGCGCCAGATCGGCCAGGTGCTTCCCGGCATCGGCATCCACGCCGGTATCGAACAACACCAGTTCACGCGCGAAGTCCTTGAAGAAATCCCCAGCCTGCGGCAGGGTAAAACCCATATCGACCACCCGCCCGCGCCAGTCTGCAAGCCAACCGGGAGTGATCAGATAGCCGCCGTTAACGATCGCCTCGTCGACCAACTCGGCCGCCGCCACCAGATGGAAGCACTGCTTCTGCGGCAACAGGCGCAGCGGCGGAAATCCGGCGGGAGGATCGGCCAGCTTGCCCAGACAGGCGCGCCCCATGACGACGACTTGGGTACAGTCTTCCGGCAACAGCGCTCGCAATTCGTCCCAGCTGACCGGGGGATGGCCGCAGTGAGCGGGGAAGTCCGCCGTCAGCACGTCGGTCCAGCCCTCCGCCACGCACGCGGCGGCGACTTCCCGCGCAAAGTTGTGACAACCGAGGATGCAGAGCCGAGCGGGCATGGGGTCGGATCAGGCGGGCTTGGGATCGGTCCAGTCGTCCACCCAGTCGAGAGGGTATCGGCCCCAGCGTTCTACCGCGTCGCCAATGGCCAGCAGGACTTCATCCGGCACCTGGCAGGGGATTTCACCGTGGTTGTCGCCCAACAGCAGGCCGCCGCCACGACCGGCCTTGGCAATAGCCCGTTTGACTTCGAGTTCGGCCTGGGCCGCCGTCCAGTGCCGCATCTCGATGCCATTGAGATTGCCCAGCAGGCTGACCCGGCGGTTCGCCGCCGCCTTCAACTCGGCCAGATCTTCCAGAACACTGACACCGACCACGGCAGTACCGGTATCGGCGATATCGCCGATGATCGGCAATCCCCGTCCCGATGCGAGATGGGTTGCGGTCGGCCCCTTGATCCGGGAAATGGCGCGCTTGGCCACCTGCTGCCCGGTCTTGAGGTAGAGCTCGCGGGGAATGTTGGTAGTGGAGGACACCGGGTCGAAGTAGCAGATCGCCGTGGCGCCGGCCGCCAACTGGGCATTGGACCATTCGACGCAGAAATCGATATTGGCCTGCATCAGGCGCTCGAAGCGCTCGGGCTGCTCATAGATGAGTTCGATATAGTGGTCGAAACCCATCTGCATCACCGGCAACGAAAATGGAGAAATGGCGACGCCGATGATCGGTACCGTATCCCCCACCTTGGCCTTCAGACCCCGGATGCTGTCGAGAACCCGACCGAGCCCGGCGGCATCAGCCACCGAGGGTGGTTGCAGGCTGTCGATGTCTTCCGGTCGCTGGATGACAGGCGCGCCGCACAGGGGCGGTCCGTCCGGCAAGAAGACGGTATCGCCGCCCCACGCCTCGGTTTCGATGGAGGCATAGAAAAATGGATAGAGACAATCCCCCCGATATTTCCTGAGCAAGCGCATCTGGCCTTCGATGACGTTCTCGGCGCGGGAGAAATATTCCTGAATCGGCAAGCCGACCTCTCTGGACCCGTGCAGGGTGGTCAACAGGAACAGTGGCACCCGGTCCGGCTCCTGCTGTCCCAGCGCCGTCAGAGTGCGTTGCATGGAATTCATGGCGATCGTGTTCATTGCATTTCCTCCATCCAGCGCTGGACGAGGCTGACGGCATCAGCCGCGCTGTGCCCCATCGCATCCGCGCCCACTTCCTGCCACAACTGGGCGTCGAAGAGGAAGGGTGCGCCGCCCACCGCAATCCGAATCCCCGGCGCGGCGACCCTAAGCCGGGCGCAGACTTCCTTCACCTTGAGGGCGGAAGGAAGCATCAACACCGAGATCAGCAGCACACGCAGCCGGTCGTCCAGAACACGTTGCACCAGTTCATCGACATCCATGCGGCCATAGTCGAACAGTTCGAAGCCGCTGGCGCGCATGACGGAATAGACGATGCGCTTGCCCAGCATGTGATAGTCGCTGAGCACCACGATGGCCGAGCGCGGCTGATGTTTGCGGTCGGGGTCGCTGGGTGGCAATACCCGCTCCACCAGCTCCTCGCAGAAGCGACCGCTCATATAGACCTGGGACAGCGCGACGGAACCTTCCTCCCAAGCCACACCTATCTGCTCCAGTGCAGGCACAACCAGTTTTTCTACCGCTTGAATCGGACTGTATTGGGTCAATGCTTGCTGAAACAGCTTATCCGCCTGAACCCTGTCCAGGGTTTCCAGCGATAGCCGAAAGGGCGTGATCAGTTCATTCATGGCTAAACTCCGTGACTGCCGAACATTGCCAACCATTACCAGTAGGAAATAATTCGGCCCTAAGTCCATTGGCGCTCGTGGACATCAGCGCAAAAAACCCGAAGAAACTAGCGCCTGGATTTCCAGGGACATACTGTACAAGTACGTATATCAATATAACGCCACATTGCTGACAGGGACACTACTGAATTTCCCTAGCGCAAGGTGATGCGCGATGGCGCAGATCAACTGATCCAATCTGCTGTTGCTGGCTGGAAGGCCCCAGCAGCGGACAGTTGATCACCCACCTCACCGGCGCAGCGGCTGAAGAATTTCCTTCAACCCGTTGTGATCGATTTCATGCATCAACGCCAGCAGGCGGCCGATCTCGCCGGGCGGGAAGCCTGTGCGGGCGAACCAGTTCAGGTAGTAGCCCGGCAAGTCGGCGATGAGCCGGCCCTGGTATTTGCCAAAGGGCATTTCCCGGCTGAGCAGCAGGAGCAGGTCTTCGGGGCTGACACCGTGCAGTTTGTTCATGTTCGGAATCCGGGCGATTGACGCATGGCGGGTTGGGAGGCTGACAAAGTACCATCCGGGTCAGTCGCTCGACCAGCTACCCATCCAGCCAATTCCGGAAAACCATGACCATCAGAACCCTTCTCCGCATGGGCGATCCGCGCCTGCTCGAAACCGCCCGGCCGGTGGCCGAATTCGGCACGGCCGAACTGGATGAACTGATCCGGGACATGTTCGACACCATGGCCGATGCCGGGGGCGTAGGTCTGGCTGCGCCGCAGATCGGGGTCGGGTTGCAGGTAGTGATCTTCGGCTTCGACATGAGCGAGCGTTATCCGGATGCCGAACCGGTGCCGATGACGATTCTGATCAATCCGGTCATCACCCCCTTGTCCGACGAAGAGGAACTCGGCTTTGAAGGTTGTCTGTCGGTGCCCGGCCTGCGCGGCGAGGTGCCGCGCTTCCGCCACATCCGCTACCAGGGTTTCGATCCCCAGGGCGGCGCCATCGACCGGAGGGTCGAGGGCTTCCACGCCCGCGTCGTGCAGCACGAATGCGACCATCTGCTTGGCCTGCTGTACCCGATGCGCATGCGCGACCTGCGCCGGCTCGGTTTCACCGACGTTCTGTTCCCGTCCGCTTCAAATACCCGTTCATGATGGATGCCTGCAACGCCACATAGGACATAGGAGCCTGTGCATCCATGGCTTGAATACCGGCGCTGGCGAGTTTTCCCCGAGACCTTCGCCCACCCGGGTCGGTTGAATCTTGCTGGATTTGTCGCAAACCCGACAAATCCGGTGGCTGTTTTGTCGGTTTCTGATGAAAACCGAATCCAAGGCTCGAAAGAACAAGGGCTTAGTGTTGGCATGGCTATTGCAATCAGATTGGCGAACCGCAGCGGAAATCGAGTCCGCGCCACAGGAGCCATGATTACCGTAATCCATCCCACGGCTTGCAGCCATGCCTGAGCAGGGGCATCGACCCAGCCTGCATCTGGTTGCCAGCGCCACCGCGCCGCCCGATTGCGCCAGCTGCCCGCAGCGGCACACGGTGCTGGCGGCGGGACGATGTGTGCCGGGCGACATTTGCCTGATCGCCCATAGCGGGCGGCAGATCGACCGTTTTCTGAGCCGCAATCCCGAATACGCCGAAGCCTGCCTGAAAGACCCCTTCTGGGAACGCCGCGCCATTGCGGTGCGCTATGTCGCGCTGGAGCGCGTCGCCGAGTTGGCGCATGACACGGATGAGGTCGTCCGCCGCGCCGTGGCCATCCGTCTGCCGCCGCAACAACTGAGCATGTTGTGCCAAGACCCGGATCGCGAGGTGCGCATCACTGTCGCGGCGCGGCTGCCGGTGGAACAGCTCGAACGTATGCTGGATGATGAAGATTATCTGGTCCGCCAGCATGTCGCCGAACGCTTGCCGCATGGTCGTTTGCCGCGCCTGGCGCACGATCCGGACCGTGAAGTGCGCAAGGCGGTGGCGCGTCGCCTGCCGCCGTTTGCACTGCATCGCATGGCCGCCGATGCCGAAGCTGAAGTTCGCCGCATCGTCGCCGCGCGTGCGTTGCCGGAAGATGCCGCCGCGCTGCTGGCCGACCCGGATTGGCTGGTGCGCCTGGAAGCCGCACGCCGCGCGCCGATAGAGGCTATTGCCGAACGGATCGATGACCCGGAACCCGATGTGCAGGCGCTGGTGCGCGCCCGCCTGGAAGATTTCTTGTATCAGGATGAATCCCATGAATAGCTGCTTCCCCGACGACACCACGCTGCAACGGCTGATCTCCGACATTGAAGCCGACACGCCCCGTCCACACCACGCCAGCCTGCTCGAAATCGTCAGCCGCCTGCTTCCAGATTGCGGCTTTCGCCTGGCGTTGACGCGCGGTGGCTGGTTTCGCGCCGGCGGGTTGATCCGCGCCAATGGCGAGCGAGTCGCCGACAGCGTGGAAGCTTGGGTAGCGCGGGAATTGGCCGATTGCGACGATGATCTGGGCGAGTTTCTCGACCGACACGTCGACTGTGGACTGCTGGCGACACGGCATACCGGGCGCACACATTACTTCGTCGCCGCTTATGGCAATGCGCCCACCGAATTCCTGCAAATGGAAGTTGAAGAATTGCAGGAAGTGCTGGATCGCCAGTTGTGCAATGCCGACTCGGCCCCCACCGACACCCAAGAATTGACCGAGCCGCTCAAACCCGCCCTGGTGCCGGCACAACCGGTCGGCCGGCCGTATTATCGCTTTCGCCGCTTGACCGATATGCGCCATATCGTCGCCCGATTGCACGCCCCGATCGGCAGCTTGCCAGCATTCAACCGCTTCACGCAGGAGTGGGCAAACAGCCGCGCCAACGCCCATTTTTGCGATCACTGGATCGTCGCGCTGCGAGAGCAACATGACCGCTACAACAATGTAGTGCTCTCGGCGACGCCGGTTTCCCGGCATGCGCGCCAACTCAAGACCTTCCACTGGAACAGCGCGCTGCACGGTCTCGAAGCCGCCGCACAACTCAAGGCATTCGACCGCGCCGCCGGCTATACCGACGCCTGGTATTTCCACCTGGTCGCCGGCGGTCTGACTCCGCGCGACATGGCCGCCGCCGTCATGCAGGACATCGACTCCGGGTTCTGCTATCTCGGCGATGCCGAAACCGCATTGATCACCGGCTGGCTGCGGGAACCGTATTCGGTGTAGCCGCAAAGCTCATTCGGCGGAAGGCGCTACGCTTTTCCGCCCGACGCCTCCCGCCCCATTTAACACAGATACGACATCCAGCCTGTCGGTTTTGCTACAAATCAGCCCGTTCACCATCTAAAAAACAACAAGTTACAGCTGGCACATCGCTTGCGATGTTTTCTTAACCGCCATCAGGAAGCCGCGCCATGCAAGCCAAGCAAATCGCCGAACTGCTCAACGAACCGGCCTGCGCCCACAACGCCAAGTCGAAATCCGGCTGCGCCCGACCGAAGCCGGGTGCAACCGCCGGCGGCTGCGCCTTCGACGGTGCGCAGATCGCACTGCTGCCGATCGCCGATGTCGCCCACATCGTGCATGGCCCGATCGCCTGCGCCGGCTCGTCGTGGGACAACCGCGGCACCCGCTCCAGCGGCCCGACGCTGTACAAGATCGGCATGACCACCGACCTGACCGAACAGGACGTGATCATGGGGCGTGGCGAAAAACGCCTGTTCCACGCCATCAAACAAGCCATCGACAGTCACGCCCCGGCCGCCGTGTTTGTCTACAACACCTGCGTGCCGGCGCTGACTGGTGACGATGTTGAGTCGGTGTGCAAAGCGGCCGCCGAACGCTGGGGCACGCCGGTGGTGCCGGTCGATTGCGCCGGTTTCTACGGCACCAAGAACTTGGGCAACCGCATCGCCGGCGAGGCCATGTTCAAGTACGTCATCGGCACCCGCGAACCCGACCCGGCGCCGGCCCAATCACAGCGGCCCGGCATCGTCGTGCACAACGTCAACCTGATCGGCGAATACAACATCGCCGGCGAGTTCTGGCATGTACTGCCGCTGTTCGACGAACTCGGTCTGCGCATCCTCGGCTCGCTCTCCGGCGACGCCCGCTTCCATGAAGTACAGACCATGCACCGCGCCGAAGTCAGCATGGTGGTGTGCGCCAAAGCGTTATTGAATGTGGCGCGCAAACTGGAAGCGCAATTCAAAGTGCCGTATTTCGAAGGCAGTTTCTACGGCGTTACCGACACCTCGCTAGCGCTGCGCGACTTCGCCCGCATCATCGGAGACGATGCACTCACGCAGCGCACCGAAACGCTGATCGCGCGCGAAGAAGCCAATATCCACGCCGCCCTCGAACCCTGGCGTCAGCGTCTGCGCGGCAAGCGCGTGCTGCTCTATACCGGCGGCGTTAAATCCTGGTCCATCGTCTCGGCATTGCAGGACCTGGGCATGGACGTGGTTGCCACCGGCACCAACAAATCCACCGAGGAAGACAAGGCGCGCATCCGCGAAATCATGGGCGAGAAAACCAAAATGATCACCGACGGCAGCCCGAAAGCCCTGCTCGGCGTGGTAAAGGAATATCAAGCCGACATCCTCATCGCCGGCGGCCGCAACATGTACACCGCCTTGAAGGCGCGCATCCCGTTCCTCGACATCAACCAGGAACGCGAATTCGGTTACGAGGGCTACACCGGCATGCTGGAACTGGCGCGACAACTCGCGCTGACGATTCAGAGCCCGGTGTGGCAAGCGGTCAGAAAGCCAGCGCCGTGGATGAAGAAAGCCCCGGATTAACGCCATTTTTCCTGCAATCGAGAACAGCCCGTATGCCCTCAAGTACCGGCATGAGGGTGTCCGAGGATTCCCCAGCAGCCACCGAGCAGATGCTGGGATAGTTTGTCCCCACCTCAATCAGTCGGGGCAGCGAACCATTAACCCATCAACTGT
>JAIFKV010000002.1 GCA_020049415.1 Betaproteobacteria bacterium
CTTACGACCGCTTGTTGTGGGCGTGCGATCTGAATTTTGTGCGCGGTGAGGATTCATTTCTACGTGCGCAATTCGCGGCGCGACCGTTGCTTTGGCAAGCTTATCGGCAGGACGCCGACGCCCATCTGGCCAAGCTGGATGCGTTTCTCGATCTCTATTGCGCCGACCTGGATGCCGCATTGGCGGTGCAGACCCGTGCGATGTGGCGGGCATGGAATCTGCAAACCGAGATGTCCGCCCTATGGCCGCCTTTACGGGCGGCGCTGCCGGCGCTGCAGCGCCACGCGCGCGCCTGGGATACACAACTTGCGGCGCAAACCGATCTCGCTACAAATTTGCTGACCTTTTGTCGTAAGTGGTTAAAATAGCGGGCTTTTTTTACTATTCCCTCAGGACATCCTCCGATGAAAACCGCTCAAGAACTCCGCCCCGGCAATGTTGTCATGGTCGGCAATGATCCGCTGGTGGTGCAGAAAGCCGAATTCCAGAAATCCGGCCGCAACTCCTCCGTGGTCAAGATGAAATTCAAGAATCTCCTCACCGGCAGCGGTAGTGAAACCGTCTACAAAGCCGATGAGAAATTCGACACCGTGACGCTGGATCGCAAGGAGTGCACCTACTCTTATTTCGCCGATCCGATGTATGTGTTCATGGATGCCGAATACAACCAGTACGAGGTTGAAGCCGACAACATGGTCGACGCGCTGCCCTATCTGGATGACGGCATGCCGCTGGAAGTGGTGTTCTATGATGGCAAGGCGATCTCGGTGCAGATGCCCAACTACGTCGTGCGCGAAGTGGAATACACCGAACCTGCCGTCAAGGGTGATACCTCCGGCAAGGTGATGAAACCCGCCCGCATCAAACCCACCAACCACACCATTCAGGTGCCGGCTTTCGTCGAAATCGGCGACAAGATCGAAATCGATACCGCTACCGGTGAATATCGCAGCCGCGTCAAATAAGCTTGTTTTGAACAATGCAAACGGGGCGCCAAGCGCCCCGTTTGCATTTTAATTTTGCATTTACGCTATAGAACCAGCGGTCGATTCGACAATTCGTTGATATTTTCGCCGCGCAGCGGGAAATGCTCGGCCAGCAACGCGTCGATGCGCTCGATTCCGGTCAGCACGCCCGCCTCGAACTCGCCAGTGGCAAATGAAGTCTCCATCTCCCGACAGACACGCTCCCATTGCGCCGGACTGACGCGGCTTTGAAAGCCGCGATCGGCGACGATTTCAACATCGCGATCCGCCAGCAGCAGATAGATCAAAACGCCGTTATTGGCCTCGGTATCCCACACCCCTAAATCGGCGAATACCTGCATCGCGCGTTGCCGGGCGGTGACCTGGCGTATCAATGGCAACAGATCCAGCGCGCCTTCTACCGCAAAACGGATTTCACCATGATGCGCCCGTTCGGAGGCAGTCACGGCGGCTTCGATGCGGTCCATCACAGCATCTGGAAACGCGCCTTTGACCCGCCATTGCGGATACAGCAAGTGTTTGAAAATTCGATAGATATTCATTGCCGCTCTCCTACCAGCGCCCGGAAGCGCCGCCGCCTCCGAAGCCTCCGCCACCGCCGCCAAAACCACCGCCACCACCGAAGCCACCGCCACTGGAACTGCCGCCAGTCGATCTACCGCCGCCAGCGCCGCGCACCAGTGTAAAAACGAAGGCGAGGATGGCGGTGATCAGTGCAGCGAAGAAGCCGCCCAGCACCATCCAGCCAACGAAGAAAGCCACTCCGCCGGCAACGCTGGCACCGACCAGACGGCCGAAGAAAATCTGCAGCACGCCACCCAGCACAATCGCCAAAATCAGGACTGTTGGCGCGAAGTCCCCGATAGCGGACTCGCTAGTTTCGGGCGCGGGTTGCGGCAGCGCTTCGCCTTCCACCAACTTGATCAGCGCGGCAATGCCGGCATCGATGCCGACGGCAAAGTCACCCGCCTTGAAATGCGGGGTAATGATTTCCGCGATAACGCGCTTTGCTATGGCATCCGGAATCGCGCCTTCCAGACCACGCCCAACCTCGATACGCATGCTGCGATCCTGCATCGCCAACAACAGCAGCACACCGTCATCGATCCCCTTGCGCCCGAGTTTCCAGGCATCGACGACGCGGATCGAATATTGCTCGATGCTTTCCGGTTGAGTGCTGGGAACAATCAACACCGCGATCTGGCTGCCTTTGCTTTTTTCGAAAGCGGCCAGTTTTGCCTCCAACGCTTGCCGCGCTGCGGCGTCGAGAAGATTGGCCTGATCGGTCACGCGCGCCTGCAATGGCGGTATGGCGGTTTCCGCCCACAGCGGCGAGGCAAGGAAAAACAGCAGCAGAATCAACGTGACAACGATTTGCAGTTGTTTGCAGCCGATAACGGGTGAAGAAACCACCGCGTTGGGTGACGGGTTGAGCCGAAATGAGGGCCTGTTCATACGGTCGATCAATGTAACCACCGTTATTCCTCCGGCAAAAACATCTGTAGCAACTCATTGAGAAAATGCCGTCCCTGTTCGCTGGGCCGAATCGTGTCGGCATCTCGCAGCAACAGCCCGCGTTGTTCCGCCGCGCGCAAGGCCGGTTCTGCCAGCAACAGCGGCAAGCCGGTGCGTGCTTCAAACAAGCGCGTATCGAAACCTTGCGTCAATCGCAGCGCATTCATCATGAATTCAAATATTCGGTCATTGCGTGTCAGTTTGCGGGTTTCGATGATCGCCGCCCCAGGCTCGCCCAGCATTGCATCCATATAGGCGGCAGGATGTTTGCCGCGCGCTTGTCGCTCGATGCGGTCATGGCTGGAAAGTTTGCCATGCGCGCCGGCGCCAAGCCCGAGGTAATCGCCGAACATCCAGTAATTGAGGTTGTGGCGACACTGCCGACCCGGCCGCGCAAATGCGGATGTTTCATAGTGCTGATAGCCGGCTGCGGCCAGGGTTTCTTCCACCATGATCTGCATATCGGCAGCGGCATCGTCATCCGGCAAGCTGGGTGGCGCAGCGGCAAACGGGGTATTCGGCTCCAACGTCAGGTGATAAGCAGAAAGATGCGCGGGAAATAACTGAATTGCGGTTTCAAGATCTTGCCGCGCTTCAGCCAGGGTCTGCTCCGGCAGCGCGTACATCAGGTCCAGATTGACTTCTTCGAACAATTCCAAGGCCGACTCCGCCGCCACGCGCGCCTCTTTGGCGTCATGGATGCGTCCCAACGCACGCAGATGTTGCGAGTTGAAACTTTGAATTCCCAACGACAAGCGGTTCACCCCCGCATCGCGGTAGGCTTTGAAACGCGCCGCTTCAAACGTGCCCGGGTTGGCTTCCAAGGTAATTTCGGCCACCGGCGAGACGCGCAGCAAGGTGCGCGCGGTGGTTAATAATTGGTCGATGGCGGCGGCGGAAAAAAGGCTGGGCGTGCCGCCGCCGATAAAAATACTGCTGACTTCACGGCCCCAGACTTGCGGCAGACTTTGCTCCAGATCACGCGTCAGCGCCCGCAAATAGCGCTGTTCTGGTATTTCATCGCGCAGCGCGTGCGAGTTGAAGTCGCAGTATGGGCACTTGCGCACACACCAAGGTAAATGCACATAAAGTGCCAAGGGAGGCGGCGCTTGTAACTGTCCTGGCATGCGGACTTCGGCCACACCCCTATAATTCGATAGATTCATCACCCTGCCACCACCCTATGCCCGCCGATAACGAGAAATTGGACATTTCCACTTTTCTGCTTTCCTCCGTCCACGATATGAAAAACTCGCTCGGCATGATTGCTTCGTACCTGGAAGACGCGCTTGCCGAACCGGGGCCAACCGATACGCCGGCGCATCAAAAAACCGCCCAGGCGTTGTATGAGGCGCAACGCGTCAACGACCATCTGATTCAACTCCTCGCGTTGTACAAAATCGATCAGACATTCTACCCATTCGATCCACAAGACCAGCCGCTTGCCGACTTGGTGCGCGAAGCTTTCGCGCGGACACAACCTTTGGCCGATTCGAAAAAAATCAGCCTCGATTTCAAATGTCCGGAAGAGCTTTACGCCTGGATCGACTACGAACTGGTGTTCGGTGTCATCGTGCAAGCCCTCCACAACGCACTGCATTACGCCAACAGCAAAGCGCTGCTGAGTATTGCCGCGCGGGAATCCGGCATCGTCATCTGCGTCGAGGACGATGGCCCCGGGTATCCCGATTTCTTGCTTGAACAAGGCAATGGCGTTCGCCGCGGCATCAGTTTTGGAACCGGCAGCACCGGACTGGGTCTGTATTTTGCCGGCGTTGTCGCACGCTTGCACAAAGCCGGCCAGAACAGCGGCCGCATTTACCTGGAAAATGGCGGCAGCCTGGGTGGTGGACGCTTCGTCATGGAGTTGCCATGACCGCTGCAAACAAAACTCTTTCACCATGAATATCCGCAATCTGCCACCTCCCGACCTTACCCGCACCAGCTTTCTGATCATTGAAGATTTCGAGAGCATGCGCGCGATCCTGCGTGACATTCTCAGCCGCGCCGGCGCCAAGCAAGTCGCCCTGGCCTTTAATGCCGCCAACGCTATCAACATGCTCGAACGTCAGCGTTACGATGTCATTCTGTGTGATTTGCATCTCGGTCACGGCAAAAATGGCCAGGACATTCTGGAAGAGGCGCGCCATCGCGCGCTGCTGGCGCCGCATGCCGTCTGGCTGATGGTCAGTTCGGAAAAAGCCTCTGAAATGGTCACCGGAACGGTTGAATCCCGGCCGGATGATTACTTGATCAAGCCGATCACCGAAACGCTGCTGTTTGCGCGTTTGGGTCGGCAAATGGCAAAGAAGCAATTGCTGGCGCCAATCGAAATCGCTATGCGCGAACGTGAGTACCTGAAAGCGCTGCGCCTGGCCGAGGCGCAAATCGACAACTCGCGTGGGCAAACACCGCTGACCTGGGAACTGAAACGTCTGAAAGCCGAACTGGCCATGCAAAGTGGTGAACATGACATGGCCAAAACAATCTATGAAGAAGCGCTGAGTTATCGCGAGTTACCGTGGGCGCGCCTCGGCCTGGCGAAGATTCACTACAACGAGAATCGCTTCAACGATGCGCGTCGCGAACTGAAGGAAATTACCGACGGCAACCGCGCTTATCTGGAAGCACACGACTGGCTGGCTCGCACATTGGACAAACTCGGCGACCAGGAAGGCGCCCAGGAAGTGCTGCAACGCGCGCTGACTACCTCGCCCCGCGCCCCATTACGACAATTGCAACTGGGTGATATCGCGCAACGACGCGGCGAATTCGACACCGCTGCGTTCGCGTTGAAAAACAGCATCGAACTGGCGCGCAATACCCCGCTCAAGACTTCCCAGGCTTACGTCGCGCTGTCCCAGGTGCAGCTCGCGCAGAACGACACCGATGCCGCACTGAAGACGCTCTCGACCTTGTCAATCGATATGCACGACAACGCAGGCGCACGTCTGCTGGCGGAAGCCATGCAGATTCCCGTGCGCATCAAAACAGGTGAACGCGAATTGGCGGAAAAACTGGCCAGACAACTCGGCCCCGCCCTTAAAAAAGAGGCGCAGCACCTGCAGCCAGAAGCCCTTTTCAACCTCGCCGGGCCTTTGCTCGAATTGGGTGAGACAGAAACCGCTGGGGCCTTGATGAGCAGCGTCATCGGCAACAACCATGAGCATCCGGAATATCTGCAACGCGCCCAGGCCATCTTCACTGAGGCCGGACTGGAAGACGAAGGCCGCGAAGTCGTGCAGGGTGCGGCCCGCGCCGCTACGGATATCATGAATCGTGGCGTCAAACTCTCGCGCGAAGGCAAATTGGAAGAGGCGATCAAACTGACCCGCGAGGCCCGCGCGAAAATGCCCAACAACACCCGACTTTTACTCAATCACGCCTATCTGTTGATCGCCTGGATGGAACGGCATGGACGTGAAGCCAAGCTCAACGAGGAAGCGCGTAATTGCATCGAGATGGCGCGCAAGTTGAAACCGGAAGAAAAGCGCACCGGCGAATTGCTCAATCGACTGGAACTGCTGGGCAATGACTTCTCTTTTTCAGCATAGGACATCAATTCGGCCCGGCGTTCTCCCATTGCGTGGATACGCAACTACGGGCCAATCTTGGGTAATATTTAGTTGCCAACCAAACACCGGTTAGCGGCATTCATCCCTGCAAATATGAGCGAGCAGTTATGGCACAAACCAACGAGCGTCTGGACCGAGTCGTGCTTGAGGCGCGACGCAATGCTGAAAAGCGTGAAGAAGGTTATCGCGCGCAAGCATTGAAATTATTTCCGTGGGTATGCGGACGCTGCGCGCGAACTTTCACACACAGCAATCTGCAACTGCTGGAAGTTCACCACAAGAACAACAACCATCATGACAACCCGCCGGATGGCAGCAACTGGGAATTGCTCTGCACCTACTGCCACGAGAACGAGCATGCCAAGTTGAAGGACATGGAGGGACGTACCGTTACGGAAAAATCAGCCCCTACCTCCACCTTCAGCCCATTTGCAGACCTGAAGGCTTTGCTGGATTCGAAAAAATCGAGCTGACTTTTCGGCGTGATTCAGCGTCGGGTATCAGCCGAAATGACAAACGTAGTGATACGGCTCGTCGGTCACTTCGATATCGAAGGATGAGTTGGCCGGAATGCTGAATGACGCACCGGCTTCACACACTTTCCAATCCTCGCCCTTGAGACGATAACGGCAAGCGCCGGCTACGGTTTCCATGATTTCAGGCGCACCGGTGTTGAAAGTGAGCATAGCGGGCATGATGACGCCGATGGATTTCTTGCTTCCATCGGCAAATTGCACGCTGTGCGATACGCACTTGCCGTCGAAGTAGACATTGGCTTTTTTGATTACCGCAACGTTGTCGAATTGGACCATGTTCACTTTCTCCTGGCGTCGAGTTTTGCAGCAATACGCATGCGCAGTGCATTCAGTTTGATGAAGCCACCTGCATCCTTCTGATCATAAGCGCCGGCGTCGTCTTCGAAGGTGGCAATGGTGGAGTCAAATAAGGAATCGTTCTTTGAATCGCGCCCGACGACGATAACGTTGCCTTTGTAGAGCTTGAGGCGAACAAAACCATTGACGTGTTCTTGTGTGTGATCGATCAACACTTGCAGCGCTTTCCGCTCCGGCGCCCACCAGTAGCCGTTATAAATCAGGCTGGCGTAACGCGGCATCAAATCATCTTTCAGGTGAGCGACTTCCCGGTCGAGCGTAATCGATTCGATGGCGCGGTGGCCTTTCAGCAGGATGGTGCCGCCAGGTGTTTCATAGCAACCACGCGATTTCATGCCGACATAGCGGTTCTCGACCAGATCAAGACGACCAATGCCATGTTTGCCGCCGAGTTCGTTCAATTTGGCCAGGACTTCATGCGCTTTCATTGACTCGCCATTGATTGCCACGACATCGCCACACACATAATCCAGCGTGATGTATTCAGCCTGATCAGGGGCATTTTCCGGTGAAACGCTCCAGCGCCACATGTCTTCTTCAGCTTCCGCATTCGGGTCTTCCAGATGGCGGCCTTCGTAGCTGATATGCAGCAAATTGGCGTCCATCGAATACGGGCTGCCACCGGCCTTGTGTTTCATGTCGATGGGGATGCCATGCGTTTCGGCATAATTGATCAATTTTTCACGGCTCAGCAAATCCCACTCGCGCCAAGGTGCGATCACCTTGATGTCGGGCTTCAAGGCGTAAGCGCCGAGTTCAAAACGGACTTGGTCATTGCCTTTGCCGGTTGCGCCATGACAGATGGCATCAGCGCCAGTTGCGTTGACGATTTCGATCAACCGCTTGGCGATCAACGGCCGGGCGATGGAGGTGCCGAGCAGGTATTCACCTTCATAAACCGTATTGGCACGGAACATCGGAAAAACATAATCGCGGACGAATTCCTCGCGCAAGTCTTCGATGAAAATCTGCTCGGGTTTGATGCCGAATTGAAGCGCCTTGGCGCGCGCCGGTTCCAACTCTTCGTTCTGACCAAGGTCCGCAGTGAAGGTCACCACATCGCATTGATAGGTATCCTGCAACCATTTCAGAATGACAGAGGTATCCAGTCCGCCGGAGTAGGCAAGTACAACTTTTTTGATTTCACTCATGATTTTCCTGGCAAAAAGAGCGCAACGGGTTAAATGCCCGCGGCGTTAATAATTTCAATGCGCGGCGCCTTCGACGGCATGCACTTCACCGGGAAAGTCGCCCACACGTAAAAGCGAAAGGTCCGCCTTTTGGCTGGCATGTTCGATTTCTATGCCGATTACGCGTCCGTCGGCACTCAGATTGATCACGATGCCTTCTTGCGCTTCCCATGCATGCGCAGCATCTTCCGGCGACAGTTCGAGGTAAAGCGAGTCGGTATCTTTGAAATAAGCAATGTTCATGTTTGTCCGGCTCTTTTGTTGTTTCAATCTTCTATCTGGCCGCGAAGCAGATATTCGAGTAAGGCTTTTTGCGTGTGCAAGCGATTTTCCGCCTCGTCCCAAACAACAGAATGCGCTCCATCGATCACTTCAGCAGCGACCTCTTCACCCCGATGCGCCGGCAGGCAGTGCATGAACAAGGCAGCTTTATGGGCGACTGACATCATTTCGGCATCGACCTGCCAATCCGCGAATGCTTGCATCCGCTCGGCGTTCTCGGCTTCAAAACCCATACTGGTCCACACGTCTGTTGTCACCAAGTCCGCGTCCCGACACGCATCCATAGGATCTGTGAACTCTTCGTAATACGATGTTGTGAACAGACCGGCGCGTTCAGGTTCAACCTCGTAACCTGGCGGGGTCGATACATGCACGTTGAAATCCAGCACCTCGGCCGCCTGCAGCCAGGTATTGCACATATTGTTGGAGTCACCCACCCAGGCCACGGTCTTGCCCTGAATCGGCCCACAGCGTTCAATAAAAGTGTAAATGTCGGCCAATATTTGACAGGGATGGTATTCGTTGGTCAGCCCGTTAATCACCGGTACGCGTGAATGGGCGGCAAAACGCTCGATGATGTCTTGCTCGAAAGTGCGAATCATGACGACATCAACCATGCGCGAAATGACTTCCGCCGCATCTTCGACCGGCTCGCCACGCCCCAACTGGGTATCACGTGTATTCAGATAAATTGCAGTGCCACCCAACTGATGCATGCCGGCTTCAAAAGAAAGGCGCGTCCGCGTCGAGTTCTTCTCAAAGATCATCGCCAAGGTGCGATCCGCCAACGGGTGATAAGGCTGATATCGCTTGAATCGGTCTTTGATGACCTGAGTGCGTTTAAAAATCAGCTCCAACTCCGCGCGCGACAGATCTTTGAATTGGAGGAAATGCTTGGGAGTTTGAAGCATGATTTTCAGCCCAGGAACGCGCTAATCAGACGAGCTAATGTTTCGGTCAACAGTTCGGCCTCTTCCTGCTTCATCACCAACGGCGGCAGCAAACGCACCACATTATCGTTGGTGACATTGATCAACAATTTCTCAGCCAATGCGATCTTGACCAAATCCGCGCAGGGGCGATCAAGCTCAATGCCAATCATCAGCCCTTGGCCTCGAATCTCGACAATTCCAGGATTCCCCCGCAAACGCTCGGCAAGATCGGCACGAATGAATGCACCCAATTGATCCGCATGCGCGAGCAAACCCTCGCTTTCCATGACTTCGAGGGTCGTCAATGCAGCGGTGCAGGCGAATGGTCCACCCCCAAAAGTGGAGCCGTGCTTGCCGGGCGTAAAGGTTTCAGCCGCTACGCCCCGCGCCAGGCATGCACCAATAGGTACGCCCGAACCGAGCCCTTTAGCCAGGGTCATCACGTCGGGCATCATGCCGGTATGCTGAAATGCAAACCACTTGCCAGTCCGCCCAACGCCCGTCTGGACTTCATCCAGCATCAGCAACCAGCCTTGCTCATCGCAAATACGGCGCAACTGAACCAGATAATCCAACTGAGGAATCTGCACCCCACCCTCACCTTGATAAGGCTCGACCAGGACAGCAACAATATTCTTGTGGTGCGAAGCCAACGCCGCAACCGCATCGGCTGAGCCAAAAGGAACCCGAACGAATCCTGATACCAGGGGTTCAAATCCGGCTTGCACTTTACGATTACCGGTAGCGGAAAGCGTTGCCATGGTTCGGCCATGAAAACTCTTTTCCATCACCACGATTGCCGGGTTGTCGACGCCTTGGTGGTGTCCATGCAACCGAGCGAGTTTGATAGCAGCCTCGTTCGCCTCGGCACCCGAGTTGCAGAAAAATGCGCGCGAAAGGCCGGACAATTGGCATAAACGTTCAGCCAACGCTTCTTGCAACGGAATACGATAAAGATTTGAAGTATGAATCAGCCTGCCAGCCTGTTCGCACAGCGCTTTAGCAAGCCTGGGATGACCATGCCCCAACCCATTGACGGCAATGCCCGCCAATGCATCGAGATATTTCTCACCATTCACATCGAATAACCAAGCCCCCTCGCCACGTTCGAAAGCAATGGGTTGACGAGCATACGTTTGCATCAAGAATTCAGTCATACAGGTTCCAACCGCTTGAAAAAAACACAACGGCGGCAAAAGCCGCCGTGCGGAAAAAGAAGAAACATACCACTATTTGATTACAAGAAAAATCCTTGCTCAGCTACAGCAAACCAATCAGCAGGTAGACTCTCCCGCTCTCTGCTTCAGCCCAGATCATTACACATGCCCTCCGCAGACTCTGTAATCAGCGTTAGTCAGTTGAATCGCCTCGCTCGCATGGCGATTGAAAAATCTCTGCCCTCCTGCTGGGTAAATGGCGAAATTTCCAATTTGACACGAGCAAGCTCGGGACATTGGTACTTCACGCTTAAAGATGACCAGGCTGCGGTCAAATGTGCTTTTTTTCGTAATAGAAACCAATTCATTGATTGGATACCAGCGGAAGGTAATCGAGTTGAAGTACGCGCTCAAGCAACACTGTATGAACCGCGCGGAGATTATCAACTGCTTGTAGAAGCAATGCGCCGAGATGGACAAGGCACGTTGTTTGAAGAGTTCATGAAGCTAAAAGTAAAGCTGGAAGCTGAAGGCCTGTTCAAGCAGGAATTCAAACTGGCATTACATCATTACCCCAAACGCATCGGCATCGTGACTTCACAACAAGCTGCTGCGCTGCAAGATGTGCTGAGGACATTGGAATTACGTTGGCCAAGTTGCCCAATTGTGATCTATCCAACGGCAGTACAAGGCGATGGGGCACCTGCAATGATCTGCCAAAGTATTCAAACCGCGATCAGCAGACAGGAATGTGACGTGCTTTTACTGGTAAGGGGCGGTGGCAGCCTGGAGGATTTGCGTGCCTTCAACAACGAACAACTCGCTCGAACAATATTTTCATCCCCTATCCCCATCATCACCGGAATTGGTCATGAAACAGACTTCACCATAGCCGACTTTGTCGCCGACTGCAGAGCAGCCACACCCACAGCAGCGGCTCAAATGGCGGTTCCTGATCAATCAGACAAGAGAAGACAAGTACTGACCCTTGCGACCCAATTCAACCAATCATTCATCAGGCGGGTGAATCAACGCATGCAACAACTTGATTCTTTAGTGAGGCGAGTCATTCATCCAGGCGCCGTTGTGACTAACTCACTTAAAAACATCGGACAAATTAAACGCCGACTTTTTCTGGATGCCTCTGGAAAAATTGCACTGAACAAACAGACACTGATCAATGCCATCACTCGTCTGGACGCCATGCGTCCTAATTTGGAAGCCCGCAAGTACCTATTGAACCAATCAACCCAAGCACTAATAACAGCCTTGACTCAGCATTTTGCAAGTCGCAACGCAATGTTGGGAAGATGCGCAGATGCCCTAAAACAATTGAACCCGGAAAACGTTTTATCGAGGGGCTACAGCATTACGTTGGATGAGTCGAATAAAGTAATCAGAAGCACGCACCACCTTCATAGCGGAAGCCGAATCAAGGTTGTGCTGAAATCAGGCAGTCTCGCAGCTACTGTAAATGAGGTAACACCGGCTTCGAATTAATATTGGAAACTGTAGGCAAATCAAGGATTTGTCGCGTTTTTAAAGTACCAAAGCAAACGCCCCGCGTTGCGGGGCGTTTTAAAGGGAGTCTGGCGATGACCTACTTTCGCGGGCGAGATGCCTACTATCATTGGCGCTGGGGCGTTTCACGGTCCTGTTCG
>JAIFKV010000015.1 GCA_020049415.1 Betaproteobacteria bacterium
CGCCGTCGCCGCAGGCGATATGCAATTCGCCATGCGTGATTGCGAGGATGCTGCCCGGCGTGCCGTTGCCGGCTACGGGCCGGGCCTGCCAGATTTTCAACGGCGCGCCTTCCAACAGTCCGAAAGCGCCGGGAAAGGGGTTAAAGGCGCGAATCTTGCGGTCCAGTTCCGCCGCTGATTGAGTCCAATCCAGCCGCGCTTCTTCCTTGCTGATTTTGGCGGCGTAATTGGCCTGCGCGTCGTCTTGTGGGGTGGCTTCGGTCAAGCCGGCTTCGAGTTCTGGCAGCAGGCGCACGATTTCACGCGCGCCAAGTTCGGCCAGACGGTCGTGCAAACTGCCGGTGGTGTCGCTCGGCAGAATCGTTAGCCCGGCGCGGCTGAGTATCGCGCCGGTATCGAGCCCTTTGTTCATTTGCATCAGCGTGATGCCGGTTTGAATATCGCCGGCTTCAATGGCACGGTGGATGGGCGCGGCGCCGCGCCAGCGCGGCAATAAAGACGCGTGGATGTTGACGCAGCCGAGACGCGGCATGTCGAGCACGCTTTGCGGCAGGATCAGGCCATAGGCGGCGACGATCATGACATCGGCTTTTGCTTCCAGGATGGCTTGGCGGGCGGCTTCGGTTTTCAGGCTTTCCGGCTGCGCGACACTGAGAGCGTGTGCTAAAGCGATTTCTTTCACCGGGCTCATTTTCAGCTTCATGCCGCGTCCGGCCGGGCGGTCGGGTTGGGTCAACACCAGCGGGATGGGGTGGCCAGCATCAATCAGCGCTTGCAGTGCAAGCGCGGCGAACTCGGGCGTGCCGGCGAAGATCAAGCGCATTACATCGCTTCCCGGGATTGCTTGGTCAGCTTGTTTTTGATGCGGCTTTGCTTGAGGCGGGAAAGGTATTCGACAAATACTTTGCCATTGAGGTGATCGATTTCATGCTGAATACAGACCGCGAGCAGACCGTTGGCTTCAAGATCGAAGGTTTCGCCAGCGAGATTGGTCGCTTGCACGCGAATATGCTCGGCGCGGGTGACTTTGTCATAGATGCCGGGCACCGAGAGGCAGCCTTCCTCATGCACAATTTCGCCTTCTTTCATCAAAATACGCGGATTGATCAAGGCGAGGAGGTTGTTTTTTTCTTCGCTGATGTCTGCCACCAGCATGCGGATGTGACGATCCACCTGCGTCGCGGCGAGTCCGATGCCGGGGGCGGCATACATGGTTTCTGCCATGTCGGAAGCGAGTTGACGGATTTTGTCGGTAACCGCCTCTACTGGTTTTGCGACGGTATGCAGGCGAGGGTCCGGGTAATGCAGAATTTTCAGCAGGGCCATGATGAATATCTTTGCAGAATGCGAGATCTATAAATGGAATGTAAATATGGGGCTGAACAGCGTCAAATTCCAGAAAAGTGGTTTAAGCTTTTCGCAATTGAATTATAACGGGCCTGAAATTTTCGGCTCGCCGCCAACCATGAAGGGCAGGAATATGCGCACACTCTTGTTGATCGCTGCTTTGGGTTTGAGTGTTGGACTGAGCGCTTCGCTCAGGGCCGATGAAGTTCTTTTGCAGAAAAACGCACCGGAGCGTCATGTCGTGGTCAAGGGCGACACGCTCTGGGACATCTCCGAAACCTTCCTGAAAGACCCTTGGAAGTGGCCCGAGGTCTGGCAATTCAACAAGGAACAGATCAAGAACCCGCATCTGATTTATCCTGGCGATGTGGTGCTGTTGACGATGGAAGGCGGCAAGCCGCGTTTGTCGCTGGAAAGTCGCCAGTTTGCTGAAACCGTCAAGCTGTCGCCTTCCATTCGTGGCGAACCGATCATCATCAAGGAAGCCGGTATTCCCGCCATTCCGGTCAGCGCGATCATGCCGTTGCTGAGCAAGGGCGGCGTCGGCGATCCGACCGATCTGGAGAATGCACCGATCATTCTGGGGTCCAGCGATGCGCGCGTGATGTTCGGCCCGGGTGATCGCGTCTACGCCAGCAAGGCGGATGCGGATATCGTCGATTGGCGCGTGGTACGGCTTGGGCAGGCGTTGAAGAATCCGGACGACCCGAAAGAAATATTGGCTTACGAAATGATTCATGTCGGCAATGCGCACACCGAGACGCCGGGCGATCCGCAAGTGGTGCGCATTTTGCGCACCGAGCAGGAGGTGCTGGAACGCGATCGTCTGGTGCCGGCCTGGAAAGCCGAGTTGCCCCAATACATGCCGCACGCGCCGGAGGTGCAGGTGCATGCCAAGGTGGTTGCCGCCTTGGGCGGCCCGGTGTATGCCGGCACCTGGATGACGCTGGTGTTGGATAAAGGTCTGCGCGACGGTATCGAAGAAGGGCATGTACTGGCGCTGTTCCGTGCCGGCCGTTCGGTTGCTGATCCGAAATGCATCCGCGCCGAAAAGATCGCTTTCCTGGCGGGTGGCGGGCGTGGCTACGCCGAAGATTGCAAAAAAAATGAAAACGACCGAACCGAACTGCCGGAAACGCGTAACGGACTGGCTTTTGTGTATCGTGTTTTCAACAAGGTGTCTTACGCGTTGGTGATGAAGGGTGTCGAGCCGGTGACCGTCGGCGACGTCGCCCGCAATCCCTGAGCGCGCGCATAAATTGCCACTTCACCCCGATGCCCAGGCTTGGTTGACGCTGGAGGCGATTCCCGGTCTTGGGCCGGATGCCGCGCAGCGTTTGCTGCATGCCTTCGATACGCCGGACGCCATTCTTGCCGCTAAACGCGCGCAACTGGAACTCGTGGTGGGCCCGTCCTTGGCGCGGGCCATCGAACAAGGCGCTGATGCCGCCGCGCTGAAAGACGGCCTGGCTTGGTTGGCGCAGCCGGATAACCATCTGATTACCTGCCTGGATGGCGCATATCCGGCGGCGTTGCGCGACTTGGCCGCGCCACCGGCATGGCTCTATGTCAAAGGCGATCCCGCCTGGCTGTCTCGCCCCATGCTCGCTATCGTCGGCAGCCGCTATGCCACGCCGCAAGGCTTGCGCGATGCCGAAGCATTTGCCCATGTTTTGTCGGAAGCGGGGTTGACTATTGTCAGCGGCCTGGCGCTGGGAATCGACGCGGCGGCGCATGCCGGCGGCCTGGCCGGATTGGCGAGCAGCGTCGCGGTGGTCGGCACCGGGCTGGACCGGGTCTATCCGGCGCGCAACAAGGTGTTGGCGCATCGGCTTGCGGCGGAAGGCGCCATCATTTCCGAGTTTCCGGTCGGCACGCCGCCGAAGAGCGGTCACTTTCCGCGCCGTAATCGCATCATCAGCGGCTTGAGTCTGGGCGTACTGGTCATTGAGGCGGCGCTGGAAAGCGGTTCGCTGATTACCGCGCGCCTGGCTTCAGAGCAGGGCCGCGAAGTCTTTGCGCTGCCGGGTTCTATTCACTCTTCCCTCGCCAAGGGCTGTCACCGCTTGATCAAGCAGGGCGCGAAGCTGGTTGAATCCGCCGCCGATGTGCTGGAGGAGCTGGGGCGTATCTTGCCCGCCGCATTGCCCGTTGGCGTGTCGGTCTCCGCGCCAGACAAGGTTGACGATATTTTGCTGGCAACGCTTGCCGGCGGCCCGCTGATTCTCGACCAACTGGCTTCCCGCCTTGGCTTGACGGTGGAGGATGTCTCGGTCAAGCTTCTCGCGGCCGAAATGGATGGCTCCGTCGCCAAACTGCCTGGTGGCCTTTATCAACGACTGTTTTGAAAATGTTCGACATACTTCTTTATCTCTACGACACCTATCTCTTGTCCGAACATTTCCCGGACCAGGCGCACCTTTCGCGCAAGCTTTCCGCCGCCGGTTTCGAAGATGAGGCGATTGACGAAGCGCTTGACTGGCTCGCCGCGCTGGACGATCTGGCGCCCGACGAAAGTGACGAAAAACAACCTTCCGTCCGTATTTACAGCGCCTTTGAATTGGGTCGCCTGGCCACCGAAGGGCGGGGGTTCCTGACCTTCCTGGAAGGTTCCGGTTTGTTGCCGATGCATGCGCGTGAATGGGTCATCGAGCGCGCCCTGGCCTTGCCCGACGCGGAAGTGACCGCCGACCGCATCAAGTGGATCGCGTTGCTCGCGCTATGGAAGTTGAAGGGCGCCGGTGATGTGCTCTGGCTGGAAGATCTGGTTCGCGGCGGCGACGGCTTCGACGAAGACGGCGAGCAAGAAGATAGTTTGGCCAGCGGCTGGCAACCCACTTTTCACTGACTCCCCCTGTGTCCAAACAACTCATCATTGCCGAGAAGCCCTCGGTCGCCCAGGATATTGCTCGGGCTCTGGCCAGCGAAAAATTCGTCAAAGAAAAAGACTTTTTCGAGTCCGAACATTACGTTTTGTCTTCCGCCGTCGGCCACCTGCTGGAGCTGACCTTGCCGGAGGAATACGAGGTCAAGCGCGGCAAATGGTCGTTCACTCATTTGCCGGTCATCCCGCCGCATTTCGCGCTGAAACCGGTCGAAAAGACCGAAGACCGCCTGAAGATGCTGACCCGCTTGATCAAACGCAAAGATGTCGAGGGTCTGATCAATGCGTGTGACGCGGGCCGCGAAGGCGAGTTGATCTTCAATTACATCGCCCAGCACAGCGGCACCAAGAAGCCGGTGCGTCGGTTGTGGTTGCAATCGATGACGCAGGGCGCTATTCGCGACGGCTTCTCCAGTCTGCGCGCCGCCGAAGAAATGGCCGGCCTGCGCGCCGCCGCGATCAGCCGGGCCGAAAGCGATTGGCTGATCGGCATCAACGGCACCCGCGCCATGACGGCGTTCAATTCCAAGACCGGCGGCTTTCACCTCACCACCGTTGGCCGCGTGCAGACGCCAACCCTGGCCATTGTGGTGGAGCGGGAAGAAAAGATTCGCGCTTTCAAACCCCGCGCTTACTGGGAACTGGAAGCACGCTTTGCTGGCGAGAAAGGCGAATACACCGGCCGCTGGTTCGACGAGAAATTCAAGAAGATCGAAGACGACGAGCACGCGACCGCCTATCGCTTGTGGCAACAGCCGCGCGCCGAAGCCATCCGCGATGCGTGTCTGGGCAAGCCGGCGAAAGCAACGGAAGAAACCAAACCGACCAGCCAGTTGTCGCCGTTGCTGTATGACCTGACCAGTTTGCAACGTGAAGCCAACGGTCGATTCGGCTTCTCCGCCAAGGTCACCTTGAGTCTGGCGCAAGCGCTCTACGAGAAACATAAAGTCCTGACTTATCCGCGGACCGACGCGCGGGCGCTGCCGGAAGATTACTTGCCCACGGTAAAGGAAGTGCTCGGCAATCTGCCCGAGATTTATGCGCCGCTGGCCAGCACCATTCTGGCAAAGAATTGGGTTACGCCGAACAAGCGCATTTTCAACAACGCCAAGATTTCCGATCACTTCGCCATTATTCCGACCGGTACTTCACCCAAGTCGTTGAATGAAATCGAGCAAAAGCTTTATGACCTGGTGACGCGGCGTTTTCTGGCGGTGTTCTATCCGGCGGCCGAATACTCGGTGACCACGCGGATCACCCGCATCGCTGAACATGCGTTCAAAACCGAAGGCAAAGTGTTGGTCAACCCCGGTTGGTTGGCGGTCTATGGCAAGGAAGCCGCGATCGAGGACGAGGAGGGCGGTGGTCCTTCACTGGTTCCCATCGTGCCCGGCGAAATCCTGAAAACCAAATCGGTCGACATCAAGGCGGCCTTAACCCGGCCGCCGGCGCGCTTCAACGAAGCAACGCTGCTGAGCGCGATGGAGGGCGCCGGCAAGATGATCGAGGACGAGGAATTGCGCGCGGCGATGGCCGGGCGGGGTCTTGGCACCCCGGCGACGCGGGCGCAGATCATTGAAAACCTGATTTCCGAGGTCTACATGCATCGCGAAGGCCGCGATCTGATTCCGACCGCCAAGGCGTTTTCGCTGATTACCTTGCTGCGTGGTCTGGGGGTGAAAGAACTCACCTCGCCCGAGCTCACCGGCGGCTGGGAGTACAAACTGGCGCAAATGGAGCGCGGCAAGTTGTCGCGCGAAGAGTTCATGGGCCACATTGCCGCGTTGACGCAGGACATCGTCGAGCGCGCCAAACGCTATGAATCCGACACCGTGCCGGGCGATTTCGTCACCCTGCAAACGCCTTGCCCCAAATGCGGCGGCGTGGTCAAGGAAAACTACAAGAAATTTGCCTGCCAGTCGTGCGATTGGAGCGCCTGGAAGATTGTTGCCGGTCGCCAGTTTGAAGTGGCGGAAATGGAGGCTTTGCTGAGCATCGGCAAGATCGGCCCGTTGACTGGCTTCAGAAACAAGATGGGCCGTCCGTTCGATGCCGAGATTCGTCTCAACGACGATAAATCGCCTGAATTCGATTTCGGCCAGCCGCGCGAAGGCGAGGAAGCTGAGGCGGTCGATTTCTCCGCTCAGGAAAGTCTGGGCGCCTGTCCCAAGTGCGGCGCGGCGGTTTATGAACACGGCAATTCCTATGTCTGCGAACACAGCGTCGGACCGGACAAGAAATGCGATTTCCGCAGCGGCAAGCTGATTCTGCAACAACCGGTGGAACGCGCGCAGATGCAGAAGTTGCTGGCCGAAGGCAAGACCGATCTGTTGAATGGCTTTGTCTCTGCCCGTACCAAGCGCAAATTTTCCGCCTTCCTGGTGCGCGACAAAGCCGGCAAGGTCAGCTTTGAATTCGAACCACGCGGCGAAGGCGCCAGCAAGCGCGCGCCGGCAGACCCTGGCAAGCCACTTGGCGCCCACCCCGCCGACGGCAAGCCGGTGGCGCTCAAGTCCGGTCGTTATGGCCCGTATGTGCAGCACGGCAAACTCAATGCCACCTTGCCGAAGGAGATGAACCCGGATTCGGTCACGTTGGAGCAGGCTGTCGAGATGTTGGCGTTGAAGGCTGCTGGAAAGTAGCTGCCAGCGGCGTAGAGCTGATTTTTTGTTTTTTCATCCCGTCTTAATTGAAAGGTAAACACCATGGCTGTTCTGGTTGGCAAGAAAGCACCTGATTTCACCGCGGTCGCCGTCATGGGCGACAACGATTTCAACGAAAATTTCACCTTGTCCGCTTACACCAAGGGCAAGTACGCCGTGATCTTTTTCTATCCGCTCGACTTCACTTTTGTTTGCCCGTCCGAATTACTGGCGTTCGACCATCGCCTTGCCGAGTTTCAGAAGCGGAATGTTGAAGTCATCGGCGTCTCCATCGACTCGCATTTCTCCCACTTGGCGTGGAAGAACACGGCGATCAACAACGGCGGCATCGGTCAGGTGCGTTATCCGCTGGTGGCCGATATCAAGCATGAGATCTGCAAGGCCTACGATGTCGAAGCCGAAGGCGGCGTCGCTTACCGGGGTTCCTTCCTGATCGATACCGCCGGCATTGTTCGCCATCAAGTGGTCAACGACCTGCCATTGGGCCGCAACATCGACGAGATGATCCGCATGGTCGATGCACTACAGTTTGTCGAAGAACACGGCGAAGTCTGCCCGGCCGGCTGGAAGAATGGCGATGAAGGCATGAAGCCTTCCACTGCGGGCGTGGCCGAATATCTGGCCAAGCATGGCGAGGAAATGTAAGCCTCTTCTTCGTTTGCTGTTTTTGGAAATGTGAAAAAGGGGCGATTAGCCCCTTTTTTTATTTCAGTCCCTCAACGCTCAATCAGCTTTTGCCAGCCTTTATCTCATGACCGCTCACCCTGAATCCGCAAATCCTCCCACCCTGCTTTCGGTGATCGAACTGCTGGGTTATCCGAATCTGCGTCCGATTTATGAGCGGATGGGCTATCGGGTGCTGACAGAGTTCGCTGTGCGCAAGGCGATCAGCCTGATGCGTAAAGAAAAGCCGGCCGTCATCGTTGCCGATTTCTACTTCCAGCCCGATTTTCGTGATCGGGTCAGCAATCTCGAATCGCTGCTCGCGACTGCGCAGTCGCACAAGGATGTAAAGGTGATGGTGCTTTATGAATCGGCGCATGAACATGCGCTGGAACGTTTGCGTGAACGCTTTCGGATTGATGCCGCATTAATCTTGCCGGTGCGAGAGGATGCGTTGGAGAAATGCTTGGAAGCGTGGAAATGAAGGGGGGGTGGTAGCAGCGTGGAAGGCGGTGGCAAAGGCTTTCAATTGACAGCGTGGCGCTCAATGCTTATAAACGAGAAACGTTCTCATATAAGATAAAGTTGATATATGACCTTGCCCGCGCATACTTTTCCCCTTCGTGGCCCTGTTCTGCGTGGTGCGCGACGTCCGCGCGTGGCCATTGTGGGGCGTGTCGGCAGTGGTAAAAGCAGTATTTTTCGCGCCGCCTCCAGTACTTCGTCGCAGCATGAGCGTCTGGCTGGAATCGGGCCGGCGTATGAAGAGTGTCTGGTCGAGGTGGGGATGGATCAGATTTCCCTGGTCGCGTTGCCGGCTATCGACAGTTTTCATCATCTGGATGGTGACGCGCAGGTCGTCTTGAAGTATCTGTTGTGGGGTGATCGCTGGCCGGCTATCGCGCATCACGAAGCGCATCAGCCGGTCAGTGCGTTCTCCGCCCCCGATCTGCTGCTGATGGTGCTGGATGCCACCGCGCTTGAGCGAGATCTCGAACTCGCCCTGGAATTGATGCAATTGGGCAAGCCGATGGTATTCGCCCTCAACCGGATGGATGAGGCGCGCGCCAAGCGGCTATTCATCAATGTGCGCGCGTTATCGGCCAAGCTGGGCGCACCCGTGGTGCCTACCGTGGCGCATATGGGCATCGGCCTGGCCGATCTTTTTTCCACCGCGGTGCGCGCGGCGCGCGGGGCAGATGCGGCGTGCTCGCCGAATCCGGAATGTTTGCCCAGCGCGCACATTTCGCTGCAATTGCAGGCGATTGCGGAGATCGCCCGGCAGCCGGAGGTGGTTGCCGCGTTTGCCTCGCCGGAATCTCTGTTAACCCTGCAACTCGCGGAAAACGATGATTACTTCGCGCAGGAGTTGGCGGCACATTTCCCCGACCACTATGCCACCTTGCTGGCTGCGCGCGCTGCCGCCAGCGCTGCGTTGCCGCGCCCGCTGGCGGATGAAATACATGCCGACCGGCATCATCGCGCCGCACTGTGTTACGAGACGGTGATCCGCCCGGGCCAAGCAGGCCAACAACCGCGCTGGCAAATTCTTGCCGACGATCTTTTTCTGCATCCGCGCTGGGGCTTTGTCGGTAGCCTGGTGGTGTTTGCGCTGGTCCTGTTTTTCGTCTTCGAGGTCAGCGCGTTTCTCGACAGCCTCACCGTCGCGCGGCTGATTGCCTGGGCCGAGCCGTGGCAGCCGACCGATCTGACCGGGGTGCTTGGACGCGCCATTCTGGATGGCTTCATCGGCCTTGCCGGCATCGTCATACCGTACATGATTCCGTTGGTGGTGTTGCTGGTGTTGCTGGAAGAGTCCGGCATCATGCACCGCGTCGCCTTCGTGGTGGATCGTGGCTTCCATCGATTGGGTTTGCATGGTGGCGTCGCCTTGCCGTTCCTGATGGGACTGGGCTGCAACGTGCCGGCGCTGGCCGCGACCGCCGCCGTCACGCATGGCCGCGACCGTACCGTGGCCTCATTGCTGATCACTTTTCTGCCCTGTTCGGCGCGCTCGGCGATTCTGCTGGCGCTGGGGGGCAAATACCTCGGCGGTTTTGGCGTCTTCGCCTTGTTCATGCTGACGCCGATAGTGGTCAGCCTGGTTGGCAAGCTGCTCAAGCGTCGCTATCCGGAAACCACCCCGGGAATGATCCAGCAGATTCCGCCCTATGCCGTGCCTACATTGCATGTCGTGCTGGCCAATACCTGGGAGCGCAGCCGCGACATCGTCACCATAGTGCTGCCGCTGCTGGTGGCTGGCAGCGTCGTGTTGGCGTTGCTCGGCCACTATGGCGCCGATGCCTGGATCAATCTGGCGCTGACGCCGATCACCGTCTGGTGGCTGGGGCTGCCGGTGGCGCTCGGGGTGCCGATTCTGTTTGGCATCCTGCGCAAGGAGCTGTCGTTGCTGATGGTTTTTCAAGCGCTTGGCACGCAGGAGCTGGCGGGGGTGATGGATACCACACAGATCGTCACCTTCCTGGTGTTTCTGACTTTTTATGTTCCCTGTGTGTCTACTTTCGCGATGATGCTGAAGTTGCTCGGCCGACGCGAAGCGCTTTACTCGGTGCTGTTGTCGATCAGTGTCGCCTTGCTGGTGGCTGCGGCGTTGCGCTGGCCGCTGGAGTTAATCGACTGGTTGGTTGGCTGAGCGTACGGCCCGGTCGGCACGATAGTTGTAATGCGGTTTATTCGCAGCGCGTCGCGCTCTGCAACGCGCTGAACCGGGGGTTTTTCAGTGATTGAAGTTCGTCATGCCCTAACATTGGCAATTTTGATGCCGGCTGGCGCTCTTGCCGCGTTGAATCGATATTTATCTCAACGCTGATCCAACTTCTAATCCGCGATAACCATGTGTGAACTTTTCGGCCTTTCCTGTCGTTCTCCCGTTGCTTTGACGGAAACGCCCATCGGCGAATTTCGCCTGCGTGGCGGTCTGACGGCGGATAACCCGGATGGCTGGGGTATCGCCTGGCGGCAGGACGATGCTTTTCAACTGAGAAAAGAAGCCGAGCCAGCCAGCCAGAGCGCTTTTTTCAATGGCCTGGTGGGGCAACTTCGCGCCGAACTGGTCGTCGCGCATGTGCGCAAAGCGAAGTACCCGCCGGTCAATACGTTGAACAATACCCATCCCTTCCTGCATCGGTGTTGTGGCCGGCGCTGGGCTTTCGCCCACAACGGCATGGTGCCGGAGATGGTGGTGCTGGAGTTGGCCAACCAGGAGCGCGTCTGCCTGCCCGATGGCGAAACCGATTCTGAATTCGCCTTCTGTTATCTGCTCAGCTACGTTTCTCGCTTTGATCACGCGCCCAATGCGGCGGCTGACTGGCTGGTTGCGCTGGGGCGCATCAGCGAGTTGATCGCTCGCCATGGCAAGTTCAATTTTTTACTGTCTGATGGCGATCATCTGATCGCTTATGGTCATGACCGGCTGCATTATCTGGAATCAGCGGACGCGATAAATGCGACCACCTTGATCGCTACCGAGCCGCTGGATCTGGCATCTGGCTGGACAGCGTTCGAGCCGGGTGAATTGCGTATTTACCGCGCTGGTTTGCGCGTCGGCCGAATGACAACGCATCCGCCGCAGCCGCAGATGGATCCGCAGCCAGTCGAAGCATGATCATGCTGATCGAGTTCGACTGCTGTGACGGGCGGTCTATTGAAACTCCCGTGATCGCCGGTCGTTTGGCCAGGCGGGCGCCGGGTGCGCCAGCGTAGGCTGAACCGAATGCGTTTTTCAATTTTCGCTCTGGTCGCCGGTTTGCTGGTTTGCAGCCCCGTCAACGCGGTCTGGCGGGTTTCCAATCGAGTGGTCATCAAACACGGCGTGTTGTCGATAGACCACAGCAAGAACGTCAAGGAAATCACCGCCGCGCAAGCCAAAGGGGGCTTTGCGGCTGATTTGGGGGTCGGGCTGTTTCAGAGTCGGATCAAGACGGAACTGGCTTTCGAGGAGGTTTCACCTCCGAACAAGCGGTTGTCGTTGAGTACGGTCATCTCCACCACGCCAGTGATCTATGTCGCCAAGGAATTGCCGAAAGATTCCTGCGCTTACAAGTTGGTGCTGGGGCACGAGTTGCAACATCAGGAATACGATCTGGAAGTTTTGCGCATCTTGCCGAGCGAGATCAACTTCATTACCCAGGATGTGTTTTCGCCTGATGTGCTTGAACGCAGCGGAGGCGTGGATCAGGTGCGCGGGCGCAATCATTTTTTTCAGCGCTTCAATTACGTTTATCAATCGCTGGGCGAATTGCGCCATCCGGTTATCGACAGCCCCGAGTCCTACCAGCGTCTTGGCGAGATGTGCAACGGGGAGTTGGGCAAGTTGCTGGGGCCAAAGCCGAGGCCGGAGGTGTTGCGAAAAAAAGCGAATTGAGGCATTGCTTGATGGTCGAATTTTTGCGCTGTCAAGTTTTGACAACATGGCAATGTTAGAATCCTGCGTTTTTCTGAACGGACACCTCTAATGGCCCGCGCCCTCCGCAATATCGCCATCATCGCTCACGTTGACCACGGTAAAACCACCCTGGTCGACAAGCTCCTGCAACAAGCCGGTACCTATGCCGCGCACCAGCAGGTGACAGAACGCGT
>JAIFKV010000035.1 GCA_020049415.1 Betaproteobacteria bacterium
CGCATTACCGCGCTGGTGACCTACCGCGCTGCGATGGACAAGGAAATCCGGAAAGAGGCCATTGTGCCCCTGTACCACCTGTTCCTGGCAGGGCCAACGCCCCGGGGTGAGTTTCAGCAGATGACTGGGCTGGCGCCGCGCACAGCCCAGAAAGTGCTGTCCCGGCTATTGGCAACCGGATTGGTGACCAGCGCGGGGCATACGGCCCCAGTCCAGTTCGCATTACCGCTCGATGCCCTGCAGTTCCTGCTGCCCGAGCTGTACCCGGAAGCAGCGACCACGCTCTAGCGGTAGCTGTGCAGGTGCTCAGGCGTCAGTGAACGCGTGGGCCGATGAACCGGTGCCGGAAATCGAGGTTGTGGCTACAACGGCCGGTAGCGGCAATGCGCGTCCTACGGCCAAGGCGAAAGCGCTGTTGCAATGCATGTAGGTGCGAATTTATTCGCACAATCAATGTGTTCTGTGCGAATAAATTCGCACCTACAGGTCACATGCAAACCTCTGATGAGTAACGATTTTATCCGTCAACAGAGGAATCAAGGTTTATCTGACCGTGGTGGGCGATGCCGCATCGCTGGAGTCCAAGCCGTTTATTGAGGCGCTGGGCGAGGTGCAACGCCATGCAATTCAACGCAAGCTTTCGCGCGATGAAATCACCGGTGCAACCATCGCTTTCTCCAGCATGGTGCGGTGGAACGTCAGCCGCCATATCCCGATTCTGCCGCCTTACTGCTCACTGATGATCGCCCACGCCGCCCCCAAAGGCAGCGGCCGCGCGGTGCTGGGCGCCAGCTATGACCATCGCGTGCTGTCCGGTTTTTAAGTCGCCAAGTTGCTGATGGAATTGGCGAAGCCGCCGGTTTAACGTGAAACGCCCATGTAGGAGCGGCTTCAGCCCGCGTAGGGCGGAAAAGCGGCTTTATTGCGCCTTCCGCCGGATGTGCCGTGCGTTGGCGGAAGAGGTGCGGCATACGGCGGATAACGCCGGCAAAAAGACGCCGGCTCATCCGCCCTACGTGGCTGGGCAGTTTGCCGGGTCCGGGCGGCACACCCTACAATGGCGCGAATTAATGGGCCGTCATTCCGGCATTGTTCTGGCCGGTATCCAGTTGATTATGCGTATAAATTCGCCCCTACAGTCGGGTCAACTGCTGTTTCAAGGAATATTCGATGTCGGAAAATACTGGCCTGGGTCAGGAACGCTGCATCTGTTCGATCTCATCTTGCCCGGAAGCCGGCGGAACTCAGAACGGCCACACCAGCGGCGCAATCAGCACGGTCAATACGCCGGTCAGAAAAGTGAGCGGCACGCCCATGCGCAAATAGTCGCTGAATGCATACCCTCCCGGCCCCATCACCATCAAGTTGGTCTGATAACCGATCGGGGTGGCGAAGCTGGCCGAGGCGGCTTTCATGATGACGATGGCGAACGGCATCACACTCACATCCAATCGTGCGGCGGCGGCCAGCGCAATGGGAAACATCAGCACCGCAGCGGCGTTGTTGGTGATCAGATTGGTGAACAGCGAAGTTGCCAAAAAGAACAGCGCCAGCGCCGCCCATGGGTTGTCGCCAGCAAGCCCGACCAAGCCACCGGCGATGATGCCGGCAGCACCGGATTTTTCCAGCGCCAGACCAATGCCGAATGCAGCGGCAATCACCAGCAGCACCTGCCAGTCCACCGCGCGGCGGGCCGCACCAGCGGAAGTGCAACTGCCCAGCAGCATCAAACCCGCCGCCAGCATCGCCGCCTGCAACATGCTCAGCCATCCCGATGCCGCCAGCACCACCATGCCCACCATGATCGCCACCGCAGTACCGGCGCGTTCATGGCGCGGCGGCGTTGAATTGTCGAGTTGGCTGACCAGCAGAAAATCGCGCGTATTGCGATAGCGTTCGAGAAAACTCGGGTGCGTCTCCATCAGCAAGGTATCGCCCGGTCGCGGCACGATGTCGCCTATCTTGCGCTGGATACGCTCGCCATTGCGTGCCACCGCGATGATTGCGGCCTGATAGAGGGTGCGAAAACGTCCCTCGCGAATGCTTTTACCCAGCAGCGGAAAACTTTCCGACACCACCGCCTCGACCAGACAACGCTGATGGCGCGGTGATTGCAACTTGAACACCTGGTCGGTGGCTGGCGTGAGGCCACGTATCTTCTGTAGATCGAGCACCGAATCGACCACCCCGGCAAACAATAGCCGGTCGCCGCCGCGCAGGATTTGCTGCGGCGAAACCGCTGGCATCATCTGGCCATCTCGATCCAGTTCCACCAGATACATGCCAGGCAACTGGCGCAAGCCGGCCGCCTCGATTGTTTTGCCCTCCAGCGGGCTATGCGGCTCGACCAGCATTTCTACCGTGTACTTACGCGCATCCTCAAGCTGGCTGAGGATTGAACGCCGATCCGGCAACAATCGCCGCCCCAACACCATCGTGAACAGGATGGTCATCAACAAGGTTGGCAGCCCTACCCAGGCAATTTCGAACATGCTCAAGCCAGGCTGATCGCCCTGCTTGGTCAGCATGCCATTCACCACCAGATTGGTACTGGTGCCGATCAAGGTGCAGGTTCCGCCGGCGATGGCCGCATAACTCAATGGCAGCATCAGCTTGGACGCGGCGATGCCATGCCGCTTGGACCAGTCCTGCACCGCCGGAATGAACATCGCCACAACCGGCGTGTTGTTGAGAAAAGCGCTCAAAGCGGCAACCGGCGCCATCAAACGCATTTGGGCATGCGCCACGGAACGCGGCCGGCCCAGCAGCGCTTGCGAAACCCAGGCCGTACCACCGGTTTCCTGCAAACCGGAAACCACGACATACAACACCGCCACCGTCACCATGCCTTCGTTCGACAACCCCGCCAGCGCCTCCGCCGGGGTCAACACTCCGCTCAGCAACAACAATGTCAAGCCGCCGAGCATCACCGTATCCGGCGGGTAGCGATTACTGGCCAACAGGCCAATGCACAGCGCGACAACAGCAAGCGTAAGCCAGGCTTCCCAGATCATGATGAGCAATCCAATGGTTGCGATGCATCCACTATAGAGATAGGCGGCGGAGTGCGAGCGGACATCTACGGCATTTCCGTATCGATTCCCAAGCCGAACCGCCCCCGAATAAACAGCGTTGGGTCATGCGTGTCGTCTGCAACGGCAACGCATCGACTCGCTCGCTCAATCGCCGAAGCTCACCCCGACTCCGCGCGCGCTGGCGACCCAGGCATGATCAGGCGGAACAGTCTTGACCTGTCCGGCGACGTCTTGCAACGGCACGGCCAGGCTGGTTTCGCCGTGCGCGGCAACCATGACTCCATATTCCTTGTTGGCGATCAGATCGGCCGCCGCCGCGCCGAGCCGGGTAGCCAGCAGGCGGTCTGCGGCGGAGGGCGTGCCACCGCGTTGCAGATGGCCGAGGATGGTCGGGCGGGCTTCCAAGCCGGTCAGTAATTCAAGTTGCCGAGCCAGGCTCAGCGTGCGTTCGGCATAGACCAGTTCCGGCACGGAGACGACTTCTTTCAGCTTTTTGTCTTTTTTCTTTGCCGCTGTTTCCTGCTGTAACTCGAATTCCTGCTTCGATAACGCGCCCTCCGCCACGGCGACGATACTGAATGGCTTGCCTTTGCGCTTGCGGGATTTGATCGCTTCGGCGACCGCTTCCACGTCGTAAGGAATCTCCGGAATCAGGATCACATCCGCGCCGCCGGCGATGCCCGCGCCCAAAGCCAGCCAGCCGGCGCGATGCCCCATGATCTCGACCACGATGATGCGGTGATGGCTGTGCGCGGTGCTGTGCAGACGGTCGATGGCATCGGTGGCAATGCCGAGCGCGGTATCGAATCCGAAAGTGGTGTCGGTGAGCGCCACATCGTTATCAATGGTCTTTGGCAAGGTAATGATGTTCAGCCCGGCCTGTTGCAAACGCAGCGCATTTTTCATGGTGCCGCCGCCGCCCAGGCAGACCAGGCAATCGAGCTGGTTGGCATGGTAGTTGGCGACAATGGTTTCGGTCATGTCCACCAACTTGCCCTGCATCGGCATTTTGTGTGGCTTGTCGCGACTGGTGCCGAGGATGGTGCCGCCCAAAGTCAGAATGCCGGACAGCGTTGCACCATCAAGCGCCATGGTGCGGTTTTCCATGAGGCCGCGAAAGCCGTCGCGAAAGCCGACGATGTGTATGCCATATTGCGAGAGACAGGTTTTGCCGACTCCGCGAATGGCCGCATTGAGGCCCGGCGTATCGCCGCCGGAGGTGAGAATGCCAATGGATTGAGTCATGAAATTATTTGCTTGCGGGTTGTAAAACAGACCGGATTGTCGTTTCCATAAGCATCTGAATCCAGCTTTCCCTGAAGCTTCTACAATGTTTGTCCTTGTCCACCCTGGTTTGCCCTGCTTTTGCTTCGGCCGCGCTTCAACCCGACATGTCCGCTTTATCTGCCGCCCCCGTGACGCAACTGGCCTGGAGTTTTCCGCCGATCGAGAATCCGACTGCCCGCGTGCTCATTCTTGGCAGCATGCCGGGCGTTGCTTCGTTGCGCGCGCAGCAGTATTACGCTCACCCGCGCAACCAGTTCTGGCCGATTCTGGGCGCGTTGCTGGGCGTCGATGTCGTTGCGATGGCTTATCCAGCGAGGATTCAAGCCTTGATCGACGCCGACCTCGCGCTTTGGGATGTGCTGCAATCCTGCCATCGTCCAGGCAGTCTGGATTCTGACATCGCACCCGACTCGATTGTCGCCAACGATTTTGTGCATTTTTTTCAGCGGCACCCGGCGATCACCCATGTCTTCTTCAATGGCGCGGCGGCAGCGCAACATTTCAGCCGCCTGGTGCAGCCCGCGTTGGACGACAGCGATCGGCGGCCATTGCTTTGCACGCGTCTGCCTTCTACCAGCCCGGCGCATGCAAGCCTGAATTTCGCGGCAAAACTCGCGGCTTGGCGCGCCATGGCTCAAATTCTCGGGCAAACTCACTATTCGATGACGAAACCGACATGACACACGAGCAAGAAAACGACCATCGCATTCAGGCGATTCTGGCTAGCGGCATCAAGATACCGCCGATGCCGGAAACTTTGCTGCGCCTGAATACCCTGCTGAATGACGCAGATGCGGGACCGGCCGAACTTGCCGAGTTGATTCGTGATGATGGCGCCCTCAGCGGCGCGGTATACCGCGTGGTCAGTTCGCCGGTGTTTGGTCTGCGCGCAAAAATCAATTCCTTGCCACACGCCATTTCTCTGCTCGGCATGACCAACACCGGCGCGCTGTTGCGCAGCGAAGCATTGCGCGGCGCTTTGAGCGATCCGCTGCACACCAAAGCGCTGGAACGGCTGTGGAGTCGGAGCGCAAAAATTGCCGAGCTTTGTGTGTTGGCGGCGAAGAAAGCACACCTGCGCGAAATCGGCGCGGATCTCGCCTTCATGCTGGGGATGTTTCACGATTGTGGACTGGCGCTGCTGTGCAAACGCTTTCCCACTTATGCACAGGCGCTGAGCGAGAGCGAAACCTGGCCGGACATTCTGGAAATGGATCACCGGCATCAACTCAGCCATGCGGTGGCCGGGCAAATGGTGGCGAAAAACTGGGGCCTGCCGGATGACCTCATTTTTGCCATTCGGCATCACCACGAACTCAGCCTGGACAACGAACTCGTTGCCGCCGGTTTGAACGAAAAAGCGCTCAGACTCTGCGCCGTTCTTAACTTCGCCATCCATCTTTATGACCAGCAGTTCGCCCTCGATGACCATGAATGGGACTTGCATTGGGCGAACGAAACCATGCGGCGCCTGGAGATGGATGCCGGCGAGCTGGCAAATTGGGAGTCGGAAACACATCTGGATGACACCCCCAAATAAGCGCGAAATTTCCGCATCGTTATTTCCGTCAGCCCGGCAACCCGCAACCTTACCCAAGCAATCGACCCATGAAAACCTTGCACCTGAACGCCGATGAACTCGAACTCAGCTTCGATCAATCCCTCAAGCTCGGCAATGCCGCCGCTGAACATATTCTGCAAAAACAGGGTGGTGCGATGCTGCTCTCGTTCTACGACCGCGACCGCAATCTGGAATCGCCGCATGGCGTTTCCGAGTGCCATTTTCAGTGCGCCATTCCCGGCTGGCAGGACTATGCGGAAAACCGCGGTGGCGCTTTGATGGTCAATTTCGAACAAGGTCGTTTTGTCTTCTGTTATCGGCCGCTAGATTTCTAGAGTTTTAGATTTCCAGCCATGAAGTTGAGCGCACCGGCCTCGTTTCGCCAGATCTATAGCTGCGATTTCATTCGCACTTTGAAACGCCTCTGGGCGAATAAATTCACTCCTACAGGCACGTCAATGGCGAAATTTCGCATGCAATATTTGCTGCCGGTTTTACTTGCGCATACCCTCCCCGCTTTCGCCTGGGAGGCCAAGCCGCTGCGCGAGATTGCGGTTTATCCCGAGCGCAGCGCGCAAGCACAGGTGGTCAGCTTGAACGAAAGCAGGATTGCCGCCGAACTGGCGGCGCGCATCGTCAAGCTGGCGGTGGAGCCGGGGCAGCGCATCGCACGCGGGGCGTTGATCGCGCAACTCGATTGTCGCGATTACGACCTCGCCACGGAACGTGCCGTGGCGGTGACCCAAGCCAGCGATGCACGCGCCAAGCTGGCCGACTTGCAGCTCGCCCGCGCGCTCAAACTGGTGGCGGAGGGCTTTATCAGCAAGGAAGGACTGGACATGCGCAGCGCCGAACGTGACGCCGCCCGCGCCGATGTCGCGGTGAACGCGGCGACGGTGAAGACCGCGCGCGCGGCGCAGGCCAAGTGTGTGCTGCGCGCACCGTTTCCGGCCATCGTGCTGGAACGGCTGGCGCAGGAAGGTGAAATGGCCGCGCCCGGCATGCCGCTGGTCAGCCTGCTGGACACTTCACACATCGAAGTAAGAGCGGAAGTGCAAGAAGCTGACCTCGCCGGTCTTCAGTCGGCACGCCAGATCACCTTCGTCAACGCTGAAGCGCGTTATCCGCTGCGCCTGCTCCGGCTGTCGCCAGCGCGGCTGAAGTCCAGCCGACTCGCCGAAGCGCGACTGCGTTTCACCGCCGCCGCCGCCGCGCCCGGCAGCAGCGCTCGGGTAATCTGGCCCAGCCCGGAAATGCATATTTCGGCGGAACTGCTGGCGCGCCGACAAGGCAAGCTCGGGGTCTTCGTCGCTACCGGCAAGACCGCCCGCTTCCATCCGCTGCCCAACGCGCAGGAAGGCCGCCCGGCAAAGGCCGAAGGTTTGCCAGCCGACAGCCGCATCGTGGTGCGCGGACAGGGCGAGCTGTGAGTTTGATTCTGGACACCACACCTACCTGGGCGGGGTTTGAATGCGTTTCTATCAAGCGCTGATCCGCAATCACCCGCTGGCCAACATCACCTTTGTCGTGGTGCTGCTGATGGGCGTCATGGCGTATCTGAACATGCCGCGCGAACAAGACCCGGAAATCAACTTCAACTGGCTGGTGGTCACCTCGGTGCTGCCCGGCGCGGCCGCCGAAGACGTGGAAAAGAAGGTGACGCAGCCACTGGAAGAGGCGGTGGCCAAAATCGGCGATATCCGTTTCATTTCCAGTACCAGCCGCGAGAGCGTATCAACTGTGCTGGTGCGCTTCCGCGATATTCCAGCGGCGGTATTCGACAAGCGCGTCACCGATCTGCGCCGCGAAGTTCAAGCCACCGCCAGCCGTGAACTGCCGGCGGAGGTAAATGATCCGCTGGTGCAGGAGATCACCACCAATAACGGTTTTCCCAGCGCCATGCTGCTGCTGCGCGGGCCGGCCAACGACGAGGCGCTGCGCGACGCCGCGCACCGAATCAAGGTCGATCTGGAACGCATGAACGGCGTCGACAACGTCTTCGCCACCGGCCTCTCCGATCCGGAACTACGCGTCAGCTTCGACCCGCAAGCCGTCGCCGCGCGCGGATTCACCGCCGCCGATGTCGCCGACTCAGTAGCGCACTGGTTCCAGGACACACCGGCCGGACGCGCCCGCGTCGGCGACGATGAATGGCTGCTGCGCGTGTTCGGCCAGGAAGTCACGCCCGATCATCTCGCCCGCCTGAGCGTCTTTTCGGTGGCCAACCCGGCGCGTCAATTGCCGTTGGAAGACGTAGCCAGCCTGAGCCGCGCGCGTGAAAAACCCGCCACGCTGGTGTCCAGTCAGGGCCGCCCTGGCGTGCTGCTGGCGGTCACCAAGAAAAGCCGAGTCAACACGCTGGAACTGCTGGCGCGGGTGAACACCTATCTCGCCACGCAAAACCAGGCTTTGCGCGGCTCCGGCCTGGAGCTCTCGCTGCTCGACGACCAGACCGTGCCGACGCGGCAATCCATCAACATCATGCAGAACAACGCGCTGACCGGGCTGGTGCTGGTATTCCTGATTTCCTGGCTGTTTCTCGGCAGCCGCATGGCCGGGCTGGTCAGCCTCGGCATTCCGTTTTCGCTCGCCGGCACCTTCTGGCTGCTCTCCAGCATGGGCTTCACTTTGAACATGACCGTGCTGCTCGGCGTCATCATCGCACTCGGCATGCTGGTGGATGACGCCGTGGTGATCCTGGAAGACATCTACTACCGGATGACGCGCGGCATGGCGGTGATGCAAGCCGCGACCGAGGCCATCACCAGCGTCGGCCTGCCGGTGCTGGCTTCGGTGCTGACCACGATGGCCGCCTTCCTGCCGTTGATCCTGCTGCCCGGCATCGTCGGCAAATTCATGATGGTGGTGCCGCTGGTGGTGACGCTGGCGCTGTTCATCAGCCTGATCGAAGCGTTCTGGATGCTGCCGGCGCATGTACTGGCGCTGAAGCCGGACTTCGCCCGCCCAACTCCTCTGCATGGCTGGCGCACTCGCTTCACGCGGGGGGTGCGGGTCAAATATGCGCGCCTGCTGCTGTTCTCGCTGCGCCACGCCTGGGCGACCCTGCTGTTGCTGTTTGCCGCATTCGCGCTGGCCATTTATGCGCTGGCGGGTGGTTGGATCAAGCAGCAATTCTTCGCCGCCGACCCCATCCGCATCTTCTATGTCAGCATCGACATGCCGCCCAGCACCGCTATCGACGTCACCCTGGCGCGTACGCAAATCCTGGAACGCGCAGTCACTTCCCGCCTGCAAGCCGGCGAACTGCGCGCCGCCGCCAGCTACGCCGGGCTTAAATTCACCGAAACCGAGCCTTTCTACGGCGATGCCTATGGTCAGGTTGCGGTCTCCCTGCTGCCGAGAGAAGGCGACATGCGCACCTCCGACCAGATCGTCGAAGCCATGCGCGCCGATGTAGAGAAGCTGCAACTCGGCGGCGCGATCAGCTTCATCATCATTTCCGGCGGGCCGCCATCGGAAAAACCGATCAAGGTGCGCCTGCGCGGCAACGATTACGACCAGTTACGCACGGCCACCGATGCGCTGAAGAAGGTGATCGTCGGCATTCCTGGCAACCGCGACGTGGTCGATGACGACCTGCCCGGCCGCCGCGAATATGTGCTGCGCGTGAACGCCGACGCAGTGCGCGCCGCCGGCCTCGACCCGGCGTTGGTGGCGCGTCTGGTGCGCTTGCACAGCGAAGGCGACATCGTTGCGCTGGCGCGCGACGCCGGTGAAAAGATCGAGGTTCGCGTGCGCGGCCCGGAACGCAGTTTCGACGACATTCGCGCCGCACTCGACGATGCGGTGGCGTTACCCGGCGGCGGCGTCACGACGCTGGCCAACCTGGTCAGCGCCGAGGCGCGCACCGCCAAGGGCGTCATCAAACGCTATGACCTGCGCCGCGCGATCACCCTCTCAGCCGATCTGGACAAGACGCAAACCGACACGCTGGCCGCCAACAAGCAAGTCGAAGCGGGCTGGAACATGCTGGCGCCGCGTTTCCCCGGCATCGCCATCGACTATTCCGGCGAACTTGACGACATCCAGGAAAGCCTCGACGCCATGCTTGGCCTGTTCCTGCTCGGTCTCGGTTTGATCTACCTGATCCTGGCGGCGCAGTTCCGCAGCTATTGGCAACCGCTGATGATCTTGGCAACGGTCCCGATGGCGTTCACCGGCGTCGCTTTCGGCCTCTTCGTTTCCGACAACCCGCTGTCGCTGTACAGCCTGTACGGCGTCATCGCGCTGACCGGCATCGCGGTCAACTCCGCCATCGTATTGATCGACGCCGCCAACCAGCGCCGGCGTGAAGGGATGGGCGTGCTGCACGCGGCGGTGTATGCCGCGCGCCGCCGCGTCGTGCCGATTCTGATCACCACCAGCACCACCATCGGCGGCCTGCTCTCGCTGGCCATCGGCCTGGGTGGCAAATCACTGATCTGGGGTCCGGTCGCCTCCGCCATCGTCTGGGGCCTGACGGTTTCCACCGCACTGACCTTGTTCGTCGTGCCGCTGCTGTATCGGCTGTTCATGCGGCGGGACAGAGTGGCTTAGCCCCGTAGGATGGGCCAAGCAAAGCGGGCCCATCAACGCGCAACAACTGTTCATGCGGCGGGACGGCCTGCCCAAAATGTAGGGCGGAAAAGCCGCCAGGCGCCTGCCGCCGAATGAGCGACCCACCTTCCGGCGGAAGGCGCGATAAAGCTGCTTTTCCGCCCTACAATTCTTCGTCTTTCGCTGCTTTCGGCCAGGTCCACCGTGCCCACCATCCAATCTCCGCGTGACCTTTTGATTGGCAGTTTCCATGCCGCCGTCGCCGCCGTGCAGGCGGATGCGCTGTTGCCGCCACATCTGACGGCGCTGTTTTCGGGTCGATTGCCAGAACACTTGCTGGTGGTGGGCGCTGGCAAGGCAGCGGCGGCGATGGCCGCTTGCGTCGAGCAACATCTTCCGGATGCCGATCTTTCCGGTCTGGTCATCACGCGTCATGGCCACGGCATGCCTACCCGGCGCATCGAAGTCGTCGAAGCGGGGCATCCATTGCCGGATGCGGCTGGCCTGGCGGCGGCGCAACGTCTGTTCGACCGGGTGCGCACGGCCAAGCCGGAAGACCAGGTGCTGGCACTGATTTCCGGGGGCGGTTCAAGTTTGCTCAGCCTGCCGGTGGCAGGCGTTTCTCTACCTGATCTGCAAGCGGTGATACATGCGTTATTGAATAGCGGCGCGCCCATCGCCGAAATCAATACGCTGCGTAAGCATCTTTCTCGCACGCTGGGCGGTCGTTTGGCCGCCAGCTGTGCCGCGCCGGTGACCGCGTTGCTGATTTCCGATGTCACCGGCGACGACCCGGCGGTAATCGCTTCCGGTCCGTTTGCGCCGGATGCGTCCACCTACGCCGATGCGTTGGCGATTCTGACGCGCCGGCGGCTTGCCGCGCCAGACGCCGTGCTTCGGCATCTGGCGGCCGGCGCGGCGGGCGCGGTCGAGGAAACAGCGAAACCCGGTGCGGCGTGTTTTGCTCGGATCGAACATCGGATACTTGCCAACGGCCGCACCGCGCTGCTGGCGGCGGCAGATTTTTTTCACTCGCGTGGCATTCGGCCGGTGATTCTGGGCGATACCTTCAGCGGTGAGGCACGTGAAGTGGCGCAGGCATTTGCCGCGCTGACGCGTGAAATTCGCCAGTTCAACAATCCTTGGTCTGCGCCAGTGGTGTTGCTTTCGGGTGGCGAAACCAGCGTCCACGTTGCCGGCAAAGGTCGCGGCGGCCGCAACGCGGAATTCCTGCTGGCGCTGGGACTGGCGCTGAAAGGCATGGTGGATGTCCATGCGCTGGCGGCAGATACCGATGGCATCGACGGCACGGAAGACAATGCCGGCGCGATGATCGATCCGGACAGCCTGGCGCGCGCGGCCTCGCTCGGCATTGATGCCGATGCCTGCCTTGCCGCCAATGATGCTTACAGCTTCTTTGCCAGCCTCGACGATTTGTTGATCACCGGCCCGACGCGCACCAACGTCAACGATTTCCGCGCCATTCTGCTGCGCTAACTTGACCGGGCTGGAAGAGGGCGTAGTTATAATCGACGCCAATTTGTCAAAACGTCATGGCCATGCAACGCACCCTGCTCAAATCAAAATTACACCGTGTCCGCGTCTCCGCCTCGGAGCTTGAATATGAAGGCTCCTGCGCGATCGATGAGCTCTTGCTGGATGCCGCGGATATTCGTGAATACGAAAAAATCGAAATCTACAACGTCAACAATGGCGAGCGTTTCTCTACCTATGCCATTCGCGGCCAGAAAGGCTCCGGCATGATTTCCGTCAACGGGGCGGCGGCGCGCAAAGCGGCGGTGGGCGATATTCTGATCATCGCGACTTACTCGAATTACAACGAGATCGAACTGACCAACTTCGAGCCGAAGCTGGTCTACGTCGATGAGAAAAACCGCATCAAGCGCATCGGCGCGCAGATTCCGGCACAAGCGGCATAACCCCCCAGTACCCCCCAGTACCGATTTTCCGAAGATGACCGCGTCGTGGGAACGTGCTGGCGCGCAATGCAACGGTGGCTATCGCGGGCCAGCCCATTCCTGATGCTCAACGCCGCCGCAAACCACAAAGCTGAAAACCTTTCCGCTGGCGGGGCATTGCACTTCAAGTGGCAAAGGATGCGGAAATAGCCGATGTCCGTTTTTTAAGGGTACTAGCAAGATGCAGTGCCTGGCGTTCGAGGTTTTAACTCCACAAGCGAGGAACAACGTCGCAATACGCGCGTCAGTGTATTCATGAATGGGATATTGGTTGTTTCTGCATCCCTGAACAAACCGCAGCATGCGCAGGCTCGAATCGTCTTAGGGAAACACAGATGACGCTGATCAATCCGTTCGTGTTCAACCCTAGCGCAGTCATCAACACCGGCCGCTCAACCACGCAAAGAGCGGCCTCTGTTCGCGACTACACCAAGCTGTTCCAGCTCAACGCTGAGCAGCAAAAAAAGCTGAGAGAACAAAGCGAAAGCGAAAAGCAATTACGTGAAGCGGCGCGCGGCGGTGTCGGGCAAGGTCAAGCCGAGTCGTTGAAGCGGCAAATGTTGTATGAACGACTCAAACTCCTGCTGCAACAGGTCGCACTCATGGATAAGCAGTCTGCCAAAGCGGCCATGGCAGAGGTCAAACGCATTGCCGGCGAATTGCGGCAGATGTCGGCCCAGGCAACTTCCACCGCCAGTTCGTCAGCCGATACCGAAGCCAGCAACACCGGGACTCAAAGCGCAGCCACCACTGCAGCACCCCAGACACCAACAATCCCGCTTCCCGGCGTAAACAGCATGCAGGCTTTCACCAGTGGGCAAGAAACAAACAAGGACATCAACGCGCCCGGACCAGCACCAACCAAGGTAGAAAATACGGGCAAAGCGCTGGCTGGCGACGAAATGGAGGAACTCAAACAAATGCTGAAGCGCATCCTCCGCGCGCTGAAAAAACGCATGACAGACGCGCCTGACAATCAGGCGGGTGCAACGCCCCCTCGGCGTGAACCCGGGTCCGCTTCGACAGGCACATTCGTCGACATCAAGGTGTAAAGGGCCAACGCACCCGCTTCCAATCGAAGCACGGCCCCGGATCGGTCTTGCGCCCAGGCGCTATATCCGAATGTCCGGCGACATCGAGCAAGGTCGGATAAGCCGCACGCAACGCGTGTATCAATTCATTCAGCCGAACGTATTGCGCATCGGCAAACAGTTGCTCATCGCTGCCTTCCAGCTCCACTCCGATCGAAAAATCATTGCATCGCTCGCGGCCGCACCAGCTTGAAATTCCGGCATGCCAGGCGCGCTGCCCGCACGCCACAAACTGGATCAATTCGCCGTCGCGACGAATGTAGAAATGCGCCGAGACGCGCAAGCTTGCAATCGTTGCGTAATAAGGATGGTCGGCCGGTTGAAGTCGGTTGGTGAACAACTGCTCGACGCCCGGGCCGCCAAACTCACCTGGCGGCAGGCTGATGTTGTGTATCACCAGCAAGGTGATTTCGGCCGCCAAAGGACGTGCATCGAAATTCGGCGAGTCGATCCGTCGGGCGGCGGCATACCAGCCAGCGGCATCGATTTCATTCGTCATGGCTCTTCCTCGGCAGACTGCCGCAAGGCGTGATCGATGGCGCTTCGCAGCGCGGCGGGGGTGACTTCACAATTCAGGCGTGCATGATAATGCCCGTCGAGATAGAGAAAAAGCGTCGGCAAATGAAAAACGTCAAACGCGCGCGCCAGCGCTGAAGCGACCTGGACATCAACTTTGAACAACACCGCATCGACCGGCGCGCTCGCCGGCAGACGTTGCTCGACTACCCGGCAAGTGCCACATTCCGGGCTGCTGTACAACACCAACGCCAGCCCTCGGGTTTGCCCCAGGTAACGGTAATAGGTCGATTCATCGAGCGGTTGCATGAGCTGATTTTGCGTGGCTGAATTTTGCGTGAATAGTCAGTCGAGCTTAATTTTTTCGTAATATCTCCGATATTGCCCAATCCGAAAATATTCCTTATTAATCGTCGAACGGAGACAAAATCATGAAACACCCCGTCACGCCAACCAGCGTGGAACGGCAAATGCGCGAGGACGATTTCATCTCCTCCAAAACCGACCTGAAAGGACGCATTACCTACGGCAACCGTATCTTCATCGAATTCTCCGGCTATACAGAAAAAGAATTGCTCGGCGCTCAACACAACATTATTCGGCACCCGGATATGCCTCGCGCCGTTTTCAAATTGCTCTGGGACAACATTCAGGCTAAGCAAGAGTGCAATGCCTATGTGAAGAACATGTCGAAGGATGGCGGTTTTTATTGGGTGTTCGCCAATGTCACCCCCAACTATGATCGCGAAGGAAACATCATTGGTTACTTCTCGGTTCGTCGCAAACCGAAGGCGTCCGCCATCAAAACAGTAACCGATGTTTACCGAGCCATGCTGGACGCGGAACGCCGCGCCGGGGCGAAAGATGCCATGGTCGCATCGACGCGAGTTTTGACCGACCTACTGACCGAAAAAGGCATGAGCTATGACGAACTTGTCCTTGCAATCTAGGATTTCCGCCCTGCTCTGGGGATTTTCCGGGCTGATCTTGGTCACCATTGTCAGCGCCTGGATGCGGTATGGTTTCGATTGGTTGATGCTGACCTTTCTCGTTGTCGGCGTTGCGGTATCCATCTGGGGCCAGATTCGAGCCCGTAGCTGGCTGGCGCCCATCGCCCAGCTTGATGAAATCACCACTGAAATCTCGCAGGGACGCTTCGGCAAGCGCATCACCGGGGTGCGTGATTCGGATGAAATTGGGCGCTTGTGCTGGCGAATGAATGACATGCTCGACCAACTCGAAACCTATTTTCGCGAGGAAGCAACCGCCTTTCGGTTGCACATCGACGCCAAATATTTCCGCAAAGCATTTACCGATGGGTTGCGCGGTGGCTTCAAACGAGGCTTGGAAAGCCACAACGTTCTGCTCGACGGTATGGCCGATCAGCAGCGCGGCCAAATGCGCAGCATGCTGATTTCCCGCGTCCATCACATGAATACCAGTAATCTGCTAAGCAATCTGGCGTCGAACCAGAACGATCTGAATCAAGTCACGGATGAAATGCAGCTCGTTCTCGAACTAGCCGCCACAACCAGCACCGACGCAGTAAACAGCCAGGCGGTGGTCAGCCAGGTCGTCGGGCGTTTGAACGAAATCACCGAGCGCATCAATCATGTTGCGGATGCGGTGGTTGAATTGAATGCGCGTAGCCAGGAAATCACCGATGCGGTGAAATTGATCACCGGTATCGCCAATCAAACCAACTTGTTGGCGCTCAACGCAGCCATCGAGGCGGCGCGGGCAGGCGAGGCGGGCCGCGGCTTTGCGGTGGTTGCGGATGAAGTGCGCAAACTCGCCGAACATACCAAGGAAGCCTCCGAGTCGATTGGCAACATCATGCTTACGCTAAGCAGCGAAGCCGAGAAGATGCTGGCGGATTCGCATGCGATGCGCGACATGGCAAGTAACTCGCGTCAGGTCATTGTCGAGATGGAAGGCCGTTTCGGCGAATTCGCGCGCTCCGCCCAGGAAACCGAAGGCCGCGCCACGCGCGCGCGGGACAAGAGCTTTGCCTCGCTGGTGAAGGTTGATCATGTCATTTATAAGCAGCGCGCTTATATGGTGCTGAACTCCGCCGGCGATGCGTCCTTTATCGATGCAGTTTCAGTCGATCACCATCAATGCCGCCTGGGCAAATGGTACGAAAACCTTGGTCGTGAACGCTTTGGCAAAATGCCCAGCTTCGCTTTGCTGGAAAAACCGCATGCTCGCGTCCACGAAAATGTTCATAGCATGCTGAAACTGATGAACAAGGGCTGGGAACACAACGTGCAGATTCAGTCCGACATTGTTCAGGCGATGCAGAGAACAGAAGAAGCCAGCAAAGAGACGATGGAATTGATCGATAAGCTGGTGGTGGAAAAACACCGTTAGTAGCCTGCTGGGTTCGGGACGAGGAACCAGTCCGACAGGCGGTATCAATCCATACCCAAGCGTTCCATACGGTAGCGCAATGATCGAAAAGTAACACCCAACAAACGAGCTGCCGCAGTTTTGTTATGGTTGGTTTTAGCCAGCGCCTCAAGAATGGCTTGCCTTTCCAGATCATCGAGATGCGCCTGCAAACCGGCATTGCGGTCCTCGCCGCCACCGCCCTCTTCTGCCAAAGGCGCCAGATTAAGATCACTTTCGGCGATGACTTGACCATCCGCCAGCGCCAGGCCGCGTTCAAGAATATTTTCCAGTTCTCGCACATTCCCCGGGAAGGCGTAGCGTCCGAGCGCAGCCAGCGCCGCGTCTTGCAGAACCGGGGAAGCTGGGCCGCGGCTTGCGCCGTGATCCGCCAATCGGCCCAGGATGTAAGTGACAAGATCCGGCAGATCTTCGCGCCGTTCGCGCAACGCGGGCATGCGAATTTCGATCACATTGAGACGGTAGTACAAGTCGTGGCGAAAACGTCCCGCGTTTACCGCAGCTTGCAGATCTTGATGTGAAGCGCTGATCAAGCGCACGTCAACCGGTTCTTCGCAAACGCCCCCTACTCGCCGCACGCTTTTTTCCTGAATTGCGCGCAACAACTTGACCTGCATCGGCATCGGCAAATCGGCGACTTCATCCAGAAACAATGTGCCGCCATGCGCGGCCTGAAAGAAGCCGTCGCGTTCTGTGTCGGCGCCGGTGAATGCGCCTTTGCGATAACCAAAAAACTCGCTTTCCATCAGGTTTTCGGGGATCGCGCCACAATTGACAGCGACAAAAGCCGCGCCGCCACGTGGGCTGTGGGCATGGATCAGACGCGCGGCAACCTCTTTGCCGGTGCCGGTTTCGCCGGTAATGAATACCGGCGCCAGGCTATGCGCCACCTTTTCGATCAATCCACGCACTTGCCGCATGGGCGGTGAATCCCCGACCAACGGGCGGTCGACACCAATACCAGGATTGACATCCGGCGCCTTCAGCGCGGAACGCACCAGGCTGCGTACTTTCTCCGGCGTAACCGGTTTTTCGACATAATCAAAAGCGCCCGCTTTCAACGCGGCAACCGCATTTTCAGCCGATCCGAATGCGGTGATAACAGCGACTGGTGTAGCCGGCGCATGCTCGACAATGTAACGCACGATATTCAGGCCATTGCCGTCCGGCAATCGCATATCGGTCAGGCATAGATCGAAATTGCCTTGTTGCAGCCGAGCTTTGGCTTGCTCGACACTGGCAGCACGTTCGCTGTCCAGCCCCATGCGCGCCATATCCATTTCAAACAAGTCGAGCAGATCAGGTTCGTCGTCGACCAACAGCACAATCGGGCGTTTGCTTTTCACCATTTTCCATTCAGCAAGGAGGTATCGGACAGCGCAGCCTGAACAGGGCGCCATCCGGAATATCAACATAACGCAAGCCGGCGTTATTGGCTTCCGCCAATTCTCGTGCAATGTAGAGGCCAAGGCCGGTACCCTGGTTTTCCGTTGTATAGAAAGGCTCGAACAGGTGCGATTGGACTTCAGGGGTGATGGCGGGTCCATCGTTGATGATGTCGATGTCGACTTGATTTTCGCCCATATTCAGACGCACGCGGACGCTCCCTGGCTGTCGCGTGCAATACCTCCAGGCATTGCGAATCAGATTCCAGAGGATCTGCTCCAAGTGGCCCGCATCAAAACAAACACTGCCCTGGCGTGTCATCTGCAACACCACGATGCCAGCGGGAAGCTGCTCGCGCAGGGCGAAATCATGCACGAATGCGGGCAAATAATCGGTCAATTCGATTTCCACTCGATGCATGCGATCACGTCGACTCAGCGACAACACATCTTCCACCAGACCATTCAGCCGCATGGCGTTGTCGTCGATGATGCGAGTCAGTTTGCTGCTCATCGCATCGCGCGCGTCCTCCTTGAGTAATCCAGCGGCGTGACGGATGGCGGATAACGGGTTGCGAATTTCATGCGCAAGGTTGGCGGTGAGTAGTCCGAGCGAAGCCAGCTTCATTTTTTGCGCTTGCGATTCCAGCTCGGTCATGTCCTCCAGCACCACCACAGCGCCTTCTTTGCGACTGGGCTCCAGTTCCATGAAGCGGGCGCGCAAGCGGTGGCCATCCAGTCCAATCCGAAAAGGATGATCTGGCAATGCCTCGCCACGCCGCCAGATATCCCACAATTGCGCCATTTGCGGGGCGCAATTTCTGAGCGTACAGCCGTTGAAGAAACGCGCTCCCAGCAAGGCTTCGGCATGGGCGTTGAATTGCAGAATTTCGCCCGCCGCGCCGACCGCCATAACGGCATAAGGCAGTTCCTGAATCATGCGTTCGTTGATGCGCTCGAAACTTTCCGCCTGGCGAGATTTTTCTATCGCCAGCGCTGCCGCCGCCAGGGTGCCTTTGGCGAGCAGATTCGACAGCAAGGCGACGCCGAACAAGCCCAGCGCCAACAGCCCGGAACGGACAAAGCCCCCCGCGCCGGCAACGCCATTGATCGCTTGCAGCATCTGCTCGACCAGAATGCCAATGCTGGCGACCGACGCCCATAGCAACACATTTCGGGTATCCGGCAACATGCCAACAGCGGCAAGCGTCAACATCAGCAGCAAGCCCAGGCCCGAGGCATTGCCGCCAGCAAGATACATCAACACCCCAAGGCACAAGATATCGACGATGGCCTGGCGCACCACCTGGCGCTGAAACAGCGCGTCACGCCGTCGTTTCGGCCTGCCGAACAACCAGGCCGAGAAAAAATAGACCAGGCTGGTCAAGGCAAATAAATAAGGATGATCAAGCCGCTGCTGCAACAGTTGGTCGGAAAAAACCCCCGCCAAGCCGAGAAAAGCGGCAAGAAACAACCTGAAATGATTGAGGTGCTCCAAGGAGCGCCAGAAGCTGTCTGGCATGACAGTGCGCGTCTCAACGCCTGACGTCTTTTGTCCCGCAAGGTGATCTCCAACGATGCGGGCCTCGGCTTGCCCTTCGGCCACTGCGCCGGGCGGAAGATCAGTTATCTGATTTGCGGTGTTCATCACAACAATAGAAGCGACCTTTACTCATCAGCGCTTCCGATCGCGGCAGATTCACGCCGCAGGTTTGGCATCGGACCATGTCCTCTACCGCCCCTTTTTTCTCGGAAGGGGGCGGCTTGACACGTTCACTGGCCATCCTGCGAAACAGATAGACCACCAACACCGTGACCAGAATGATGGTGATGATCTTACTCACGCGAGAGCCCGTTCTTGTGGGCCTGATTGATTACCACCAGCAATTGCTTGAACGGGATCTCTTTGCCATAACGATTGAGAAACTGCATGTAAGGCAGGTCTTTATCGGTCGGGAACTGGTATTTGTCCGAGATCATGTCGTCGTACAACTTGCGCAAGACGCCATCGAGTTGATCCAGCATCGCCGACCAGCGCTCGGCATTTTCCGGGTCGTAGTCAATGCCCGCGCGCATTTCGTCCACCTCATAGACCGCCTGGTGCACCAGATCCACGTATTCATCGTAGGTTTTTGGGCCTTTCATCGCATTCCTTTCTGTGGCTTGAACAAAAACAGGGGCCGAAGCCCCTGTCAGCCTGACACAAACGCTGTCAGATTTACTTCCCGGCGAACTCTTCCAGCTTGCGCGCCCGCACCACGTTGCCGTTCAACCCGGCTTCCTTGGCGCTGCCGCCATAAGCCAGCGTCATCAATTGCGAGTAATAAAGAACCGGGATATCAAACTTGGTTCCATATTTCTTGTTGATCTGGCCTTGATAAACCTCGACGTTGGCTTGGCACAGCGGGCAAGGCGTAACAATCATTTCAGCGCCACCATCATAGGCCGCTTCAATAATGTCCTTGATCTGGCCCTGCGCCTTTTCCGGCTCGGAGAAAGCCAGCGCGCCACCACAGCAGGTCACCTTCTGGTCAAATTTAACCGCCTCACCACCGACGGTTTCAATCAGACGGTCCAGATACATCGGGTTCTCGAACGATTCGCCGGAGATGCCGAACGGACGGTTGGTCTGGCAGCCGACATAACCGGCAAACTTCATGCCTTGAAGCGGCTTTTTGACCGGCTTTTTCAACTCGTCATAGCCGAGATCTTCAATCAGCACTTCCACCATGTGCTTGATTTCCGGAATCACCTTGATCTGCAGGCCGGCTTCTTTCAACGCGGTTTGCGTGTCGGCCATCAGACCCGAATTGTGTTCCAGACGCTCTTTCGACTCACGTGAACCCAGCCAGCACGCGGCGCAAGTAGCGACGATGTCTTGACCCGGCAGGTTGGTTTCGGCGAGGGCGAAGTTGCGCGCGTTCATTGCGATTCGAGGCAACTCGCCAGATTCGGCATAGCTGACCGAAGCGCCGCAGCAGTTCCAGTCCGGGATTTCGGTCATCTTGATGTCCAGCGTCTTGCACATGGACTCGACCGAAACCAGATAGTTGGAGGCCGATGCGCCCTTTTGGGACGAACAGCCGGGGTAAAAAGCATATTCCTTACGTGCCATTGATTCTCTCCTCAGGCCTTGGCTTCTTTGCGCTTGGCTTCAAGCTCTTTAGCCTTGGCCAGCATGGCATGGATGCCCTTGACGTCTTTGCACTTGTGGGCGATGCCCACGGCTTCAAGCAGGTTCAGACGCCCCGCCTTGACCAGACCCAGCGCCACGCTTTGCATTTCCATTGCCTTCTTGATGCCGGCGCTGATGCCGTCCTTGAAGTACAACGACTGAGTCAACTGAACTTCGTTGACGCGGCCATTTTTGGTGGCGTTAGTCCAGAAGGTCTTGGACAGGTGCATGGTTGGCTGTGTCTTGGGGGCGCGGCCAATGCGGTAGGCATACTCGGCGATGCCATGCATGACGTGCGTCACCGGCACCTTGCGCGGGCAGCGCACGTAGCAGTTGTAGCAGGACGTGCACATGTACATACCCTGTGCGTTCAACACTTCCTCGCGCTTGCCGGCGCGAATCAGCATGAAGATTTCCTGTGGCGGATGATCCCAGCCGGAATGAAAGTTGGTCGGGCAGGAGCCGGAACAGAGGCCGCACTGCATGCACATCTTGACCCACTCGCCCATCTCGGCCTGCTCTTCAATCTCCTTCAGGAAATTGTTTTTGTAGCGCTCGGCCATCTGTGTATTCATATCGCTCATGGTCGATCTCCTAGAAGCCCTTGAACGGGGAAGGCGGGAAGGACTTGATCAACGCGGCATACTCATTGATCTTCTGCGGCAAGGTAGCCATGTCGGTGATCGCGACTTCGATATCCTTGACGCGATCAGTTTCCAGATTCATACCCTTCAGCGTGTCGCCCACTTTGGACAGACGATAACGGCCGAGTTCGGAACCCTTGACGAAGTGGCACTGGTAATCTTCGCCGTGCTTGCAACCCATCAGCATGACACCGTCGTAGCCGCCATTCAGCGCGTCGGTAATCCAGATGGTGTTGACTGATCCCAGACAACGCACCGGAATGACACGGACATACGGGTCGTAAGCATGACGGTTCATACCGGCCATATCCAATGCCGGGTAGGCATCGTTTTCGCAGGCCAGAATCAGGATACGCGGCTTCTCGGAGAATTCATCCGGCACATCGACGGCCTTGATCTGCGCGCCAACGGTGTTGACCGAGTAGTTCTCGAACGAAATCACCCGCACCGGACAGGCGCCCATACAGGTACCGCAACGACGGCAACGTGATTCGTTGAACAGCGGGAAGCGCTTTTCATCTTCGTCGATGGCACCGAACGGGCACTCCACCGTGCAACGCTTGCACTGGGTACAGCCTTCCAGACGCACGGTGGGGAAGGACAAGTCGCCCGCGCGCGGGTGGGCCGCTTTGCCTAGACCGGCGTTTTCCATCGCCTGGATCGCTTTCATTGCGGCGCCGGTGGCATCTTCCTGCGCTTGCATGATGTCCATCGGACGACGCACCGGGCCGGCGGTGTAGATGCCGGTACGGCGGGTTTCGTACGGGAAGCAGATAAAGTGCGAGTCGGTAAAGCCATGCTTGAACTGCGGCATGTCCGGGCCCTGACGATAGGTCAGGTTGAGGATCGACTCGGGTGCGATGGTGGCCACCACTTCTTTCGGCGCTTCGCCTTCAACTGCAGTTTCTGCTTCGACCGGCGCGGCCACGACGGGGGCGTCGATATTGACGCCGGACACTGGCACCATACCGGTCGCCAGCACCACCAGATCGGCGTGCGCCTCGGTGTCTTCGTTCAGGATCAGATCTTTGAACTTGACCGTGCAACTATTGCCGTTGGGAACAACTTGCGAAACTACGCCCTTGGAGAAAACCACGCCCCGATTCTGCGCCGAGCGGTAGAAGTCTTCGCCGTTACCAGGCGTACGCAGATCAGTGAACAACACCACGGTATCGATATCCGGGTTGCTGTCCTTGAAGTAAGTCGCCTGCTTGATGCTGGTGTTGCAGCAGAAGCCGGAGCAGTAAGGCAAATGTTTGCCGCTGTTGTCACGTTGTCCAGCGCATTGAATGAACACTACGGACTTGACCGGCTGACCGTCGCTCGGGCGACAAATCGGCTTGCCGGCGGCGGCAGCAGTTTTCGCCAGTGCTTCCAAACCAGCCTGATCGACTACGTTGGCAGACTTGCCATAACCGAATTCGGGCAGTTTGTTGGCGTCGTACAAGGTAAAACCGGTCGCCTGGATGATGGAACCGATATCTTCCTGCGCGATTGCGCCGGATTCGACAGCAATCTCGACCTTGAAACGACCAGGCGCGCCATCAGTCTTGGCGATGGTAGCGTTCAGATAAACCTTGATATTGGAGTCGGCTTCAATGCGAGCAGCCATGTCGGCGACGCCATTGTCTTCCGGCGCTTTGAACGGCTCACGTGTCGGGACACGCTTGTACAGTTTCGCAGCCCAGCCACCCAGCGCACTTGATTTTTCCACCAGTACAACTTTGTAACCAGCCTTGGAGGCTTCCAGCGCGGAAGTCATGCCGGACATGCCACCGCCAACCACCAGCAGGGTTTTCACCGCACCCGTCTTCTGGTTTCCGGGCGGCACCGTCATTGCCTTGACTTCGGCGCAGGCCATGCGGACATAGTCTTCCGCCATTTCCTGCGTTGTTTCGCGTGCTTCGTCAGTATCCGGACGAATCCAGATAACGCCTTCGCGCAAGTTTCCCCGCGACATAGCGATAGTAGGGAAGTTGAACGCTTCGGTCTTGGCCCGACGTGAGCAGGCGCAAAGCGCGGCGTGCGTCACACCCTCATTCTCGATGTCGTTTTTGATCATCGCCACACCATCGGCAGAGCAGAGGAAATCATGCTCACGCACGAGATTCATCTTGCCGGATTTAGTGGCGGCCTTTACCAAGGCTGCGGTATCGAGACGCGTCCCGATTTCACAGCCCTTACAGATATATGCAGCAGTTTTCGTTTCAGCCATTTTCTCAAGCCTCCGCGCGGGCGACTTTGTTGACGACCTGGATTGCCCGCAGTGCGGCAGCAGTAGCGCTTTGCACGGCGCGGTTCACATCCAGCGCGTTGGTGGCGCAACCTGCGCCAAAGATGCCGGCATTAGCCGGATCCGCCATGATGAAACCGGAAGAGTCGGACATCACTTCAGCCGGAATCTCGATGCCCTTGACCGAAGGTTCCATACCCAGCGCCAGCACAACCAGATCGTGCGCGGTGGCATAACGCTTGTAGCCTTCAACATTGACACCGTTGCAAACCGGATTGCTGTCCTTGTCTTCGGTGATGCGGGCTACCTTGGACTTGATAAAGCTGACATTCGGATTGGCTTTGACGTTTTGATAGAAGTCTTCAAAGCGATCAATCGCACGGATATCGATGTAATAAATCGTGGACTTGCCGGCATCGCCAAAGGCTTCCTGAACATAGTGGGTTTGTTTCAGCGAAGCCATGCAACAGAAGCGCGAACAGTGACGCAGATGATTTTCGTCACGCGAGCCGGCGCATTGGATGAAGGCAACATTCTTGGCTTCCTTGCCGTCCGAGGGGCGCAAGATCTTGCCACCGGTAGGACCATGCGGATCGGCCAGACGCTCGAACTCGACATTGGAAATGACATTCTTGAAGCGACCATAACCGTAGTACACGATCTTGGTCGCGTCATACGGTTGCCAGCCCGTCGCCCAGACGATAGCGCCAGCATTCAAAGTAACGACTTCTTCCTGCATACCGAGGTCAACCGCGTTGTATTTGCATGCGGCTTTTGCGGCCTCCCCATCGGCGGTGCCAACAATAGAAGAATCAATTACATAACGCTGGGGATACGCCATGCTGGACGGCAGATAGGCCGCCTTGATCTTGCCCAGGTTGTAGTTGAATGCATCATCAATTTCAGTCTTCACCGCTTTGCCGCATTCGCCGCAAGCCGTGCAGTTTTCGTTGACATAGCGCGGTTTCAACTTGACCGAGATGTTGTAAGCCCCTTTGTCACCCGTTATGCCGGTGACTTCCGCCATGGTCAGAACTTGTATACGGGGATTGGCTTTGAGCCGGCGCAGGTTAATTTCCAGGCCGCAAGTGGGATGGCACATTTTGGGAAAGTACCGGTAAAGCTGAACGGTCCGACCGCCCAGGTACGGGTTCTTCTCTACCAATACGACTTGCTTTCCGGTTTCAGCGGCTTCAAGTGCCGCAGTCATACCGGAAATGCCGCCGCCCACGACCAGAATGGTCTGGTTGGTCGCCACTACAGACGTCATGTATCGCCTCCGAAGGGTGAAGACTTAAGAAATTTGAAATGCCGGGCGAAAGAAATATCCGCCGAACCGCCCGACAAAATAGGCGCGAATGTTACTCGTAAAGAGGTGGCGATCGCGACATTGGTTTAATCGAAAGTTCTTATGTACGAATAGACTGGGTAAATCTGACGATAGCCAAAGGTCTTGTTTTTTTCTCGACATTGCGTGATTGACAGCGTCATCAGCCAAGACGAGCACGCTGTTCGACGACCTTTGCAAGCGTCGCGATGAAGTCTGCCAGTCTCTTTTGCTCTTGTTCTACTACAGCGGCAGGCGCCTTGTCGACAAAACTGCTGTTACTCAATTTGCCCTTGGCTTTGCCGATTTCCCCATTCAATCGCGCAATTTCTTTTTCCAGGCGAGCAATTTCGGCATCACGATCGATTTCAATATGTAACATGACCCGCCAGTCGCCCACTATTGCTACCGGTGCATCGCCATCCGGCAGAACCGTCACAACCTGGACTTCGGATAGACGCCCCAGCATCTTCATATAGGGCGCGTAGATGGTCGCGCGCTCGGCATCACCCTCAACAAATAGCGGCGCTTTCAATGCCGGTGACAGGTTCATTTCACCACGCAAGTTACGCGTTGCGTTGACCAGTTCTTTCAATCTCACCATTTCGGCCATCGCCGCGTGATCGACCCGTCCAGAATCGGCATCGGGATAAGCCGCCAGCATAATGCTGTCACCCTTGACATTGGCCAGAGGCGCCACGGTCTGCCAGAGTTCTTCAGTAATGAACGGAATGACTGGATGCGCCAAGCGCAACAAAGACTCCAGCACCCGCACCAAGGTTCTTCGCGTGGCGCGCTGCGTGGCCTCACCCCCATTGGCAATCTGAACTTTGGCAAGCTCCAGATACCAGTCACAGTACTCGTCCCAAACGAATTCATAGATCGAACGCGCTGCCATATCAAAACGATATTGGTCGAATCCGGCACGCACATCGCCGATCGCTTGCTCCAGTCGCCCAAGAATCCAACGATCGGCAAAACTGAATTCAAGTGGCAAGGCCTCATCGACACCGGTGTCATGCCCCTCGCAATTCATCAACACATAGCGACTCGCATTCCAAAGCTTGTTGCAGAAGTTTCGATAACCTTCGCATCGTGCCATGTCGAATTTGATGTCCCGACCATGCGTGGCCAAGCTGGCGAAGGTAAATCGCAACGCGTCCGTACCAAAACTGGCAATGCCCTCAGCGAATTCTTTGCGTGTGGCCTTTTCTATCGACTGCGCTTGTTTAGGATTCATCAAGCCGCTAGTTCGTTTTGCAACTAGCTCATCCAGTCCAATGCCGTCGATCAAATCGATAGGGTCAAGTACATTACCTTTTGATTTGGACATCTTGTTGCCATGGGCGTCACGCACCAGGCCGGTGACATATACATCACGGAACGGCACTTTTCCGGTGAAGTGCAAGGTCATCATAACCATCCGCGCCACCCAGAAGAAGATGATGTCAAAGCCAGTGACCAATACCGAAGTAGGTAAATAGTGTTTGAACTCCCAGGTTTCATTTGGCCAGCCAAGGGTTGAAAACGGCCACAAAGCGGAAGAAAACCAGGTGTCAAGGACATCTTCATCGCGCTTGATGACACGTCCGGCCGCCTGCTTCTGTGCTTCAGCTTCATCCCGCGCAACGTATATATTGCCTTCATCATCGTACCAGGCAGGTATCCGATGCCCCCACCAGAGTTGCCGGGATACACACCAATCTTGAATGTTCTCCAACCATTGACGATACGTGGTAGTCCAATTTTCCGGCACGAAGCGTAATTCCCCGGTATCAACCACCTTGAGCGCCTGCTTGGCCAAACCCTCCATACTCATGAACCATTGGTCGGTAAGCATCGGTTCGATAACAGCGTGCGTCCGGTCACCACGAGGAATCATCAGCTTGTGCGGTTTGGCGGAAATCAACAGACCCTTGGCTTCCAACTCATCCAATATCTTTTGGCGCGCGACATAGCGATCCAGACCTTGATACTCGACAGGTCCAAACTCATTGATCTTGGCGTCCAGCGACAAGATACTGATAGCTGCGAGTTTATGACGCTGCCCAACCTGCCAGTCATTGAAGTCGTGCGCGGGCGTTATCTTGACGACGCCGGTTCCGAATTCCTTGTCGACATAATCATCGGCAATGATAGGAATTGATCGTTCAGCTACGGGTAAACGTACTTTCTTTCCGACCAAATGCCGGTAGCGGTCGTCATCCGGATTAACTGCTACCGCAGTATCACCCAGCAACGTTTCAGGACGTGTCGTTGCAACAGTCAGGTATCCGTCAAGTTGCCCATGCGCATCCTCGATTGGATAATTAATCTCCCAAATAAAACCGTCTTCCTCAGCACTGACAACCTCAAGATCCGATACAGCGGTTTGTAACACGGGATCCCAATTGACCAAACGCTTGCCGCGATAGATCAAGCCTTCTTTGTATAGCCGGACAAACACTTCCGTCACCGCAGTGGAAAGGCCTTGATCCATTGTGAAACGCTCACGCGTCCAATCCGGTGAAGTACCAAGACGGCGCATTTGTCGCGTAATGGTGGAGCCAGAGTGATCCTTCCACTCCCATACCTTGGCAAGGAATTTCTCGCGTCCGAGGTCATGTCGGCCTATACCCTCTGCATCAAGTTGGCGTTCGACAACGATTTGCGTTGCGATGCCCGCGTGATCGGTACCGGGTTGCCAAAGAGTATTTTCACCCCGCATACGATGATAGCGAGTCAGCGCATCCATCAATCCATGCTGAAATGCATGCCCCATATGCAAGGTACCGGTGACATTCGGCGGCGGCAACATGATGCAATAAAATTCGGCATCATCCTTACGACCCATATTGAAGTAACCAGCCCCTTCCCAGAAGGCATACCAACGTTTTTCTATGTCATGCGGTTCAAAAGATTTGGCAAGTTCCATCGCGGACTCAAACATAAAATAAGAAAAAGAAATATTGAAAGGCAATAAAATACTTCAATATTTTTAGAGGGTAATTTGTTGCCGACTTACATCGGAACAATTTCAGATTTAAACCTATCCACCATCCAATTCTTCACGTATCAGACTACGTAAAGTAGATTCAAGATGAACCTTATGTTCACTCAACAGAGAATTCACCCTGGCTTCAAATTCATCAGCGAGTTGAATAATTTCCTGATTCAAACCAAAGTGAACATCATGGTCGCGACGTCTTTCTCCCAATCTCCGCTCAACTAGGTTGCCCTTTAAGTCATAATGAGGTGCTGCGGCCACCTCGGTTGAATGATCACGAAGTTGACGTCCTTCATCATGCGCAGGTTTATCTTCTGAAAGGAGAACATCGCTTTCGTCTGTTTTTGGATCAACCGCATTAATTTGAGCAGGTTTATCCTTGGTCGTTATATCTACGCATGGCTGATCGACTATTACATCAGTCAGCATTGGAAAATCATCTTTAGAGACGAACTTTTCTATAAAAACAACCGGATCTCGTTTCTCGAGAATAGCATTCATTTTTTCATAAATGCCGTGCGCATCTTCAGTCATTTAGATGCCTCCAGATCATGTACGTCAAGTGAGTAGCCCTTATCCTTCAACGATCTAAAGCGAAGCCTGGCCAGTTCTTTATCTATGGGATCTTGTCCAACAATGTCGAGCAGTCTATCAAAGCGAGAAAACCATTCCGGCAACGCATCATCAAGATTGATAACCACATCAGACCGTAACAATCTGGCGGGATCATGTCCTATCAGAATCGGCGTGTCACTCGCAAGACGATCATTACAAAGCGCATGGGGCACAAATGAACGGGGTGGATTCTGCCAAAACGCAGAGTCCAATTCACGTGCCAGTTTAACGTTCAAAGTGAAAACCAGAACATACTGCCCCGCAGACAAGGCTTTGACAGCAAGCTTACGGGCGACCTCAGCTTTGTTGGATGCATTGATATAAAAATCGATGCGTGTCATCTTGCGCGTGTAGAAATAATAAATTAATTAGATCAAAAAAAAAGCCGGACTATGCCGGCTTTTTTTGCTTTTACCATGATCAATCGACTACGTTAACGGACCCAGTATCAGCAGCACGTTCTACCAGTTCAACATATGCCATAGGTGCATTGTCACCCTGACGGAAGCCAAACTTCAAAATTCTTAGATATCCACCAGGACGTTGCATGAAACGGGGACCAAGATCATTAAAGAGCTTTCCAACCAACTCCCTGTCGCGCAAACGATCGAAAGCAAGACGGCGGTTAGCAAGACTTGGTTTTTTGCCCAACGTAATCAAAGGTTCAACTACTTTACGCAACTCCTTGGCCTTTGGAAGCGTAGTTTTAATCGCTTCATGCGTGAGCAAAGCAATGGAAAGATTACGTAACAAAGCCTGACGATGGCTGCTGGTACGATTAAGTTTACGATGTGAAAGGCGGTGACGCATTTTCTATACCTCTATTCAGGGCTTATCAAGGCCAGCAGGTGGCCAATTTTCAAGTTTCATACCCAATGTCAAACCACGTGCGGCTAAAACATCTTTGATCTCGTTCAATGATTTACGACCAAGATTAGGTGTTTTAAGCAGTTCGGTTTCGGTACGCTGTATGAGATCGCCAATGTAATAAATATTTTCAGCTTTAAGACAATTAGCAGAACGCACTGTTAATTCGAGCTCATCTACCGGGCGTAGCAGGATAGGGTCTATCGAACTCTGCTGGGAAACAAGCTTGATTGAAGAAGTGACATCTGAAAGAGCAGAAATGCCTTGCAAATCAGCGAAGGAAGCCAATTGCTCAATCAAGACACGCGCAGCATATCGAACTGCTTCGGCAGGTTCAATTACACCGTTTGTCTCAATTTCCAATATCAACTTATCGAGATCTGTACGCTGCTCGACCCGTGCACTTTCAACATTGAAACTGACTTTCTTGACCGGGCTATACAAGGCATCAACAAGAATGACGCCTACAGGACGCGTTTCTTCTCCAAGAATACGAGTGCTGGCAGGTACATACCCGCGACCGCCTTCGATCTTGATTTCCATATCAAGATTGCCTCCCTTGGTCAGGTGAGCAATGACATGATCAGAATTGAGTATTTCGACATCATGACCAGCTTGTATATCAGCTGCTGTTACTTCGCCTTCACCCGTCTTCTTGATGGTCAGCAATGCTTCATCACGGCTATTCAATTTCACCGCGAGACCTTTGAGATTCAACAAGATGTCGACAACATCCTCCTGAACACCTTCCAAAGCCGAATACTCATGAACAACACCAGATATACGAACTTCAGTAGGCGCAAAGCCATGCATAGAGGACAACAAGATACGACGCAATGCGTTGCCGAGTGTGTGCCCATATCCACGCTCGAAAGGCTCTAAGGTAATGCGAGCCTGACGAGGAGAAATGCTATTCACCTCGACAATGCGCGGTTTTAGCAATTCACCTGTGTTTGACATAGTGATTCCTTAACTATATTGGCACAGCGGGCCAATAAGACTGTTACTTGGAGTAAAGCTCAACAACGAGAGATTCGTTAATGGACGCTGGCAACTCGGAGCGCTGCGGCAAAGCTTTGAAAGTACCTTTTAAAGCCTTTGCATCAACCTCAACCCATTCTGGCAAACCACGGCTTTGAGCCGCTTCAACAGCTGCCTTGACGCGCAATTGAGTTTTAGATTTTTCGGTGATTTCAACAACATCACCTGGCTTCACCTGGTATGAAGGAATGTTTACACGCCGGCCATTGACCAATATCGAGTTGTGGCGAACAACTTGACGAGCTTCACCTCGAGATGCGCCAAAACCCATTCTGAAGGCAACGCTATCAAGACGTGATTCAAGAATTTGTAACAAGTTTTCGCCGGTAACACCCTTGCGACGGTCGGCTTCTTGATAAGTCAGACGGAACTGAGCTTCAAGAACACCGTAGATGCGACGTACTTTCTGCTTTTCGCGAAGATGAACGCCATAATCAGAAAGTCGCGGTTGCTTTGCGCCATGCTGTCCTGGTGGCTGGTTTCTGCGCTCAATAGCACACTTTTCAGTGAAACACTTCTCACCTTTGATGAACAATTTTTCGCCTTCGCGACGGCATTGACGGCACTTGGGATCAAGATTACGAGCCATGAATTCTCTCCTGAGACTTAGATGCGACGCTTCTTCGGCGGACGACAGCCGTTGTGAGGAACCGGAGTTACATCTGAAATACTGGTTATTTTGTAGCCCAGAGAATTCAGTGCCCGCACAGTTGAGTCGCGACCAGGACCAGGTCCCTTGATGCGCACTTCAAGATTTTTTAGACCATATTCCAAGGCCATCTTGCCCGCGTTCTCCGCAGCCACCTGCGCTGCGAAAGGGGTGCTTTTACGTGATCCTTTGAAACCGGCACCGCCAGCGGTTGCCCAAGCAAGAGCATTCCCCTGACGATCAGTAATTGTAACTATGGTGTTATTAAAGGATGCGTGAATGTGAGCAACACCATCCGCAACACTCTTTTTAACTTTTTTGCGCGCACGCGCAGCAGCTGCTTTAGCCATTATATTGTCCTATTACTTCTTGATTTGCATCTGCTTGCGAGGTCCCTTACGGGTACGAGCATTTGTACGCGTGCGTTGACCACGCAAAGGCAATCCCTTGCGGTGGCGAACACCACGGTAACAACCAAGATCCATCAAACGCTTGATGTTCATGGTTACTTCACGACGCAAATCACCCTCAACCGTAAACTTGGCGACACTATCACGCAGTTTGTCGATATCCGCATCAGTCAGATCTTTCATCTTGACTGACGGTGAAACACCAGATTCCTGACAGATCAACCTGGATCGAGTCCGACCGATACCATAGATCGAAAGGAGTGCGATTTCAGCGTGCTTATGATTTGGGATGTTAACCCCAGCAATCCGGGCCATGTACTACCCCCAGCTAACAAAACGATGGATTATAAAAAAAAATAAGTGCGTTGCCAAGCCAAACTTAACCTTGGCGTTGTTTATGTCTAGCTTCAGAGCAAATCACACGGACAACGCCATTACGACGAACTATTTTGCATTTACGACAAATTTTCTTGACAGATGCTTGAACACGCATGCTCAACTCCTTGATTTAAAATAATGCGAATGTTGGCGAATTAGCGCGATACGAAGTTACCACCTTTGAAATTCGCCTTCTTCAATAACCCTTCATACTGATGAGTCATGACATATGTCTGCACTTGGGCCATGAAATCCATGCTGACTACAACAATAATTAGTAATGAAGTACCACCAAAATAAAACGGCACGTTCCAACCAACGATGAGAAATTCTGGTATCAGACAAACCAACGTGATGTAGAAAGCTCCGATCAAAGTCAAACGCGTCATCACTTTGTCTATGTAACGAGATGTTTGCTCACCAGGTCGGTAACCAGGAATAAAAGCACCACTCTTCTTTAGATTATCAGCAGTTTCTCTTGGATTGAAAACCAGTGCTGTATAGAAGAAACAAAAAAAGAAGATAGCGGATGCATATAGCAAAACATAGATAGGCTGACCCGGTGATAAAGCAGATCCAATATCTTTAAGCCAGAACAGGGATTCATTACTTCCAAACATGCCGGCTATTGTGGCTGG
>JAIFKV010000206.1 GCA_020049415.1 Betaproteobacteria bacterium
GGGTCAAGGGGGCCGGGCGACCAACGCGGTGACGTTCTCTCTCCTATGTCTTCAACCACCCGAGTCCGGGATCCGCTTGACCAGCACAGTGTCCACCAGGGTCTTGGCCGAATTGACGGTCAACTCGTAGGAGCGGCCATTGGCCAGCGCCATCTCCTGGGCGATGGTGCAGGCCTGCACGAAGCTGTTGGCGCTGCGCTGGACCCTGGCGCGCTGGACGATGTCGCCCATGCCGATGATGGTCATGCCGGCGAGAATGGCGATGATGACCAGGACGATCATGAGTTCGATGAGGGTGAAGGCATGCTTGGTCATGGGATCTTTCAGCGCTGCAGGCTCGGGTCGTAGGCGCGGGCGGGGACGTTGTCCTTGTCCGCCTCGCTGGCGGTCGCAGTCGCAGTGGCGCGCAGATCGGCAGTTCGAACTGGGTGGCATTGCCAGTGTAGGACTTCTGGCCAGGCCAGTCCTGGCCATAGTAGATCAGCGGCCTGCCCCATGGGTCGATGAGGTAGAGGGGGTTGCCGCTGGCGTCGTTTTCGATCTCGCTGGGCCGCAACTCCCCGATCAGGTAGCCCTTATGTGTCAGGGTGCGGGCACCTGCGGTATAGGTCCCGGTCGTCAGCATGGTGGTCGTGATCAGGGCGTTGATCGTCTTCGCCTTGTCCCAGTCACCGTTCGCCCAGTTCGCGTTCATGGTCCCTGGACTGATTGGCCAAGCCTTGCGGTCCTGCTGGTAGGCCTCGATGGCGGTGGAGACCTTGGCGAGCAGCGCGCGGCAGCGCGTATCGGTCGCCTTGCGCTTGATGATGCTGATGGTCGGAATGCTGATCGCCACCAGGACGGCGATGATCGCCATGACCATGAGCAGCTCGATGAGGGTGAAGCCGCGTCTCATTGGCCGGAACTCCGGTACAGCAGGTGCTCGTCCTGGCTCCACCAGCGCCCGGGATCGGTGGCGGTATCATTCTGCGGATCTGCCGGCAATCGCGACTCGCGCGGCACGCCGCGACCGAGTGAATACACGGTGAATCCCTCGCGGTCCCCGGTGCTGCCAGCGACGGCCAACGGGGGGATCCTGCCGCTGCCGCCAGGTCCTCCGGCGTTGAGCCACCACGAGGCGCGCAGTTTCAGGACGCCGTCGGTGATCTCGCTGAGGCGCTGATAGCGCAGTGGATTGCCCCAGGCATCGACCAGGTGCAGCAGGCCGTCCACCGGGCCCGCCTTGCTGAAAGCCTCGCCGGGCATCTGCAGATCGGACTTTTCTTCGAGGAGATCGGCGAGGCCCTGCACCGCCGGTGTGCCGGAGACATAGCTGCTGAGGCATTCGCGATGCGAGGCGGGAAACGAGGTCGTGGCGATCCACGCCGGGGTGCTGATCTTGCTGGTGCTGTTCCACGTCCAGGTGACGCCCTGTTCATCGGGATAGCGTCGGGTCAGCAGTAGGTAGGCCTCACAGGCGTTGCCCAGCTGGGTGATGCGCTGCAGGGTCACGGTCTTCTTGGCGTTGTTGCGTACCAGGCCGACGGCGGGCATCAGGATGGCCACCAGGACCGCGATGATGCTGATCGTGATCAGCAGCTCCATGAGGGTGAAACCTGGGCGGGACATCAGCGGTTCTCCATGGCTGGCTGGCTGCGGCTGTCGATCAGGGCGCTGAAGCAGCTTGCTTCGACGGTGGCACCGCCGAGCAGGACCACGGCGGCGATCAGGGTAAGCCAGCGGTCGGCGCTGCTGACCGGACGGCTCGGTCGGCGCAGCAGCCGGCGCAGGCGGTCGTCCCAGGCTCCGGCGGCGAAGGCGAGCAGGCCGGCGACCAGGCACAGACCGGCGGCCGAACCGACGAGGAACCAGGCGGCGGGCGGCAGCGAACCGATCTGGCCGTGAGCCTGGATGATCAGCCAGACTAGGCCGGCCAGGCCGAGGACCGCACAGATGGCGGCGCAGCGCTCGCCGAGTGGCAGGATCGCGGGGCTCATGGCAGGACTCCGAGTCCCGCGGCGGCCAGTCCGGTCGCGGTCGTCACCAGGACCAAGGTGGTTTCACGGGCCTGCTCGCCGCTGGCGTTGGTCAGGGCGCGGACGAGGACGATCGCGGTGACGAGCAGGCCGGCGCCAAGCGCGCCGATTCCGATGATCACATGCGACGGCGGGCTGCTCATCTGGGCAAGCAGGTTGAGGCAGAAGGCTGTGACCGCCTGAATCGCCACCAGGATCAGGATTGTGGGCAGGCACAGGGGGATGGTGTGGCGGCGCAGATCGAGTGTCGTGCCCAACAGGCCTCCGCCGAGGCACGCTAGAAGGGCCAGCATAGAGGTTTCAGCAAGGCAGGTAATGAGGACCGCGCCAGTGCAGCACGCCAGGAAGGTCGCCAGGGCGGTGGTGGGCCAAGTAGATGACCTGGTGCTGACGAGGCGCTGCGGCAGTGTGATTGGTGGCCGAGCGAGCACGGATTCCAACAGGCGCAGGCGGGCAGTTCCGCTGTCTTGCGGCTGGCGTTCATGAGAATGACGAATGGGACCTGAGTGCATGCGTGCATCAGCTTTAGCTATTGTTGTGCCAATTCTTGAAGTGCTTCATGGTTCTGTTATAGCAATGGGTTGTATAATATTTGGCGTGATACACTGGCCGTGGACACACTACTTATCTATTCATTGTCTATTTAATTGATCTATGAACGAGCCATGGACGACCTGCTTTTGAGTCTCCTGCGTCAACCGACGCATCCATGGGAATCAGCAGTGCCCACGATCCATGCCACCGTGCAGGCTGCATTGCCCGGAGCCCCTTCGCACCTCAGCAGACTATTCCATCGCGACTGGCCGGGCGACCTCGTTGCGACCATGGATTGGTTGGGCTCGACAGCGGGTGTCCTGCCGGCTGCCGTCGGCAGTCTGCTGTGGGCTGGCTTGGCGTTGCATCTCCGCGCTGATCAGCCAACCGGGTTCTTACGTACCTGTAGGGTCGGATGCCGCGGAGGCGAAGAGTCCGAGCAGGTCGGCGGCGAGGTCCTGGCCACCATCTTGCAAGGGCACGCGGAGGCTGGCGAGTGGAGCGGAACGCGTCGGCTGGGTGACGCGCTGGGGCAGGGGCGACTGCTCGATCGCGAACGGGCCATGCGCCTGGCCATGCGCGGACAGGCCACGCCCCTGCTCCGCCAGCCCGACCTGCTTGCCACACTGGCTGAAGGCGACGAGGGCTGGGTCCAGCGCCTGCGCTTCTTCGATGCGGTCGAGTGCGGTCGGGTTGCCGAAGCCTCTGGTCTGGCGGCTCAGGTCTCGTTGTCGCAGCATCCCGCCGAAGCCCGGCTGATCCGGGCCTACACCGCCCTTGCCTGGCTGACCCAGGCGGTGCTGGGACGTCATCTTCCCGACCCCGTCCGGACCCTGGAGGGGCCATCGGCACCGTGGCGTCACATCGGCGATCCGGTGCTGGAACAGCGGGTGCGCGCCATCTTCGTTTCGGTGCTCGGGCGCAGCGAGGATCTCGCCGGTCTGGCCGATCAGCCAGAGCCGGATGACCGCAGCCTGGACCTCTCCGGGCATTTTTCCGTGCTGCCGATACGCTTGGCCCTTGCCCAAGGCCAGAGTTCTTTAGCCACCCGACTGCTGGCGCGTCGCCGCTCCATCGGCTGCTCGACTTGGTTGGATCAGGCGCTGGACCTGCGGCTGCGCCTGCAGATCGGTGATCGCATCGGAGCAAGCAATCTGGTAGGAGGATTGGTGGCCAGCTCCACGGCCAGTGATGCGGCGAGCCGGGTGGACTTCGAGTTGCGCGCCGCCGGCGAGGTCTCGCCACTGCAGTTGGTGCAATTGTCCCTGCCTGATGCCAAGCCGACCACCACGGCCAAGCCTGCGAACCATGGTCTGGTCGGTTCCAGTCCAGCGATGCAGCGGGTGGGCAACGCCATTGCGCGCTATGCCGAGGCCGACCTGCCAGTGCTGCTGCGCGGGGCTTCGGGAACCGGCAAGGAGCTGGCGGCGAAGGCCCTGCACGCGGCCTCGGGTCGCCGACGTCAACCCTTCGTCGCAGTCAACTGTGCGGCGATTGCCGAGACCCTGCTGGAAAGCGAACTGTTCGGGCACGTGCGCGGATCCTTTAGCGGCGCCAGCGCATCCCGCCCGGGTCTGATCGCGGCTGCCGGCGCGGGCACACTCTTCCTTGACGAGATCGGCGAGGTCAGCCGTCACTTCCAGGCCGCCCTGCTGCGTCTGCTGGAACTCGGCGAGTACCGCCAGGTCGGCGCCGATGCCGGGTTGGTCGCTCGCTGCCGCATCATCGCCGCGACCAACGCCGATCTCGGCGCCATGGTCGCCAGCGGCCGTTTCCGTGAAGACCTCTACCACCGCCTGTGCCGCTTCGAGATCCGCCTGCCGGCACTGGCCGAACGTCTCGATGACCTGAATGAGCTGGTGCCGCATCTGCTGGGCTTGGCGCGCGGTGGCCGACCAGCCCAAGCCGATCCAGCGCTGATCAACCATCTGCGCGCGCGCGCCTGGCCGGGCAATGTCCGTGAACTGCGCAACCGCCTTGAGGCGATGGTCGCGCTGCACCCGCGTCAACAGCGCTATGGCTTACAGGAGTTCACGGCTAGCGATCCTCCGTACGAGGACGTTCCAAGGCAGAGCGTCGTTGCCGCGCGCTCTGCCGCAGACGGGCCACCGCCGGATTCGTCGGGGAAATCACAACGGCTGGCTGCGCTTCGCGATCTGCTGCGCGAGCGCCATCGCGTCACCCGGGTCGAGGTGGCCAAACGTCTTGGCATTGCGCCAATGACCGCCACCGCCTATCTGCGCGAGCTGTGCGACGGCGGCGAATTGCATAAGGTCATGCCCAACCCAGCTCCGCGTTCGCATTATTTTGAGGTCGCGGAAGCACCGCCGGGTTGAGGGTTGTTCAGCGCAATTATGGAATCGTGCGAGTGGACTTCGCACGCACGCGGATAGGTTCGTTGCCATGCGACGCATCTCCATTCCAGAGCTTGCCGCAGAGTCGGGCATTTCGACCCGGAGCATCGCCAAATACGTCGCTGACGGATTGCTTCCCGCCGCACACAGCGAGGGCGTTTACGGTGAGGGCCATCTCCAGCGTCTACGCCTGATCGCACTGCTGCTGGCCGAGCGTTTGCCGATCGCCGCCATCCGTGCCAGCGTCCTCGCGATGGATGATGGCGAGGTTGCGCGGACGCTGGCCGCCAAGAAAGCTGCCGAGCCGCCGCCTCGCACCCAGTCCACGCCGGCCTACAAGCCGAAGTGAGTTGGCGCAGCTTGCGCTGCCGCTGATTGAAGATTTCGATATTACGCGGATGTGCGTATTGCCCATGCCCTTGCCATGATATTGTGGGGGAATGACCGGTTTCTGGGCTGATCGTTGCGTCCTGCGTCTGACCTTGCGGGCGGCCCTGCGACGCGACGCCAGCGAACAGGATGTGGTGATCACGGGCATCCGCGAAGGTGGTGCGTGGGAACCGCAGGCCGACGGCGTCGCAGCCTCCTTCAACAGCCGGGTCCATCCGGTGCGCTGGGTGGTCGAAGAGGAATCCGCGACGGGATTCAGCCTCGATCTGCGCGCCGAGATCCATCCGGATCCCTGGGTTGCTGGTGGGACTGCGGCTTGGCGCGTGGTTCTCCGTCGCGATGAGGAAGGCGTCCTGCGCGGGACCTACACTGGCCTGTTCACCCCGTTGCGCCTGCCTGCGATTCCGCTGGCCGGCCCGGCCGAGGCGGTGGTGTCGACGCCCTTCACGGTTTCGGGTGCGTTGCCGAACAACCAGCCGGCGATCCTCGAGCAGTGGCGCACCCAGGGCGCAGCTGGTCTGCTCGGCGATTGGAGCCGCTGCGGTCTGCTCGCTGACGGCTCAACGGAGATTCCGCAACGCGTATTCCGGGCGGTGGATTTCGCCGTCAGGCCTGATTCCGGGCAGGATGCGACGGTAGGCATTCAGGCTGCCATCGACGCCTGCGCGGCGGCCGGCGGTGGAACCGTCGAGTTGCCGCCGGGCCGGCTCGACCTCGCCGTGGAGCGCGATGACACTCCGCTCGTCATCCGTTCGCACCGCGTCCATCTGCGTGGGGCCGGTTCCGGTCGCGACGGAACCCTGCTGTATGCCCATCGTCCAGGCCGCTCCGACCGACGTGGCCAGCCCTGGCGGGCCGGCCTGTTTCCACGACTGCTGCATATCGGGCCAGCCCACCCGCAGGTGCTGGACGATACCCCCCCGATGGGGCCGGTGGTGGCCGAGATCGTCGCGTCCGGGGCGCGTGGCGACCGTCATCTTTTTCGTTGCCAACACCGGCGGTTTCGGCTGACGCGCCCGACTCGGTCACATAGTGCAGCGAGACGATGGAGGTGGTGGGAAAGAAAGCGTGGCGCATCTGGCTGCCCGGCTCGTACAGCATTTGGCCCAGCGCCAGCGGTACCAGCTCCAGGTGATCGGCCAGTGGCGCAAAGTCCACTGCGGGCAACGCCGTCAGCAAGTGGTTTTGCGCCGGGGTGGAAATAGTGGACATGGGGTTGGCCCGCCTTGAAAGGATGGTGACGCTTACGCGGTGAGTTCCTGGCCAATGCCACGGTAGCCAACAAAACGGCTGAGCCGGTCAAACATCGGCTCGCCACTGACCTGAAAAACCTGCTGACTGCCGCCCGGCAACTCGCGGTGCAGCAAAAACTCCAGAAACGGCTGACGGTTGGTAATGATTTCGTGCAGCCTGACCCGCTCCTCATCGTTCCAGCCACTGGGCAGCGAGGCGCTGCCACTGTCACCCAATGGGCTGACCTGAATGCCCAGCATCTCCAGCACCGGGCCCGACACCTTGGTGAACTGGCCGTTTTCGTCCTGCTCCCAGTACCAGTCGCAGGCCAGCTCGGTCAGGCTGCGGTAGCGCGCCTCGCTCTCACGCAACTGGGCGGTGCGCTCGGCCACCGTGTCTTCCAGCAGCTGGTTGTAGTTTTCCAGTTTTTTGTACAACAGGCGCACTTCAAGCATGTTGAAAATGCGGGTTTTCACCTCGATCAGGTCAAACGGCTTGCTGATGAAATCTTTGGCCCCGGCTTGCAGCGCGCGCAGTTTGTGGCCGGGTTGGGCAGTCAGCACAATCACCGGCAAATAGCTGTCAGAGTCGTTGGTTTTCAGCGCTTCCATCACCGCAAAACCATCCATCACCGGCATTTGCAGGTCGAGCAAAATCAGGTCGTAGTGGTTTTTGCGGTGCAGCGCGCACACCTCTTCGGGCTGCATGGTCGAGCTCACCTGGCTGTAGCCCGCCTCAGCCAGCAGCAGTTCCAGCAATTGCACATTGGCCGCCTGGTCATCAACGATCAGAATGCTGGCGGCCAAAATATCAACAGAGAGGTTCATCGGGTATTCCTTGTGGCTTCTTCATGGCCGTTTTACTACAAAATTAAAAGCTTCCAGCACAATCTACATAAGGGCTGGACGGCATTTTTTATATAAATCCAACAGTATCTCAACGATTCGCACCGACCACAGCCGCTTATGCTATCTGAGCCCGCTAGCCTGGTCCGTGCGCTGGCACACACAAGCCAGCAGTCGGGCCGCTGCGGGCGATGCGGACAATGGTCTGCGCCATGTCCTCGGGCGACAGAACATAGTCAATGCAGCCGGAGTCGATGGCGCTGTCGGGCATGTCGGGCTGGCTGGCGGTGCTGGGTTTTTGCGCGATGGTGATGCCCCCCGATTCACGGATGCCGCACAGCGCTGCCGCGCCATCGCCGTCGTAGCCCGACACAATCACCGCAATCAGCTGGCCGCCCCAGTGGGCCGTGAGCGAGCGCAAAAACACGGTGATCACATCCGGCCAGCCGCGCGGCTTGGAAATCGGCTGGAGGTGAAACACACCGTTAGCCACATGCAGATCGCGGTTCGCCGGGATGATGAACACCTGGTTCGGCTCAACCACCAGCCCCTCGGTGATCAGCACCACCGGCATGCTGGAAAAACGCAACAGCACCTCATGCAACTGGGTGGCCACCCGGGTGATGTGGTTGACGATGACAATCGCCACACCCATGTCGGGCGGCAGATGTTTCAACAGTCGAATATAGGCATCCAGCCCACCCGCCGAGCCACCCACGCAGACGATTGGAAAGTTGTTCATACGCTGGCGCCATCGAGCGCCAGCTCAAACCAGAACTCGCTGCCCACCCCCGGCGTGCTGGTAGCACCCATGCTGCCGCCCATCATCTCCACCAGGCGTTTGCTCACCGTCAGGCCAATGCCAGTGCCTTCTTCGGCACCCACCTTCTGGCCAAGACGGTTAAACGGCTGAAACAGCTGCGCCAGTTGCTCAGGCGTCAGCCCCAGCCCGGTATCGGTCACGCTGACGCGCACGCGGGCTCCGGGGCGCAGGCTCCAGCCGACCTGCACCGAACCCTGCGGGCGGTTGTATTTGATGGCGTTGGACAACAGGTTGATCACCACCTGCTTGAGGCGGCGCCGGTCTGCCTGCACGCGCCGGACGGGCATGCCTGGCAGCAGGCTGATCTGGATGCCACGGGCATCGGCCTGCGGTGCAATCATGGTCTGGCAATCCTGCAGCACCTCGGCCAGCGACTCGGAGCCCATCGTCATGGCCAACTGACCGGACTCGATGCTGGCCATGTCCAAAATCTCGTTCACCAGCCCCAGCAGATACCAGCCACCATGCAGAATCTGGTCGATGGCTGACTTTTGCAGCGCTGTGGGGGCCGGTTTGCCGGCATCCATCAGCTGCGCAAAACCCAAAATGGCATTCAGCGGCGAGCGCAGCTCATGGCTCATCCCGGCCAGAAAGTCTGACTTGGCGCGATTGGCCTTGTCAGCCACTTCGCGGGTGCGCTCCAGCTCCAGATTGCGCTGCTGTAGCTGCGCATCGAGCAACTTGCGCTCAGTGACATCCTTGAGCATCACGCGCAGCGTGCTGACCCCATCGGGGCTTTGGGTGGCGTTGACTGCCAGACTGACCCACACCGGTGCCGCCGCGTCGCTGAGCAACTGCAGCTCGCAACTCTGGGTTTGCCCCGTTGTGCGCACTTGCTGGCAACACTGCTGGTACAGCACTTGCTGATCCTGCGCCAAAAAGCGGCGCATGCGCCGTTTCACCAGCGCACTGCGCGGCATTCCCAGCAGCTTGGCCGCGGTCAGGTTAGCCTCCAGAATCTGGCCCTGGTCATCCACCGTGCAGTAACCCACCGGGGCCATGTCGTACAAATCAAAATAGCGCTCGCGCGCCACTTCCAGCGCCAACTGGGCCCGGCGCAGTTCCTCGTTTTGCAGCTCAAGCTCGATCTGGTGCACGCGTAGCTCGTGAAACAGCAGTTGCGCATCTTCAGGTGTCATCTCGCGGGCAATGTCCAGCGGCAGCTCCACCTTGCTGTGCGGGCGGTCTTCGGCACGCCGGCGCAACGACTGCAGCACGCCCACTGCCAGCGCCGCATCATCAAGCTGTCGATCAGTAATACTCATACCGGGTCTCGCGGGTTCGGGTTATATAAATCAATAGCTGCTTGCGCATACTGGACAAGGGCTGTGGCATGATTTGGCACTTAATGCTTGGGCAATTCACCGGGCAACACCGCAGTGGCAAAAAAATCGCCCTGAAAGGCATTGCAGCCCAGCTCGGCAAAAAAATCGCGTTGCTCGGCGCTATCCACGCCCCCCACCAACACCGGTAAACCCAGGCTGGCCCCCAGCGCAACCACGGCGCGGGCGATCACCGCCACGCTGGCCTCAGTGCACACGGCGCGCACCATGGTCTGATCCAGTTTGAGTTGCACCAGTGGCAAGCGCTTGAGGTAGGCCAGCGCCGCAAAGCCAGCACCAAAATCGTCCAGGCAAAACGCCACGCCTATCGCCAGCAAGGCATTCACCTTGGCAATGGCATCGTCCACATCACTTTGCAGGGCCGCTTCGGTCAGCGACAAGCGCAACCGCTGCGCACAAGCGCCGGTTGTCTGCACTACCTCGACCACCTGGGCAGCGAAGTCTGCCTGTGCCAATTGGCCGGCCGGCACGTTGAGCGTCAGCGTCCAGTGCGCGGTTTGCGGGCTCTGGGCCCACACCCGCAACTGCAGGCAGGCAGCCTCCAGCATCCACTTGGCCAGTGGCAGGATCATGCCGCTGTCTTCGGCCAGTGCCTGCAGCTGTTCAGGCCGCAGCGCACCGTGCTGCGGGTGGTTCCAGTGCAGCAGCGCCTGGGCACCCAGTGGCACCCCCTGGGCATCCACCTGAAGCTGGAAATACAAGACAAATTCATGCGCACTCAAACCGTGTCGCATGGCTTTGACCAGCGTGTCCTGCGCAACATCTTCGGCCTGCATCGCCGGGTCAAAGTAGCACACCTGGTTGCGCCCCTGGCTTTTGGCACGGTACATGGCCATGTCCGCCATTTTGAGCAAGCGGCTGGCCGCTTCGCCTTCGCCCTGAAAAGTCACCACCCCCAGGCTGACGGTGTTGTCGTAAGCGTGGCCATTGAGGTTGTAGGGCTGATCCAGCGCCAGCAAGATGGTTTTTGCAACTTCGGTGGCATGCGCAGCAGCCACCTCAGGCTGCAGACCCAGGTTGTCGAGCAACACCACAAACTCGTCACCGCCAAAGCGTGCCACGGTGTCGCCTTCGCGCAGGCACGATTGCAGGCGCGCGCCCACTTGCTTGAGCAACACATCGCCCAAATCGTGACCCAGCGTGTCGTTGAGCAGCTTGAACTGGTCCAGGTCCATAAACATCAGCGCCGCGTAGTGCTGCGTTCGGGTTGAATTCAGCTGGCATTGCTGCAGCCGGTCGAGCAGCAAACGCCGGTTGGGCAAGCCGGTCAGCGCGTCGTGCAGCGCAATCGACTCCAGCGCGCTCGCGGCCTTGGACACCTGCTTGTACAGCAGACGCACTTTCAGCAGGTTATGGATGCGGCTAATCAGCTCGGCCAGCTCAAACGGCTTGACGATAAAGTCCTTGGCCCCGGCCTCCAGTGCGCGCAGCTTGTGACCGGGTTGCGCCGTGATGGCCAGCACCGGTATGTAGCCGTGGCGCTCCATCTCGCCGAGTTGTGCCATCACCTCAAAGCCGTCCATGCCAGGCATTTGCAGGTCCAGCAGGATCAAATCGAAATGCTGCTGACGGTGCAGCTCACACACTGCTCGGGGGTCTTGGCACGATGTGACCTGCCGGTAGCCCGCACTGGCCAACAGCTGCTCCAGCAATTGCACATTGGTCAGCCTGTCGTCCACCACCAGAATGCGGGCATCCAGCAGTTCGTTGTCAGTCGGCACGATGGGGTTCATTGGCTGTCCACGCGATCGGCTGTCCGCTGCGCCTGCGCCAGCGCCAGCGCCGCGTCGAGCGCCTGCATGAACTCGGTGACCCGGATCGGCTTGGTCAGGTAGCGGCAAAAGCCGGCGGCCAGGCCGCGCTCAATGTCGCGCGGCATGGCATTGGCGCTCAGGGCCAGTACCGGAATGTGCCGGGTATTGGGATCGTCCTGCAAAATTTTCAGCGCCTGCAGGCCACTGATGCCGGGCAGGTTGATGTCGAGCAAAATCACATCGGGCAGGTGCTCGCGGGCCAGCGCAATGCCGCGCGTGGCATCTTCGGCACCCAGCAGGCGCAGGTCGGGCCGCCGGGCGATCAGCTGTTTGACCAGTTCCATGTTGGCCCGGTTGTCCTCCACATACAGCAAGCTGCGTACCCGGATGCCGCTGGGGCCTGACTCGGCGTACGACAGCAATTGCTCAATGGCACCGTCGTTGAACTGCGGTGCGCCCATCAGGTCGAGCTCAATCCAGAACACGCTACCTGCGCCCACCGTGCTAAGCACGCCAATGTCGCCACCCATTTGCTCCACCAGCCGTTTGCTCACCACCAGCCCGATGCCGGTACCTTCTTCGTCACTGTCTTCCTTGCCGAGCCGGTTAAAGGGCTGAAACAGCTGTGCCAGTTTGTCCGGCGACAGGCCGTCGCCGCTGTCTTGCACGCTGATGCGCAGGCGGCCCAAGGCGCGCTCACTGCAGGTCACATGGACGCTGCCACTCTGGCGGTTGTATTTGATGGCGTTGGACAGCAGGTTGATCAGCACCTGTTTCAGCCGGGTCCGGTCAGCCCCGACAAAGTAGGGCGAGGCGAATTGCGGGTAGTGCAGATGCACCTCTTTCTTCACCGCCAACGGTTCAATCAGGGTTTGGCAGTCGTCCAGCACCTCGCCCAGCGACACCGGCTCACACGTCAGACTCACCCGGCCAGACTCGATCAGCGCCAGGTCGAGCACCTCATTGATCAGCTCCAGCAAATACCAGCCGGCCCGCAAGATCTGGTCGATGCTGGCTTTTTGTGACGGCGTGGGCAGCGGCGTGCCCGACTCCATCAGCTGGGCAAAGCCCAAAATCGCGTTCAGTGGCGAGCGCAATTCATGGCTCATGCTCGACAAAAATTCGGACTTGGCCA
>JAIFKV010000172.1 GCA_020049415.1 Betaproteobacteria bacterium
GGCTCCCCGACCTGGACTCGAACCAGGGACACACGGATTAACAGTCCGTTGCTCTACCAACTGAGCTATCGGGGAATTGAGAGGCCGCGATATTACGTACGGCGCGGCTTTTGGTCAATATTTAAAGTGTGATTTCGTCGTTTTTTCTTGATCAGGCCAGCGCCAAGGCGATGCGCTCGATGGCTTTTTCCAGGTTGTCCATTGAAGTGGCGAATGAAATTCGGATGCAACCTTCGCTGCCGAAGGCTGAACCTGGCACCAGGGCAACGCCGAATTCGAGCAGGCGTTCGGTCAGGGCCATGTCGGTGTTGGCGGTGATTTTGCCTTCAGCGTGAAGTTTGGCGATGGCGGCGCTGACATCGGGGAAGGCGTAAAAAGCACCGCCGCTGTCGACGCAACTGACGCCGGGGATGGCATTGAGCGCATCGACGACAAAGCGGTGGCGTTGGCGGAAGGCAACCAGCATGGGGGAAATACAGGCCTGGTCGCCGTTGAGCGCCATCTCGGCTGCTACTTGCGAGATAGAAGTGGGGTTTGACGTGCTTTGCGACTGGATATTGTCCATCGCGGCGATGATCTTGGCGGGGCCGGCGGCATAGCCGATGCGCCAGCCGGTCATGGCGTAGGCCTTTGAGACACCGTTGAGCACCATGGTTTGTTCATACAAATCGGGGCAGGCGTTAAGAATGTTGCTGAATTCGCCATCGGTCATCAGGATGTGTTCGTACATGTCGTCACTGGCGATCAGCACTTGCGGGTGCTTGCGCAGCACTTCACCCAAGGCTGCGAGTTCGGTCTTGCTGTAAACCGCGCCGCTGGGGTTGGACGGACTGTTGATGACCAACATTTTGGTCTTCGGGGTGATGGCCGCTAGTAGTTGCGCCGGGGTGATTTTGAAACCTTGTTCAATGCCGGCGTTAACGATTACTGGTACGCCATCCGCCAGGATGACCATGTCTGGGTAAGAGACCCAATACGGCGCAGGGATGATGACTTCGTCGCCCGGGTTGATGAATGCCTGCGCCAAGTTGTAAAAGCTCTGTTTGCCGCCGCACGACACCAGAATCTGGTTGGCTTGGTATTCCAGGCCGTTTTCCCGCTTGAACTTTTCAATAACGGCTTGCTTCAGACTGGGGGTGCCGCCGACAGCGGTGTATTTGGTAAAACCCGCATGGATAGCTGTGATTGCCGCTTCCTTGATGTGCTGCGGGGTGTCGAAATCGGGTTCACCGACGCCGAGGCCGATGATGTCTTTACCTTCCGCCTTCAGCTTGGCGGCGCGGGCCGACACGGCCAAGGTGGGAGATGGTTTGATGTTCTGGACGCGGCGGGAGAGTTCCAAGGTCTTGACCTTTAACGAATATGCAACGCGGCTGCATTGCCCGAAATGTTAGGATTGCCTGTTTTTTAGCGCGCGGATTTTAACTTGGCCGTCACATTTCCCAATAGCCCTTTTGCACTCCACCAACCGTTTCAAGCAGCGGGTGATCAACCCGTGGCGATCGAACAACTGGTGGATGGCATCAACAAGGGGATGCGCTTCCAGACGCTGCTCGGGGTGACCGGTTCGGGCAAGACATACACAATGGCCAATGTCATCGCACGCATGGGGCGGCCGGCTTTTGTGATGGCGCCGAACAAGACGCTGGCGGCGCAGTTGTATTCCGAGTTTCGCGAGTTCTTTCCGGACAACGCCGTCGAATATTTCGTTTCCTATTACGACTATTACCAGCCCGAGGCCTACGTACCGTCGCGCGATTTGTTCATCGAGAAGGATTCCAGTATCAACGAGCACATCGAGCAGATGCGCTTGAGCGCGACCAAGGCGTTGCTGGAGCGGGAAGACTGCGTCATCGTCGCCACCGTTTCGGCGATTTACGGCATCGGCGATCCCGTCGACTACCATGGCATGATCCTGCACCTGCGCCAAGGTGAGCGTATCGATCAACGCGCGATCCTGCGCCGTCTGACCGAGATGCAGTACACCCGGAATGAAATGGAATTCAAGCGTGGCGTGTTCCGGGTCAAGGGCGATGTGATCGATATTTTCCCGGCTGAACACGCCGAAACCGCCGTGCGGGTGTCATTGTTCGACGACGAGGTCGAGAGCATCAGTCTGTTCGACCCGCTTACCGGCCAGGTCATGCACAAGGCGGCGCGCTTTACCGTCTACCCCTCCAGCCATTACGTCACGCCGCGCGATGTGGTGCTGACGGCGGTGGAGAAGATCAAGCTGGAACTGGCCGATCGCCTGGATTTCTTTCAACGCAACAGCAAACTGGTGGAAGTGCAGCGCATCGAACAGCGCACTCGATTCGACTTGGAGCTGCTTGCTGAACTCGGCTTCTGCAAGGGCATCGAAAACTACTCGCGGCATCTTTCCGGGCGCAATCCGGGCGATCCGCCGCCGACACTGATTGATTATTTACCGCCCAATGCGCTGATGTTTATCGACGAATCGCATGTCACTGTGCCGCAGGTTGGCGGCATGTACAAAGGTGACCGCGCACGCAAAGAAAATCTGGTTGATTACGGCTTTCGCCTGCCCAGCGCGCTGGACAACCGACCGCTGCGTTTCGACGAATTCGAAACCATCATGCGCCAGACCGTGTTCGTCTCCGCCACGCCTGGCCCCTACGAAACCGAACATCAGCAGCAGGTAGTCGAACAAGTCGTGCGGCCGACTGGCCTGCTTGATCCGGTCATCGAGATTCGCCCGGTTGGCACCCAGGTCGATGATCTCATCTCCGCCATCAACGAGCGTACCGCGCGCGGCGAACGGGTGATGGTCACCACCTTGACCAAACGCATGTCCGAGCAACTCACCGAATACCTGTCGGAACATGGCATCAAAGTGCGCTATCTGCACTCGGACATCGAAACGGTTGAACGCGTCGAGATTATTCGCGACCTGCGCCTGGGCGTGTTCGACGTACTGATCGGCATTAACCTGTTGCGCGAAGGCCTGGATATTCCCGAAGTTTCGCTGGTTGCCATTCTGGATGCCGACAAGGAAGGTTTTCTGCGTTCAGAGCGTTCATTGATCCAGACCATGGGCCGCGCCGCCCGTCATCTGAACGGCACCGCAATTCTCTACGCCGACCGCATTACCGGCTCAATGCAAAGAGCTATCGATGAAACCGAGCGTCGGCGACACAAACAGATCGCCTTCAACCTGGCCAATGGCATTACCCCGAAAGGTGTGGTCAAACGGATCAAGGACATCATCGACGGTGTTTACAACCCGGACGCTGCCAACCAGGAACTGAAAGCCGCACAGTCACGCGCAAAATACGAAGTGATGAGCGAGAAAGAACTGGCGAAAGAAATCAAACGAATGGAAAAAGACATGCTTTCCGCCGCCAAGAATCTGGAGTTTGAAAAAGCGGCGGAATTACGTGATCGTTTACACGTCTTGAAGAAACAACTGTTCGGCGTCGAAGAGCACGACGATTAAGCCCCAATTGGGTGAATTCGTGCGGCTGGGATGAAGTTGTTTCATGAGATTGCAACAGATTATGGCTGTGATCGACGCTGCATCAGCGTGCCGGCAATTTCGAGGACAGCGCCCAGTACCATCAGCAACGAACCCACCCAGATGTCCTCTGGCGCAAGAAAGAGGAGCAGCCCGCCGATTGCCATCAACGACAAGGAAAGAATGCGTCGTGTTTTGGGGGATTTGATCATTTCAGCCTCCTTTGTTATTTACGATGGCAGCATGACAGCGATGGCGCGAATTTTTCATGACAAGAGTTTACGGTGTTGGCGGACAAGCTCAATCAAAAGCGTGGCGCACCACCAGAGTCACGGCATTCGAGCCGCTATCTTTACCAAACAAGCCTAAAGCAGTTGATCGATGATGTAATCGCAACAACGTTTGCCAATTACTTGGTGGCGGACCTAGCGTTAATTCGAGGTGCCAAAAGGCCAGCAGTTTTTCGCTGCTGCTCTTGATGATGGTGGCCTCAGTGCGGGAGATCTCCTCCGCATACGACAGGCCCATACCAAAGGCTGCGCTTGAATCGAAATGTTCACGCCAAAACGGGTGATTCCAGCGGATGGCGGACAGCAAGTTGTACTCCCGATGATCTTGAATACCGAAATGTTGGCCAATTTGTCCTTCTATTTCGATAGAAAAAGCCCCGCTTGTTGAATTCCAGACATTCCGGTTTAGTGCGCCGACGACAATCTCCGAATCAATGAAGTTGACATCTGTCCTGACGGTTTTTATTTTTTCAAGAACCTTTATTAAGATAAATCCTGATTATAAAATTTCTAGGTTATTAATTTAACGCCCGTATTGCTGGCATAAAATACGAAGGTTTTTAATTGTGAAATAATAATAAATTATTTATTTTGAATTTGTTGCTTCATCTGAAATGAAAAACGTGAAACCTGTTGGCTGACGTTCATATTGTTTCTCATTTCGGCCAGATAGACATTTTTAATTATGTCCAGCGATACGGCTCTGGCCTGAGCCAACGTCAAATGGTGAAATTCACATTGCGAACCGTTCGCGATCATCATCACCAGATGGTTACCGCTTTCCGCATTCGCTATACCGATCCGGACTGGCCTGGATTCGGCTACTGGTCTCATGACATATGCTCCAGATGCGTTTTCCTGAGAACATGCGATTTGTTATTCCCAAGAAATTCATTTACCAAGGCTTCCTTGTTGGCTAATGCAGGCATATACCAGTCGAACTGAGGCTTGAATGCATGACACAACGTCAATCCTTTGTATTCTTCGAGCCAGATCAGAAATTCACGCATGGATTCGTGGTATCCATCTCCACTGGCTATGGCATACATTGACATTGATTCGTGAGGTGATATTTCATTTGAAAGATCTTTCATCTCTTTTCTCCTTTGATTATTGATTTATTGTGTGGGTGCTCCCGGACCGCTGCTATCGAATGCTGTCGCTCCTTCGTTCTGTGTTCAGATTAAGGTTATGCCGGTCACGATAACAGTCGGGAAAGCTCTGTTTTATTGTAATGTTTTCACTACATCGGCTTTTGGACTCTATGCCGTGCCGTATACCTTGCAAGCTATAGCTTTGCAGCGAAACGCTCTCTCTGGAAATCTGCGAGAGACACAATAAATCACATCATGATCAATCGCAGACCCGCAGTATGGGCAAAACACGGCGTGTGACTAACCTGCTGTCTGTGTTCATGCCGGCAGCCCAGAAGCATGTCCTGGCGTGGTTTATCGCGAATCTTCACCGCCATTGCTGGCGGAGAAGCTTCGAATCAGCCTGGAAGGCTGACTGGTGTACCGACTCTCTGCCAGGCCAGCAGTTTGACTGTCGGTTGTTTGGCGCTGTCGCTTTGTTGTGCGGCGACGACGGGAACACTGGTTTCCGCTTGCAACGGGCCGGCAAGCCCAAGGTATGCCAGCAGGGCGAAACTGGCGATGGTGAATTTGAGGTGGTTTTTCACGTTATGTCCCCCTCAGTTAAGCGAGGCGGATGCCACGAAGGTCACGCGTAACGCTTCGTAAGCCTCGTCGGACTGGATCTTCCGGCGCACCGCGTTTTCACCCAGCAATTGGTTCAACTCGCCGAGCAGCTCATATTGCGTTGCCGCTGGCAGCGGGGTGCGGCAAGCGACTTCCAACGCATTCCATTTGTAGGCGACCTGATGGTCGCGTTGGAACAGTCGTTCACAAGCAGCCAGCAGATGACGACCTTTTTCCTGACGTTCTGGACCTTGGATCTGGGTCAGCAGATCTTCGAACTGGCTGCCGAGAATTTCATTTTCAATCGCTGCAGCCAAAGCGGTTTTAGCCTGGCCAAGTGCGTTCAGCGCCGCGTTCTGGTATTCCCGCGCCTTCTCCGATGCGGGGTCGGCGATGCTGTGCGCGAGCCCGGCCCAGTGCAGCAGGCGCGGACGTTCCGGGTCTTGCTCGTTCATGCTGGCGACCAGGTATTCGGCCAAGCCTTGGGCGCTGGCATCCTTGTTGGAACCGAGAAGATCGTAAAGCGCGCGAAGAAAGGGCGGACAGGGTTCGAGCAGGGTGACGTGGGTTTTGATCCACAACTCGCGCTCGATATCGCGCAGACGATCCTGGTTGTGCGGTGCGATGCTCTTTCGGCTTTGCGGGTTTTCCCAGTTCTGCACGGTGGTGACGGATACATTCGCCAGTACCGCCAGCGCTTCCTGCGACAGGCTGTAACGCCGCCGCAGCGCGCCCACCCAGTCGGCTTCGAATTCGCGCTGGCTGCTGTAACGGCGTAGCGGGCTGAGCTGGCGGCCGTGGGTATTCCATTGTTCTTGCAGAAACGGCATGACATGTCCTCCGTGACGAATATGGATTCAGAATAGATTGCGAAAGCATACCGCGACACCAACCCGGTTGGCCTTCCTGGTTTCGACCCGGTTGCTAACGTTGCCGAGCCGCTGTCTCTAGCCTTCACATCATCCGGCATGTGCCGGTCAACACGATGGAGACAGATCATGTACTCGGAACAATTCGCGATTCTTTTGTTGATGGCGGCAACTCAGTTGGGCGGTCAGGGTCTTGCTTCGCAACCGATGGCGCAGGTGCCACGTGGCGGGGTCGAAAAGATAGGTTTGCAATTGAAACAGGACAAGAGTCTGCTTAACGCCAGAAAGCAAAGCAACAGAGTAAAACGTGAGCGGGAGGCCATGTTGCTTGCCGAATTTCATTGATAAATCTCGTCACTTCTTGGCGGCCTGCCGTGAAATTCCACAACAGGCCGCCTGATTCACGCTGCGGCGATGGTTTATCGAGTTGTATCGATTGCGCCAAATCCGCCGCCGCCAGGCGTTTCCAGGATGAAAACATCGCCGGCCTCAAGTCTGAATTCGGCAATCCCGGGCATCGCTTCGATGCGACCATCGGCGCGTTCAATCCATTGGCGGCCGGTTTTGCCGGCTTCACCGCCGGCTGCGCCGAAAGGCGCGATGTCACGTCGCAAGGCCAGTAGATTGGCTTGCATCGGGGCGAGAAAGCGAATCCGTCGCCGCACCCCATCGCCACCGATAAATCGGCCTGCGCCGCCGGAACCGCGACAGATTTCGAAACGTTCAACTCGCACTGGATAGTTGAACTCCATCACTTCCGCATCGGTCAAGCGTGAATTGGTCATATGGCTATGTACCGCGCTGGCGCCAGCAAAACCCGGCCCGGCACCGGTTCCACCGCAAACGGTTTCGTAATATTGATATTGGCCATCGCCGAAACTGAAGTTGTTCATGCTGCCCTGGCTGGCGGCGAGCACGCCCAATGCACCGTAAAGCGCATCGACGATGTTTTGCGAGGTTTCAACATTGCCAGCAACAACCGCCGCCGGATAGGTCGGATTCAGCAGCGAAGCGTCGGGTAGAACAATATCGAGCGGGCGCAGGACGCCTGCATTCAGCGGGATATCCGCATCGATCAGGGTGCGAAAAACATACAGCACGGCGGAATGCACGATGCTCGCCGGCGCATTCAAATTGCCCTCTGATTGCGGGCTGCTGCCGGTGAAATCAATCCGCGCTCGTTGCGCTGCGCGGTCAATTTCGATACGGAGCGCGATCTCGCTGCCATCGTCCAGAGGAAGCGTGAATGCGCCTCCGCGCAGCTTCGTCAACAGCCGCTTAACCGCTGTTTCGGCGTTGTCCTGAACGAAGCCCATATAGGCCGAGACTGCTTTAGCGCCGACTTCGATTTCCAGTTGCCGCAACTGGCGTTCACCCAACGTATTGGCGGCAACCTGGGCCGCCAGGTCGGCCAGATTCTGCTCGGGATTGCGCGCCGGGTGCGGGGTATCGGTCAGCCATTTACGCAGGGCTGTTTCGTGCATCCGGCCATCCCGGAGCATCAATAATCCATCCGAACGGCAACCTTCCTCATCAATATGGCGACTTCGAGCCGGCATTGACCCCGGGCTGATGCCGCCGATATCGGCATGATGCGCGCGGCTGGCGGTGAAATAACTCAGCGTCTGGCCATCCTCCGAAAAGATGGGCGACACCACGGTGATGTCGGGCAGATGCGTGCCGCCGGCATAAGGTGAATTGATCAGCCAGGCATCACCCGGCCGCAACTGGCCGGCAAAACGATTCCGGATCGCGCGCACCGCATCGCCCATGCTGCCAAGATGAACCGGGATATGCGGCGCATTGGCGATGAGATTGCCGGCGGCATCGAACAGCGCGCAGGAAAAATCCAGGCGTTCGCGAATATTCACCGAGCGAGCGCTGTTTTGCAGCGCGCGACCCATGTCTTCGGCGATGCTCATGAAGCGTCGATTGAACAGCGTCAGCCAGGTCGGATCGGGGCGGGTAGCGTCAGGTCGACGCGCGATGGCGGCTTCCGCGCTTAGCAACAGGTCGCCGCGCGGGGTAAGCGTGAAGCGCCAGCCAGGCTCCAGAACCAAGGTCGAGCCGGCTTCGACAATCAGCAGCGGGCCGATCATGGTTTGTCCGCCGCCGAGTTGTTCACGTTTGAAAATCGGCGTTTCGATCCAGTCGCCGTCGAAATAAACCGGGCGCGACGCGATGGGCAGGGCGGGGGAGGGGCGTGCTACAACCCCTTCTGGCATGCCGCCGCCGCTGACCGTCTCGCTTTCCAGCGCGACGCAGATCAGTTCGCGGAGCGGGTCGGCGAAACCGAAGCGGGCGCGGTGCTCGGCGTGAAAAGTGGTGGCCATCTGTTCGAGCGGCCCAACTTGAATCGGCAAAATGGTGTCTGCGCCGGCATAGCGCAGTAAAGCGCGGTGGTGGGTTGTTTCGCTTTCGGAGAAACTGAAAACAAGGCTGGAAAGCGGCTTCTCCAGCGCGCTCTGGCGGACTTCTCGGCGTTCCGCCAGACCAATGCCATAAGCTGACAATACTGCTGCGAACGGCGAAATCAGCACTTGCCGAATACCCAGACGGCTTGCTACGGCGCAAACATGTTGGCCGCCTGCGCCGCCAAAACCGACCAGCGTGAAATCCGCCGGATTAACGCCGCGCGCAAGAGTGATGTGGCGGATTGCATCGGCCATGTGCTCGACGGCGATATCGAGGAAACCTGCGGCCAGTCGCTGCGGGCTGTATTCCAGCGCCAGTTTGGTGTTGATCAACGCGGTTTGCTGCGCGAAGGCGGTCTGCACCGTATCGATATCCAGCGGTTGATCGGCACCGGGCCCAAATACGCGGGGAAAAAAGTCGGCTTGCAAGCGGCCCAGCAGCAGGTTGGCATCGGTCACTGTGAGCGGACCGCCGCGCCGGTAGCAAGCCGGCCCGGGCAGGCTGCCGGCGGAAGTCGGGCCAGCCAGCAGGCGCTCACCGTCAAAGCGCAGAATCGAACCGCCACCGGCCGCCACGGTATGCACCCCGAGCATTGGCACACGGATGCGGTAGCCGGCGATGCGGCTGTCCAGGCTGCGCTCGAATTCACCGGCAAATAATGAGACATCGGTTGAGGTGCCGCCCATGTCGAAGCCGATCAACTTGTTGAATCCCGCCGCCAGGCCGACTTTCGTCATGCCGATCAATCCACCCGCCGGTCCGGAAAGGACACTGTCCTTGCCAGCGAAATGCGCCGCATCGGTCAAGCCGCCATTCGATTGCATGAATTCCAGCGCAACGCCGGCCGGCAGAGCTGCCGCGATCTGAAGGGCATAACGCCGCACCGGAGGGGACAGCGCGGCATCGAGAACGGCGGTTTCGGCGCGTGGCACGAATTTGATCAGCGGGCTGGCCTGATGCGACAGACTGACCTGGCTGAAGCCGGCCGCGCGCGCCAACTCGCCGGCGCGTAATTCGTGCGCGGGGTTCTTCCAGCTATGGAGAAAGGCGATGGCGCAAGCGTTGAATCCTTCTTCGCGCGCGGAGGCCAGATCGCGAACGAGGGCAACTTCGTCCAGCGCCCGCAATACCGAGCCATCTACCGTGATGCGTTCTTGAGCTTCTATCACACCGGTGTGCAAGGGCGCGGGTTTGTGAATAGCGAGGGCGAAAATGTCCGGCCGCGCCTGATCGCCGATTTCGAGGGCATCGCCAAAACCGTCAGTGGTAATCAGCAAGACGGCTTCGCCAGTATGCGTAAGCAGCGCGTTGGTGCCGACGGTGGTGCCCATTTTGACGCTGGCGATGACGTTATCCGGTATCGGCGCATCCGCGCAAATCCCCAGCAGAATCCGTATCCCGGCGATGCCGGCATCGTTGTAATGCTCGGGATTTTCAGACAGCAACTTTTTCTGGATCAACCTGCCATCGGGTGATTGCGCGACAACATCGGTGAAGGTGCCGCCTCGGTCGATGCAGAATTGCCAAGTCTGATTTGAGTTCACTATTGGGACATCCAGAAAAATTCCTGCCAATCGCTGGGGGTAAGTTGCCTCAGCAAGGAGCCATGGCTTCTGAAGAATCACGCCATCAAGCGGCAAAGTATAAAGGGGCCCTATTTGCGTCGGCAGCTTGAGATCAAATCATGACTCGCTGTAGAGGATTCTTTACATCAAATAAGTGTTTCTACGACTCCCCGCTTCTTGTCGGTGTCGTTACGCTGAATTCGGTTTTACACAAGGCTTTGGAAAAGGGACGTATACATGCTGAAAAATTTGCAACCGCTTGCCCTGCGCAACGGCGATGCTCTGCTGATCGTTGATGTGCAGATGGATTTTCTGCCCGGTGGGCGTCTTGCGGTTCCGCACGGCGACGAAGTGATCCCTCTGCTGAATGCATATATTTCGACTTTTTCTCAGTCTGGACTGCATATTGTGGCAACCCGCGACTGGCATCCGGTTGACCATTGTTCTTTCAACAGCCATGGCGGAAAGTGGCCGCCACATTGTGTGGCAGGTAGTCGTGGCGCATGTATTTCGGAAAATCTGCTGTTGCCTTTCAGTTCGGTTATTGTCTCCAAGGCGACGTTCCCGGATACCGAAGCCGATTCCTGTTTTGACGCCACCGAATTGGATGGTTTGCTGAAAAACAATGGCGTCGACCGAATTTTCATTGGAGGTCTTGCAACCGATGATTGCATGTTCAACACCGTGCGTGATGCGCAAAAACTTGGCTATCAAACCGTTCTGCTGCACGAAGCCATCCGCGCAGTCAATGAAGGTGCCGGTGAAAGGGTGCGCGCCATCGCCGCCTTGAGACAAATCGAAGTAATGGCGGGCAGCCTGGCACAGATTAAATCAGCGCCGCCAAACTACTTTGCAATTTGATCAACCCGCGTTCGGGGTGCTCGCACGTAACGTTTTCAGGGAGCCAGTCGGGTTTGGAGTGTCGGTAGGCGCTGTCAAAATCCGACATTTTCCTGGGTTCGTCTTCAAAGTCTTGCCGGTTGAGATCACCGGTAAAGTTCATTCGAAAGTCTGACCGCCCAATTCCATCGTCTGAATTACCTGCCTTTCGGCATCGAAGTCGTTCGGCCGATTAGAATTCGGCCCTATGTCCGAGCCTCTTCAAAACACTCCCCCCCGTTTCGTCCATCTGCGTTTTCACAGCGAATATTCGATCCAGGACAGCATTCTGCGCATCGATGATGCGATCAAGCTGGCAAAAAATGATGCCATGCCCGCCCTCGCATTGACTGATCTGGGAAATGTATTCGGCCTGGTCAAGTTTTATTCCGGCGCGCGCAAGAAGGGGGTCAAGCCGATTGCCGGTTGTGATGTCTGGGTGGCGCCAACCGAGTCTTCCGACAAACCGACGCGCATGCTGCTGCTGGTGCAGGACACTCCAGGTTGGCGCAATCTGTGCGAATTGCTGACGCGAGCCTATCGGACCAATATGCATCGCGGTCGCGCCATCTTGCAGCCGGCCTGGATGGATACGCAGAGTGCCGCCGGATTGATAGCGCTTTCCGGCGGCCATCAGGGCGATGTCGGCGTCGCTTTGATGAATGAATCGCTGGATACCGCGCGGCGGCTGGCGAAAGATTGGGCGGTGCGCTTCCCGAATCGTTATTACCTGGAACTTCAACGCGATGGCCGACC
>JAIFKV010000203.1 GCA_020049415.1 Betaproteobacteria bacterium
ACCAGGCCGCGCGCCATTGGTTGACGGTGGTGCGCGGGGTCATACTGTCAGCGCTGAGACGGTGGTGGGACATTGCGGGTGGCGAAGAGGGTGCGGACCGCTATTGTCCCGGAATGCGCGGCGCAAAAAAATCTCCGCGTGCGATGCCGAGGCCGAAGTGATTGGAGGTTACCGGTGCTGCATCAAGCCGGATGAGTGGCGAGTATCTCGGTTGCTGATTCGGCGTTGACTGCTCGGCTGAAGTAGAAACCCTGGTAGGTGTCGCAGCCGAGTGTTTGCAGGTAGTCAAGTTGATCCTGTGTTTCTACCCCTTCCGCGACGACTTTCAACTTGAGACCCTTGGCCATCGCGGTGATGCCGGCGACGATGGTGCTGTCATTGTTGGTTTGGTCGGTGAGGTGAATAGCCGGTGCCGAAATCGTCGATGGAAATTTCGACGCCCATTTCCGCCAGTTTTTTCAGCTTGTCGATGGCGCCATCCATGTCGCGCATCAGCGTGGTTTCGGTGATTTCGATTTCGATGCCTTGCCCGCTGACCTTGTGTTTGTGCAGGGAATGGACAAATTTATCAACGAACTGCGGGTGTTCGATCTGCCGAGCTGAAAGGTTGATCGCTACCGAGATGGGCGGCGACGCCGATTCCCGCCAGCGCTTGGCCTGCAGAAAGGCTTCGCTCAACACCCATTCGCTGATCGGCGCGATCAGGCCGCATTCCTCGGCGATCGGGATGAATTCGTTTGGCGAAACCAGGCCGCGAGTCGGGTGGTTCCAGCGAATCAACGCTTCCATACCGCGAATGCGTTGGCTCTCAACCGCAACTTGCGGTTGGTAGAAAACTTCAAATTCTTTCTTTTCCAGGGCATGACGCATTTCGTTTTCGATCGCGAGGCGACCGGTGAACGATTTGTGCAAATCCTGGGTGAAGAATTTGTAGTCGTTACGGCCATGATCTTTGGCGTGATACATGGCGATATCGGCATGTTTGATCAGCGTTTCGATGTTGTCGCCGTCCTCCGGGTAAATGGCGATGCCGATGCTCATGCCGACATACAACTCGTGGCCTTCGATATTGAAGGGCTGCTTCAGCGAGGTGATGATTTTCTGCGCGATGTATGCGGCGTTGTCCCGCGAACGGATGTGCGGCAGCAGCAGCATGAATTCGTCGCCGCCGATGCGCGACAACGTATCGCCTTCGCGCAGGCTGATGCGCAGTCGTTGCGCCAGCGCTTGCAGCAGGCCATCGCCGACCAGGTGGCCGAGGGTGTCGTTGACCACTTTGAAGTGATCCATGTCGAGGAACAGGGTTGCCATGGTCTGGCCATGACGTTTGGCGTAAACCATCGCCTGGCCGAGTCGATCCTTGAATAGCGAACGATTGGGAAGGCCGGTCAGCAAGTCGTGATAAGCCTGAAACGCGATCGTCGCTTCTGCCTGTTTGCGCGCACTGATGTCGCGCGCGACGCCATAGGAGCCGAGAAATTCGCCCATCCCCAGGCTGGTGGGGCGGTACATGCCCATGGCGGAAAGTTCGACCACCACGCGTTGATCGGAGGTGCGTTCAGTCAAGCTGCTGAGCAGATCTTCCTTGCGCCGAAGCAGGAGTTCGAAATTACGTGTGGCGCGCTTGCCGGTTCGGCGTTCATTGAAATGGTAGAGGGCGACATCCGCCTGGTCGGGGGTGATGAGGGCGGTGTAATCGCGCCCGATCAGTTCGCCCGGTAAATAGCCGAGCGTGCTTTCGATACTGTCGTTGAGATAGGTGAAGTGGCCGCTGGCGTCGAGGGTGTAGATGACATCCGGCGAGGTGTTGACCAGTAGCCGATGCCACTGCTCGGATTGTTCGAGTTGATGCGCCATGCGCGCGTTTTCGTGTTCGAGATGCAGTTTGCGCAGAACATTGCGTACTGTATTGATCAGTTCATCCGGTTCGTAGGGTTTGCGCAGGTAGTCGTAAGCGCCTAGTCGAAGCGACCGAATAGCGGATTCGATTTCGCTGTCGCCACTGGCGACAATGATGCGGCATTCCGGTTGATGTGCCCGGATATAGGCCATTACTTCATGGCCGTTGCCGTCGGGCAGATGAAGATCGAGCAAAGCGAGGTTGTAACGCTTTTGCGCCAGCAAGCCGAATGCCTGGGTGGCGGTAAGGGCGGTATCGATACTGTTGACCTGGGAGGCGAGCAGCAGGCGCGTACTTTCCAGGTAGCGCGGCTCATCCTCCACAATCAGCAAACTGATCAAAGACTGATCCGAGGCGTTGGCTACGTTACCGTGCATCATCTATCCCTTTGAACGATCTTGGAAAATTAAATTTTTTTAAGTTATATCGGAGTTTTTATTCTTGTGTCTAGTAATGGAATTATTCTAGTTGACGGGGATCAATCGGTCGGCAGCAAAACTTGAAATGTGGTGCCGAAATTTCCTGTTTTGAAACTGATGCCGGCTTGCATCGATTCGGTTAGCGATTTTACGATGGATAGACCGAGTCCGGCGTGGTCATCGCCTTTCGCGGTGTCCAGAGGATCGAAAATCTGATTGGCGACGTGCGGCGCAATGCCCGGCCCGGAATCGGAGATGAGAATTTCGGTAAAACGTTCATGACGATGATTCAGCAGGGTGGCGGTTTCGATATGCACATTGCCGCCAGGCGGTGTGGCTTCGATTGCGTTCAGCAGCAGATTGAGCACGATCTGTTTGAGTTTGTCGCTATCGCGGGTTCTGCGCGCCAGCCCGGATGCAAGCTGGGTGGAAACCTCGATGCCTTTGCTGTTCCAGGTCGGCTGGGTGACTTTGAGCAGATCCTGAATCAGGGTGTTGAGATCGGAATCTTCCGCCGTGCCAGCGAGATCGATCTTGTTCTGCGTCAGGCCGCGGACGATACGCACGATGCGGTCGAGTTCTTCGTGGATGATGCGCAATTCATCTACGATTGGCGCGTCATCACCCAATTTGACCTTCAAGATGGCCAGGTAATTCTTGATGATGCCAAGTGGATTGTTGACTTCGTGGGCGGCGCGGCGAACTCGGATGGGCAGTCCGGCGCTTGCTTCATTGGCTGCTTCGGTGGCGACGCTCCGCGCCGGCATGCGGCCCGCCAGTTCGCCCAGGCGGGTGAAATGCCTGGGCGAACTGGCGACGGCGGATATTGCGCTGGCGCTGCCGCAGGCCAGCAATACTCCCGAATGGTCGCCCTCGCCGACGGGTATGGCGATCAGACCCTCCGCATTGGCTTGATGTATCAATTGCAGATCGAGGATGGCGGCGTTGTTGCCGGCGCTTTTCAGCACCATGCCAGCGGAGCGCGCCAACCATGCGCGCGCGGCGGCGGTTTTGCTGCCTTCGATACTGATGCTGATCGGCGGCGCGGCGCCAGTTCCCAACGCGCGCCCTTCCAGCAGTCCGCTTTGCGGGTTCCTCTGCAAGTAAATCGGGGCGGACAGATTCTCTTGGCTGGCGAGCAGGTTGGACAGCGACAAAATAGCGGCTTCGCTGCTGGCGTGGATGCCGCTGGCGGCAATCTCAAGCTGGTTGTAGCGGATCAGTTCAAGCGCCATTTGCGCGGTGTCGCGGCAACTGTTTTCCTGAAACAGGGCGTTTACCGCGCTATCCGTTTTGTTCAATAACTCCAGCACGCTTTGCGGGGGGATTTTTTCGGCGAAAAACAACGCATCCAACGGCGGAACATTCTCTTGGCGGGATGTCGCCGAGCGGTCGAGCCGAGCCAGTCGATGCGCCGCCACGCTCAGTTGTACCAGTGGCGCGGCATCACGCAGGCGCTGCATCGGCTCCGGCAGATAACGCAATGCATCCGCCAGAAAGGTGCGCAAGGGCAGGCGGTCCAGCGCCTGTTGGGCGAACTGGCGGGCAGCTTCTGGATTGTCGATTGCGGCGGGATGAAATTCGGGCAGCCAGGTCAGAAGGCCGGCAAGCCAGGCTTCATCCGGGCTTGGGTAGTTGGATTTTTCCGCCAGCGCGTGACTCAGCACAGCGCTGCGCAAGGCCAGTCGCCAGTAGGCTTCATGGCTGGCGTCGGCAGGACGTCTGAGCTGATCGGTGGCGGCGGTGAAGACGCTGTTTTTTAGCGCACAGATGTCGATTCCATGCAGTAGATCCGCATGGCAAAACTGACGCAAGGTCTCGCCAGGATGTGCCAAGCCGTAGATTTCCAGCGCGTGCAATGCCATTCCCGGGTCGAGCGGCAAGCAGTCGATAATCTGCTCATCCAGCGTATTGCGCCCGCCCAACTGGGTAAGCAGCCTTGCCAGCACGCCCGGATAACTCAGGAACGGCTGTGTTGATCGCTGCGCAAGTTGGGCTTGCGGGTTATCGGTCAGGTTGAGGCGCGGCACGGAGTTGGCTGAAATGCGGGAGTGCTGAATTCCAGCAAGCCGCGTGCCATGCGTCATGCTCAGTCGGGCATGCCCAGTGAAATCGCGATGTTATGGCGCAATCGGATCATTCTTCAGGGGGGCGACATCCGCTCCCGCCACATGACTGTAAATATTTCCGACAGATTACAGTCCGGCTGTACGCAATTGGTCTGCCCTGAAAACCTGTTCTATTTTGCTGATTAGTCGAGGTCACGCAATAGTTTGAACAAAGCACGGCTTGATTTGGGCGGTTTCGATTCCGCCGCTTCTTTCCGTGCATTGCGCATCAGTTGGCGGATTTTCTGCACGTCGGTGTCTGGGTGCAGGGCCAGCCAGTCGCTCAGCGCCGCGTCGTTATCGATCAAGCGGGTGCGCCAGGTTTCCAGAGCGTGAAACGCGGCTTTGGCGTGATTCGATTCGCCGCGGATAATCGCGAGTTGCTGCTCGATCGGCTCGATTTCGACATCTCGCATGACCTTGCCGATGAATTGCATCTGGCGGCGGATGCCTTCGTGGCTGGTGAGCCGTTTGGCTTCGAGCAGCGCGTCGAGAAGTTTTTCTGGCAAGTTCATTTTCTTCAACTGTTCGCGTGAAAGTTCGAACAATTCCTTGCCCACGCCTTGCAGGGCGGTGCTTTCACGTTTGCGTTGGCTTTTGCTGACGATGATTTCGTCATCTTCAAAATCTTGATCTTGCATGGTGGTGTGGTCGGAAGCTGGGGGATGGGTTGTTATCATAACGACTTTGCCGATTTCATCAGGTCCAGCCGTGTCGAATAGCTCCAGTAATGCCAGTAACACCAACAGTCCGTTCAGTTTTTCCCGTCAGACTCTGCAGGGCCTTGCCGCGCAGGTGCTTGATCTGGCCAAAGTCGGTGGCGCTAGCGCCGCCGAAGCCGAGGTTTCCGAAGGCAGCGGGCTGTCGCTTTCGGTTCGTCATGGCCAGATCGAAACCATCGAACACAACCGCGACAAGGGCATCGGGATCAGTGTTTATCTCGGTCAGCGCCGCGGTCATGCTTCCACTTCCGATTTTTCCGCCGACGCGCTGGCGCGGACGGTGGAGAAGGCGCTCAGCATCGCGCGCTTTACCGCCGAGGATGTGTGCGCCGGATTGGCCGAGCCGGATTTGCTGGCGCGCGCGGCGGTGCTCGATACCTTGGTACCCAGCCTCGATCTGTATCACCCGTGGAATATTGGTGTCGAAGCCGCGGCCGAACTGGCGCGCAGTTGTGAAGCCAGCGCGTTGAGCGTGGACCCGCGCATCACCAATTCCGAAGGCGGATCGCTGTCCAGCCAGGTTTCCCAATTCATTTATGCCAACTCGCTGGGTTTTTCCGGCGGTTATCCGACCAGCCGGCAGAGCCTGTCTTGCGCGGTGATCGCCGAAGAAAATGAGGCGATGCAGCGCGATTATTGGTACACCACGGCGCGCGCGGCGGCGGATCTGGACAGCGCCGAGAGCGTCGGTCTGCGCGCCGGCGAGCGTTCGCTGCGACGGCTGAACGGACGCAAGCTGAGCACGCGTCAATGCCCGGTGCTGTTTGAAGCGCCCATCGCCACCGGCTTGATCGCCAGCTTTGTGTCGGCGATTTCCGGTGGTCATCTGTATCGCAAATCCACTTTCCTGCTCGATAGTCTGGGCAGCCAGGTGTTCCCAAGCTTCTTGCAAATTCAGGAACGACCGTTCATCGCGCGCGGTTTGTCTTCTTCGCCATTCGACTCCGAGGGCGTCGCCACGCAAGACCGCGAGGTGGTCAAGGACGGCGTCGTGCAAGGGTATTTTCTGGGCAGCTACAGCGCGCGCAAATTGGGTATGCACAGCACCGGCAACGCCGGCGGCAACCACAATCTGATTGTGCCTTCGACGGGTGAAGACTTCGCCGCCTTGCTTAAGAAAATGGATAACGGCCTGTTGGTCACCGAGTTGCTCGGTCACGGACTGAATATGGTCACCGGCGATTACTCACGCGGCGCGGCTGGGTTCTGGGTGGAGAACGGCGTTATCGCTTACCCGGTGGAAGAAATTACCATCGCCGGCAATCTGCGTGACATGTTCAAGTCCATCGTCGCCATCGGCACGGATGTGGAAACGCGCGGCTCGCGCCGAGTTGGTTCGATTCTGATCGAGCAGATGACGGTGGCGGGTGAGTGAAATGCGGGTTTTTCTGGATTTGGCGCGAGGTATCGACGCACTCAACGAACTGACCGGCCGTGCCGTGAAGTGGCTGGTGCTGCTGGCAACGCTGATTTCGGCGGCCAACGCCAGCCTGCGTTACGGCTTCGATCTCAGTTCCAACGCCTGGTTGGAATTGCAGTGGTATTTGTTCGCGCTGATCTTTCTGCTCGGTGCCGGCTACACCCTCAAACATAACGGACATGTCCGTATCGACGTCATTTACGGCCGTTTTTCGCCGCGCCTGCAAGCCTGGGTTGACCTGCTCGGCGGCATCATGTTTTTGCTGCCGGTGGCCGGCTTGATGGCCTGGTTCAGTTGGAGCGTGTTCGCCGAATCCTGGGCGATTCAGGAAGTCTCCGCCGACTCCGGCGGTCTGTTGCGCTGGCCGATCAAGCTCGCGTTGCCGGTCGGCTTCGGGCTGCTGTTTCTGCAAGGCGTTGCTGAAATCATCAAGTGCGCTGGTCGGCTGACCGGGCAGTTGCCGTTTACTTCTGAGCGTGCGGAGGAGATCGTCTGATGTTCGAGTTGATGGCGCCGTTGATGTTCGTCGGCTTGGTGATCTTTCTGCTGATCGGCTATCCGGTCGCCTTCGCGCTGGGCGCTAACGGCTTGTTATTCGGTTTTATCGGCATGCAGATGGGCTATGTCGAATTCGCCCAATTACAAGCGTTGCCGGAGCGCGTGTTTGGCATCATGTCCAACGCCACGTTGTTGGCGATTCCATTTTTTACCTTCATGGGGCTGATTCTGGAGCGCAGCGGCCTGGCAGAAGAGTTGCTCGACACCATGGGCCAGCTATTCGGCGCACTGCGCGGCGGCCTGGCTTATGCCGTGGTGCTGGTCGGCGCGCTGCTGGCGGCGACCACCGGCGTGGTAGCGGCGACGGTGATCGCGATGGGGCTGATTTCCTTGCCGATCATGTTGCGTTATGGCTACGACAAGCGTGTGGCCTGCGGCATCATCGCCGCGTCAGGCACACTGGCGCAGATCATTCCGCCATCGCTGGTACTGATTATCCTGGCTGACCAGTTGAGTGTTTCTGTCGGCGATATTTACCGTGGCGCTCTCGCTCCCAGCTTGATGCTGGCCGGTTTTTATCTGGTTTTCGTGTTTATGCTGACACTGTTTCGGCCGACCATGGTGCCGGCTTTGCCGATAGCGGCTCGCAGCCTGCACGGCAAGGCGCTGATGCTGAAAGCCGGGGCGTCGATTCTGCCGCCGCTGATTCTGATATTTCTCGTGCTGGGCACCATTTTCATGGGTGTCGCCACCCCGACCGAAGGCGGTGCGATGGGCGCGACTGGTGCATTGGCGCTGGCGCTGGTGAAGCATCGGTTGAGCCTGGACGTACTCAAACAGGCGATGGATTCGACTTCGCGGCTGACCAGTTTCGTCATCTTTATCCTGATTGGTTCGACCGTGTTTTCACTGGTGTTCCGTTTGCTGGAAGGCGATTTGTGGGTGGAACATCTACTCACCGCGCTGCCCGGCGGCGAGATCGGCTTCCTGATCGCGGTCAACCTGCTTGTTTTTGTGCTCGCCTTTTTTCTCGATTTCTTCGAGATCGCCTTTATCATCGTGCCTTTGCTGGCGCCGGTCGCCGCCAAGCTTGGGATCGATCTTGTCTGGTTTGGCGTGTTGTTGGGTATCAACATGCAGACATCCTTTATGCATCCGCCGTTTGGGTTCGCTTTGTTCTATTTGCGCAGCGTCGCGCCGAAAACAGTGCGCACTACGGATATTTATTGGGGTGCAATTCCATTTGTCCTGATTCAATTGATTATGGTGGCGCTGGTCCTGGTTTTTCCTGCTCTGGTCGGCGGGCAAACGCTGAAGGTGGATAGCGGCATGATGGAAATCAGGCTCGATAATGCGGAGGACAGTTATCTGCGTCCGCCGGATGAGTGATGTTCTGTTTTCAACAACCCGGATATTTCATGAATTTGCGTGATGATCGCGCAGGCCATTGTTTGCACCGGGAATTACGCGAAGGAGTAGCGTCGTTATTCATACGCCCGACGGAGCGAAACTTTCCAGTGCGGACAAGGGACCCGAGAGGGCGCGCGAGCATTTATGAAAAATCCGGGCTGAATTCAGATCTGGCTAAAGTATTTTTGAGATGGGTCGTTAAGATTCATGTTTTTAGAATGTTATTGGAGTTGTCATGATGAATAAATGGATTGTTTTTCTACTATCGCCCGTCGTTTTGTCGGGTTGCGCCACGCGTGAATACGTTCATGAATATTTTAAAAACCAGATTGCTCCAATTACCGCCAGCGCGAATGCACTAAATGTTCGGGTCGGCGCGGCCGAGTCCGGAATCAATGCCAATGCATCCAAACTACAGCAGCAGGATGGCGTCATTGTTGAAATGCAGGGTACTTTGAAAGTGCATGCGGATCGGATGACTAAAACCGAGACGGATGTCGCGAATTTATCGAAGACGGCCCAGGATGCTCTTGATCGCGCCCAGGCAGCAGGCCAGTTGGCGGAGGGCAAGCTGACTTATGAAGTCGTGCTGTCAGACGACAAGTTGAAATTTGCGTCGAATAAAACCGAGTTGAGTGGTGTCGCCGAGGCTGCCTTGGATGAGTTTGTGGCTAATCTCAAGGGCGAAAACAAAAGTGTTTATATCGAGATTCAGGGGCATAGCGACAGCAGGGGTGAGGCTGCGTTGAACATGAAAGTGGGCGAGGTGCGGGCGGAAGCGGTGAAGCGGTATTTGAATATCAAAGGCGGTATTCCGTTGCACCGCATGTCGACGATCTCTTATGGCGAAAGCGAGCCGATCGCCGATAACCGCTACAAAGCCGGTCGGCAGCAGAATCGTCGTGTTGTACTAGTCGTAATCCGGTAATTTGAATTGACTTGCGCGGCTCGCCGATGACGCGCCGCAGGTTATCGATTTTTTGTTCTAGAAGGAAAGTGCATGTCTGCTACGACTACCGCCAGTGGTTTGGTGATTGAAGAAATGATTTTGGGTGAAGGTGATGAAGCGCAATCTGGCCAGATGGTCAGCGTGCATTACACCGGCTGGTTGACCAACGGTGACAAGTTCGACTCTAGTGTCGATCGCAATGATCCATTTGATTTTCCGCTTGGACGGGGTCACGTCATCCGCGGTTGGGATGAAGGCGTTGCCGGTATGAAAGTCGGCGGCAAGCGCAAGTTGACCATTCCGCCCGATCTCGGCTATGGCGCGCGAGGCGCGGGTGGCGTGATTCCACCGAATGCGACGTTGGTGTTCGATGTGGAATTGCTGGCGGTGCGCTGACCTGACGCCGAGCTGATTTAACCAGACTGAATCCCAGCACGATTCAGTCTGGTTGAAAGATCAACTCCCCTGTTGTGTGACCTTGGAATGAGCCTGGCGAGTTGGCTTGGCTGAGTTGGGCGTTATGCCGTAGGTAAATTTCTTTTGCCACGCCGCATAGACGGCGTTCGGGTATTCCGGTCTGCCCAGGCTGCCGTTGTAACGCCCCAGCGCGCGGAACAAGTCGCCGCGTTCGATATCGATGTAATGACGCAATATGGTGACGCCGTAGCGCAGGTTGGTGCGCAGATGAAACAGGTTGTGATCAGGTTTGCCTATCGTTTTTGTCCAGAACGGCATGATCTGCATATATCCCTGTGCGGTGGCGCTGGAAACCGCGTATTTGCGAAATCCGCTTTCCACTTCAATCAATCCCAATACCATTTCAGGATCGAGACCTGCACGTATCGATTCGTAATGCATGGTATTGAGGAAATCTTGACGGTATTCGGCGTCGGGAATTCGACGCTCCAGTCGACGTGACATCTCCGCCAACCAGGCTTGCACGCCAGGTGATTCAGCAAAAGCCGCGCTTTTGACCGCGGTATCGGCGACCGTTTTGGATAGTTGTGATTTGACGCTGGCGGACAGCGGTTCGTACATTTGCGCGCCCGCCCAAGCGTTGCCAGCGCTGAATGAGAGCAGCCAGATGACGGTTTTCAATCTGTGTTTCGACATGCTTTTACCCGTTCCAGAATGAATTCAATGGCCTCTTGTTGAGCAATCTTCGTGCCGGCAGCATCGCTGCGCGCCTGATATTCCAACATGCCTTCCTTCAGGCCGCGATCACTAACCACCACACGATGCGGTACGCCGATCAGTTCCATGTCGGCAAACATCACGCCGGGACGTTCATCTCGGTCATCCAGTACAACGTCGATGCCGGCGGCCATAAGTTCTTTATAGAGTGTTTCCGCTGCTTCGCGCACCGGTTCGCTGCGCTTCAGGCCGAGCGGCACGATGGCCAGTTCGAACGGGGCGATGGATTGCGGGAAGAGAATGCCGCGTTCATCGTTGCCTTGCTCGATCGCCGCGCCAACAATGCGGGAGACGCCAATGCCGTAACAGCCCATGACCATGACCTGCGATTTGCCGTTTTCGTCGAGGAATTTGGCCTCCAGCGCTTGCGAGTATTTGGTGCCGAGCTTGAAGATATGGCCGACTTCGATGCCGCGACAAAGGTCGAGCGGGCCGGCACCATCCGGACTGGGGTCGCCGACGACGGCGTTGCGGATGTCGGCGACTTGCGGTTCGGACAGATCGCGACCGAAGTTGACGCCGGTCAGGTGGTAGCCATCTTCATTGGCGCCGCAGGTGAAGTCGCTCATGGCGAGCACGGCGCGGTCGGCGAAGACCGGAATGTTGAGGCCGATGGGGCCGAGTGAGCCGACGCCGCAGCCCAGCGAATTGCGGATTTCGGCGTCGCTGGCAAATTCCATCGGGCTGGCTGCGCCAGGGAGTTTGCCGGCTTTGACTTCGTTGAGTTGATGATCGCCGCGAACCAGCAGGGCGATGAGGCCCTGTTTGCCAGTCTCGTCGAGTGCGCTGCGCACGATCAGGGTTTTGACCACTTTGTCGGCGGCAATGTTAAGTGCAGCGGTGACTTCTTCGATCGTGTGTTGTCCCGGTGTGGCGACCTTGTGCATGGTTTGTGTCGCTGCCGCGCGCGGAGCGGCAGGCGCCATGGCTTCCGCCATTTCGACGTTGGCGGCGTAGTCAGAAGCCGGACAGAAGGCGATGGCGTCTTCGCCGGAATCGGCCAGGACGTGAAATTCATGCGAACCGGATCCGCCGATTGCACCGGTATCCGCCGCCACGGCGCGGAATTTCAGCCCCAAGCGGGTGAAGATCCGGCTGTAAGCGGCGTACATGACTTTGTACGTGGCATCCAGGCTGTCTTCGTTCGGGTGGAAGGAATAGGCGTCCTTCATCAGGAATTCGCGCGCCCGCATGACGCCGAAACGTGGACGGATTTCATCGCGGAACTTGGTTTGAACCTGATAAAAATTGATCGGCAATTGTTTGTAGGAACGGATTTCCTTGCGCGCCAGATCAGTAATGACTTCTTCGTGAGTCGGGCCGAAGCAGAAGTCGCGTTGATGACGATCCTTGATCTTCAGCATCTGCGGGCCGAATACCGCCCAGCGCCCGGTCTCCTGCCAGAGTTCGGCTGGTTGTACGGCAGGCATCAGAAGTTCTATCGAGCCGGCGCGATTCATTTCCTCGCGCACGATAGCTTCAACTTTGCGCAGTATTCGCAGCCCGAGCGGCATCCAGGTGTAAAGGCCAGAACCCAAACGTTTGATCAAGCCGGCGCGCAACATCAGACGATGACTGGCAAGTTCGGCTTCAGCCGGGGCTTCTTTGCTGGTGGAGAGGAAAAACTGAGAGATCCGCATGGTTGGGCCGGTAAGCAATAAAAGAAACTGATTTTACCAGCCGGCGATGCGTTCCACCTTCGTGTTGCAACCACCGAAATAGGTGGCGCTGCTCTTCAGCGAATGTGCGACAGCTCTTTATTGAGCATTTCGATGTTTTTTTCGTGCATGCGCACGGATTCGGTCAATTTGCCGACATCCGCTCCCGGGCGTCGGCTGCCTTGGCTAAGCTCGTTGCGTGAAGCCGCCAGATTGCGTTCCTCGCTGCGCAATTCTTCTACCAGCAATTGCCGGCGCATGTCATCACGCTTGACCTGGGTGCCCTTGTCAACTTTTGGAAAGTAACTCGGAGTGGCAATTTTTCCGCTGGATTTGATTTTTTCGGCGGGTGTTGAGCGGTTGGAAGCAGGGCGAGAAATATCGGGAATGATTATTTGCGGTTTCACGCCCGGTCGCGGCATGTTGGTATAAGTAACGACGCCGTTTTCATCGACGAATTTATAGATTTCCCCGGCAGCGATGTTGGGCAATACGAAAAAAAGCAGACCAAGAACAAAACGCATGGGTGAGACCTCGACACGAATGCAGCGAAGTGTAGGGAAATGGGTGGGCGTGACGCAATAAAAAAGGCGGCCGCAGCCGCCTTTTTGCAAGTTCTAAAGATGTTACAGGCTGTAATACAACTCGAACTCGATCGGGTGAGAAGTCATGCGGAAAAGTTTGACCTCTTCCATTTTCAGTTCGATGAACGAATCGATCCACTCTTTCGAGAAGACACCGCCACGGGTCAGGAATTCGTGATCGAGTGCCAGGTTTTCCAGCGCCATTTCCAGGCTGTGGCAAACCTTCGGAATGGCCTTTTCTTCTTCCGGCGGCAAATCGTACAGATTCTTGTCGGCGGGGTCGCCGGGGTGAATCTTGTTCTGCACGCCGTCCAAGCCGGCCATCATCAGTGCGGTAAAGCACAGATAGGGGTTGGAGGACGGGTCCGGGAATCGGGTCTCGATACGGCGTGCCTTGTCGGAAGCGACGTGCGGGATGCGGATCGATGCGGAACGGTTTTTGGCGGAGTAAGCCAGCATGACCGGGGCTTCAAAGCCGGGAACCAGACGCTTGTAGGAGTTGGTGCCGGGGTTGGTGATGGCGTTCAGCGCCTTGGCGTGCTTGATGATGCCGCCGATGTAGTACAGCGCGAACTCGCTCAGACCGGCATAACCGTTGCCGGCGAACAGGTTCTTGCCGTCTTTCCAGATCGACTGGTGCACGTGCATGCCGGAACCGTTGTCGCCAACGATGGGCTTCGGCATGAAGGTCGCGGTCTTGCCGTAGCTGTGGGCGACGTTATGCACGACGTACTTGAGAATCTGGGTCCAGTCGGCGCGCTTAACCAGGGTGGAGAACACGGTGCCGATTTCGCACTGTCCGGCGGTGGCGACTTCGTGGTGATGCACTTCAACCGGCACGCCCATCTCTTCCAGGGCCAGAACCATGGCACCACGGATGTCGTGCAGGGAGTCAACCGGGGGAACCGGGAAATAACCGCCCTTGACACCGGGACGGTGGCCCATGTTGCCGCCTTCGTATTTCTTGCTGGAAGACCAGGCGGCTTCTTCAGACTCGATGCTGACGTGGGTGCCAGACATGTCGGAGCCCCAGGTCACGGAATCAAAGATGAAGAATTCGGGTTCCGGGCCGAAGTAGGCGGTGTCGCCCAGTCCGGTGGATTTCAGATAGGCCTCACCGCGCTTGGCGATGGAACGCGGGTCGCGGTCGTAACCTTTGCCGGTGTCGGGTTCAACCACGTCGCAGGTCAGAATCAGGGTGGGCTCGTCCATGAACGGGTCCAGATTGGCGGTGTCCGGGTCGGGCATCAACTGCATGTCGGAAGCCTGAATTCCCTTCCAGCCAGCAATCGAGGAGCCATCGAATGCGTGGCCATCGGTAAATTTGTCTTCTGTGAAACCATGCTCGGAAACCGGCACGGTGACGTGCTGTTCTTTGCCACGGGTATCGGTAAAACGGAAATCAACGAATTTGATGTCGTTTTCCTGAATCATCTTCATTACATCGGCGACCGCCATTTCGAACTCCTTGTGTAGGACTGGATTGCAATTAGTGGGTATCCACGGTGGCAGTTAAGCATGATCCATGCCATGCCCCGAAATCGGACAAAGCATTGTGCCATAAGGAATTGCGGGGGGAATGAGAAATGATTTGCCCTGAATTGGGGCCGTTTGTGTTTTATCTGCACCAATAAAGTGCGTATTACTGTGCTTCTGCCGTATTTGGAGGCGGACGATAGACCGCCTGTCATCGAATGACGCGGACTTCTACAATCGCGGTCTGCCTATTTTGAGTTTTTTGCCATGACCGATGCATACGCCGTTTTCGGCAATCCGATCGCGCATTCCAAATCCCCGCTTATTCATGCCGCTTTCGCCCGACAGACTGGGCAAGACATCCTTTATTCCGCCTTGTTAGCGCCTCTGGATAACTTTAATCAAGCGATTTCGACGTTCATCGCGGAAGGCGGGCGAGGCGCCAATGTCACCGTTCCGTTCAAGGAGCAGGCCTTTGCGCTGGCGACGCGTCATTCTGCTCGGGCGCAAGCTGCCGGTGCGGTGAATACTTTGCAATTCGAGGCGGATGGCGTGCTGGGCGATAACACCGATGGCGCCGGGTTGGTGCGAGATCTGGTCGCCAATCTTGGCGTCTCGCTGGCGGGCAAACGTATTTTGTTGATGGGGGCGGGGGGGGCTGCGCGCGGGGTCATTTTGCCTTTACTGGAGCAGTTGCCGATGTCCGTCTTCATCGTCAATCGGACTGCGGATAAGGCTATTCGGCTGGCGCAGGTATTTGCTGATCATAAAAATTTATCCGCTGGCGGTTATGCCGATGTGTCGGGGGCGTTCGATTTGGTGATCAACGCCACGGCGGCTAGTCTGGCGGGAGATTTGCCGCCTTTGCCAGCCGACGTATTTGCCGCCGATGCCTGGGCCTACGACATGATGTATGGCAAGGACACGCCGTTCCTGGCCTTCGCGAGATTGCACGGCGCGCGTCCGGCCGATGGTCTGGGCATGCTGGTGGAGCAGGCGGCGGAAGCTTTTTGGGTTTGGCGCGGGGTGCGGCCGGATACCGCGCCGGTGATCCAGATGCTGAGGTGCGCATGATGTTTCGACTGTTCTGGCGCGGCCTGTTGTTGTTGATCGTATTGGTGTTGCTATTGCAGTTCTGGTATCTCGGCCATGTGTTGTGGTGGAAGGCGTTCGATCCGACTTCAACGGCTTTCATGGAAGCCGGGATGGATCGCTTGCAAGAGAAGAAACCGGACGCCGAATTGCGCTATCGCTGGGTTGATTACAACCGTATTTCGATGCAATTGAAGCGCGCGGTGATCGCCGCGGAAGACAGCCGTTTCCTGGCGCATGAAGGCTTCGATTGGGAAGCCATGGAATTGGCGATGGAGAAGAATCTGAAAAAAGGCCGCATTGCTGCCGGTGGTTCCACCATCAGCCAGCAGCTTGCCAAAAACCTGTTTTTATCGGCCTCGCGCAACCCGTTGCGCAAGGTTCAGGAAGCGGTGATTACGGTAATGATCGAGTCGCTCTGGAGCAAGCATCGAATTCTGGAGGTGTATCTGAATGTCATCGAATGGGGTAACGGAATTTATGGCGCGGAAGCGGCCAGCCGGCGCTATTTCAAAACTTCTTCCGCCAGCCTGGGCCGTGACCAGGCTGCGTTGCTGGCGGCGATGATTCCGAATCCACGCTACTACGAAACGCATCGATCGTCGCGCGGCTTGCTCAAGCGCAAATCGATTATTGCCGCTCGCATGTCTCAGGTGACGGTGCCACGTTAGCGGTCTTGCCACAGGCTGCGGTCAACGCCATAAGCGCCAACTGCGAGCAGGCGTCAAACTGACCGCACGGTAGCCAATCAAGTCCAGTCGGGCATAGCGGATGCGGCCCCAGATCAATTGGCGCAAAAGTGGGGCAAACCAATCTCTTTCAAGTTGAGCCAGGTGGCTTTCGAAATTGCCGTCCCAATCGCTGGCCGGTTGGGTGAGCGCGACCAGTGCGCGGTTGCATGGATTCAATTGTGATAACGCATTCGGCGGTGCAATAAACGGGCAATTCGCGGCGTATGCCAAGGCCTGGATTTCAGCATTGTCGCCTACGCAAAGATCGAATTTTGTCTTGCAGGCGGGCAAATTGCCGCCGCCCCAAAGCCACAAGCCATTGATTACCGGACGTCCCGTGTCCTCGCGTGCGAGATTGACCGGATGTGAATGCATCAGCATTTGCACCTCGTTGATGCGTTTCAGGTAAAGACGGGCATCGGCTCCGCGTGGCAGGTGGGGAGTCAGATATTCGCCATCCATCTGGTCCAGCGGGGTGGTGCGCAGATTCGGCGCTTCCAGTAAACGCAGGTGCCAACGTGTCGGATTGATCGCCTGGATTTCCCAGCCTTCCCGTTGCCAATGCAGATTGATGTCGGCGATCAGTGCGCGGGCTTCCGACAACGACAGTTGCAAGCTCTCGGGGGGATGCAGAATGAGTCCGCCCATGGCGACTTCGAGATGCACTGGGTCGAGCCGAAACCAGTAACCGGCTGCGCTTTCGAGTTGGTCGGCAAAGGCGGAGATAGGCGCCAGCGGCCAATCTTGTTGCTGTTTGATGCCAAAAGCCTGGCAAAGTGTGCCGGCCAGACTGGGTTCATGTGTTTTTTGTTTGCCTCGGTTCAGGAGTTTGAACAGGCTCGGCGAGGCTTGGCGGATGATTTCCAGCCAGGCATCCTGGCGGGCGGGCAGGACGATCAGCAGTTGAAGACTTTTCATGGGGATGCATTATCCGCTGCGATAAAATAATTTGATGAGACAACACCATCATATTTTCGAAATTTCCACCTGCGGCCAAGGCCTTTACGATTTCACCGCTGAAGTGGCGAAATGGTTGACATCAAGCGGCGTACATGACGGTTTGCTGACCTTGTTTGTGCGGCATACCTCGGCTAGTTTGATCGTGCAGGAAAACGCCGATCCCGATGTACAAACCGATCTGTCTCGTTTTCTCGCCCGACTGGTGCCGGAAAATGATCCAATTTATCGGCATACGCAGGAAGGTTCGGATGATATGCCGGCGCACATACGTGCGGTATTGACGCAGACCCAGCTCTCGATTCCGGTCCAGGCCGGCCGTATGCAGTTGGGTGTTTGGCAGGGAATTTATTTGTTTGAGCATCGACGCGCCGTGCATCGGCGCGAGGTAGCGGGGCATTTGATCGGTGAGTAATGCCTCTGTCCCAAGAATGGCGCCTGGATTCATACAGGGGTTCAAACTTATGCCAGAGAGAGCGATACCGCGCCCATCGGGCGTCAGCATGGAGGAAATTCGTGATCAAAGACCGTCAAGCGTGACCTTGCCATCGGTGGTTTGATTCTGGTAAAGCTGAGGAAATCCCTTCTCAACTCAGGGTTGCAAAATAATTGTTGATCATTATGATCAAGTAATCGTGTTCAACTTGTGGGGAGATGGAAATGCAACGACTCGCTTTTGCCATGCTGTTGAGTTTGGGTATGACGGGTTTTGTACAGGCTTCCGAGGAATCGGAATGGTCTCAAGCCATGCAAATTCCCTGTCATGCAACCCTGACCGCGTCGGAATGTCGCGCTCACTACGATCTGCTTGGCCGTCTGCCCGAGGGGGCGCAGCGTGAAGCGTATCTGGCGGATCACTTCGCCATGATCGAGGATCGGTCACAGGCTTGCGGCTGTTCGATGAAGCAGAACAACGTCGGCATGCTGGATTGATTTTCGCGGTGTAATCGATGACCGCCTGACGGCATGGGGTCTGCTGTGGCAGACTCCACCCTGTGCTCCCATACGAACTTTTGATCGGCCTGCGCTATACCCGCGCCAAGCGCCGTAACCACTTTATTTCCTTCATTTCGATGACCTCGATGGCTGGTGTTGCCTTGGGGGTTATGGCTTTGATTGTCGTCCTGTCCGTGATGAACGGTTTTCAGGAGGAGTTGCGCACGCGCATTCTCGGTGTCGCTTCACACATGGAGATCACCGGCAGTGGTGGTCAACTGCACAATTGGCCAGATTTGGCTCGGCAGGCGGCGCAACACCCGGAAGTGCGTGGCATGGCGCCTTTCGTCTCCGGGCAAGCGCTGTTGGTGCAAGGCAGCGAAACCAAGGGTGCAATGTTGCGCGGCTTGGTGCCGGCGGAAGAAACCAAAGTGGCCGAATTTGCCAGTCACATGAAGCAGGGTAAATTGGAAGACTTGCGGCCAGGCGAATTCAATATCTTGCTGGGCAGTGATTTGGCGCGTTCGCTCGGGGTGTTTCCAGGTGACAAGGTCGCGGTCATCGCGCCGCAGGGCGTGGTTACGCCGGCCGGAATGATGCCGCGTATCAAGCAATTCAATCTGGTCGGTATCTTCCAGATGGGGATGTTCGAGTACGACTCCGGCTTGGCTTTGATTCATCTGGAGGATGCGCAAAAGCTGTACCGCACTGGCGATGCGGTAAGCGGTTTGCGTGTGAAGCTGGAAGATATGGAACGCGCACCATGGGTGCTGCGTGAATTGGCGAAGACCTTGCAAGGCGATTTTTATTTGTCCGACTGGACCATGAGTCACGCCAACTTCTTCCAGGCGGTACAGATCGAAAAACGCATGATGTTTATTATTTTGACGCTTATCGTTGCTGTTGCTGCGTTCAACATCGTATCGACTCTGGTCATGGCGGTGACCGACAAGCAGGCGGATATCGCCATCTTGCGCACACTAGGCGCCAGCCCGCTCAGCATTATGTTGATCTTCATGGTGCAAGGCAGTTTGATCGGCATGATTGGCACGGTTTTGGGCGTTGGCTCTGGCGTGCTTCTTGCGCTCAACGTGGAAACCATCGTGCCAATAATCGAGCGTGCGGTAGGCATGGATCTGTTCCCGGCCGATGTTTATTACATCTCGGAATTGCCGTCTAAACTGAACTGGGCAGATGTCTGGGTGATCGGTGGCGTGGCTATGGTGCTGGCATTTCTGGCCACGCTGTATCCCAGCTGGCGCGCCGCCCAGATCCAACCGGCCGAGGCGTTGCGCTATGAGTGAAGCTGTGAATCCCGCATTGGCGGTGTTGTCCTGTCGCGGTGTGCGAAAGAGTTACTGGCAAGGCAAGCTTGAAGTACCCGTTTTAAGTCATATCGATATGGATATTTTTGCCGGAGAACAGGTCGCTGTGATGGGCGCATCTGGCACTGGTAAAAGCACTTTGTTACATGTGCTGGGCGGTCTTGATCGGCCGGATTCCGGCGATGTCAAGGTGGCTGGCGAATCAATCTGGGCTGGCTCGGAAGAGGCGCGCGGCAAGTTACGCAACAGATTGCTCGGCTTCGTTTATCAATTTCATCATCTGCTGCCTGAATTCACCGCGCAGGAAAATGTTGCGATGCCATTGTTTATTCGGCGTCAGGAACGGGAAGCCGCGCTGGCGACAGCGGCGATCTGGCTTCAGGAAGTGGGCATGGGACACCGCATGCTGCATCGGCCAGGCGAGCTTTCCGGCGGTGAACGTCAGCGTGTCGCTATCGCGCGCGCCCTGGTAACGCAACCGGCTTGCGTTCTGATGGATGAGCCGACCGGTAATCTTGATCGCCATAATGCGGCAAGAGTTCAAGACTTACTGGTTGAACTCTCAAAACGCCACGCTACCGCGTTCTTGATCGTGACGCATGATCCGGATCTGGCCGGACGCATGCACCGGGTGCTGCGACTTGGAGATGCGGGCTTGGCTTAATTGATCGGCATTGTTGTAATGTAGGCGTCTGTACGAGGAGAGCGGCATGCGCATCAGCAGGGTTATGGTCTGGTTGTCAGCGGTGTTTTCAATGTCGGCGGTGAGTAGTGAGTGGCCTACCGATCTTGCGGTCAGCCCGAGCGCGGTCAATATGACGCTGCAGCCGAAGGTGGTGGTGAACAGCGGTCGTCTCGAATGGGCGCCTTTCAAACGTGATCTGACACGTTGGCCGAGCTTGAGCCATGCGGATAAGCAGCCGACACCGAAACCTAGAAAGGTCATGCTGGAAGAGCCGTTGAATGGTGATCCGATACGTGGTCGGGAACTCGCTCTGGCGCGCGAAAAGGGCTACTGCATTGTTTGCCACGAACTGCCGGGAGAAGCCTGGCCGGGCACGGTAGGCGCCAGGGTGTTGAATTTCAAGCAGCATAACTATTCGAATGAACTGGTTTTTCAGCAGATTTTTGATTCACGCGCGTTCAATCCCAATAGCGTCATGCCACCGTACGGCACTTTCGGCATTCTGAATGAGCAGGAGATTCGTGATTTGGTCGCATACCTGCAAAGCCTGGACTGAGGAGATCGAGATGAAACTCCCACAAATTTTGCTTACACTTTTTTTCAGTGCTTGCTGGGTTGGTGTGGCGCAAGCCGTTGATGCGCCGTATCGTGAATATGACCAGATGGAAGATTATTTACCGCATGTCAAAGGTGATATGCGACTTTCCGGCTCATACAGACATTGGAAAGACCCGGCTAATCTGGATTGGCGGATGGCGGGTAGCCCGGAAGACAACTGGAAGTTGAACTGGAAGTTTATGGATCCGCCCTTTAATGCGTCTGTGCATGGCGGCCATTTCGCGCTGGACCGGGGTGAATCGATCTTCAAGGAGCTTAATAAAAAAGGCCGCTTCGCCGCTTGCCTGGGCGCCAGGAAAGGTTCGCTGAAAGGGTTGCGTGCGCGCTACCCAATGTATCGTCCAGAGCTTAAGCATGTCGCTGGCATGGAGGAGATGATCGAACATTGCGGGGCAAAAGAAGGCCGGGTGCTGCAGAACGGCAGTTACGATAACAGCGCTATTTCTGTTTATGTGGCGAGCCATAGCAACGGGATGCCGATCAATATCAATGTGACTTCGTCGGGGCCGTTGAAGGCTTCATATGAGCGAGGTCGCAAACTGTTCCACACCCGCGCCGGTCGTTTCAATCTGGCCTGTTCGTCCTGTCACACCAAGCAGATCGGCCTTAATTTGCGCGGCACCGTGGTGACGACGCCGTATGGTGATGCCGCGCATTTTCCGGTTTATCGCACCCGTTACCAACTGCAATCGCTGCAATTGCGGTTTGCTGAATGCAATCTGGATGCCCGCACTCAGCCGCTGTTGCCGAGCAGTCGTGCTTATACCGACCTGGAAGTATTCATCACCGCCCTGACCAACGGCTACCCGGTTTCAGTGCCGAGCGAGCGGGATTAATCGGATTCGCGGCGAGTATCGACTTGATGTCGTTGTCGAGCTCGCCGACGTTTCAAGTAAGCCAGGATATAAAACCGCCAAGCCAATTGAACCGTAATGTAACCAAGCACCGCCAAGCTTGACGCCAGAATCAGGCTGCCGATAAGAAACGTTTCGCCCAAGCCTAGAAACCATGTCCAAAAAGCGGGTAAAAATTCCATCCAGCTCTGGGTATCCCAGTTGAAATCGAGTTTTTCCACCGCTTCGCCGTTGTCGCCGGTGAACCAACTGCCAATCCAATACGCGGTCAGAATAAGCGGACCCCAGGTAAACGGGTTGGTATAGAACGTGGTGACTGCCGCAACAGGCAGGTTGACACGAAAAATGATGGCCAGAATAGCTGCGGTGAGGATCTGTAAAGGACCTGGAATCAGCCCGCCGAACATGCCCGCAGCGACGCCGCCGGCGACCGAGTGACGGTTCAAATGCCACAGATTTGGATGTTTCAGGAGCGGCTGAAAAACACGTAAATAGGCGTTACCGCGTATCGATTCATGGTCGGGTAAGTATTTTCTGAAGTGTTTTCTGGGCATGGGAGTGAGTTTAGTTGATTGGTTATCGCGGGCTTATCCTTGCCTTTGCCTTGGGCGCGGCCTGGTTGCAAACCCGGCCTGCGCTGCCTGCCTTGGTCTGGGCTGCGATGTTGCCATTGCTGGTGCTGTTGTTGAATGCCTGGCTGAAGCATCGGCAGCCGCTCTTTTCCTTGCGCTTGAAGGCGCCGGTCGCAGTGTCCGTGAATCGATTTCTTCAGGTTGGCGCGGCGCTGATTGTGTTCGCCTTGCTGGGATTTTTCTATGCCGCCTGGCGGGCGGAAATGCGTTTGGCCGAGTTGTTGCCGCGGAGTTGGGAGGCACGTGAAATTTCGCTCTCCGGACGAGTAGTCGGTTTGCCCGAGACGACTCCGAATGGTCTGCGTTTTGTGTTCGATGTGGCGCGTATCGAAACACCCGGCGTGACGCTGCCAAGTCGCGTGCAGCTTGGACTGTTTACTCGTGATGGGGAGCCGCAGGTAGATATTTCTGGCGGCGATTGCGTCGATCTGGTTGCCCGTTTGTATCGTCCGCATGGAGGCGTCAATCCGGGTGGTTTTGATTACGATGCCTGGTTGCTCGAACGCGGAATTCGCGCTACTGGCAATGTTGTCGGCAAGCCGTCGCGCGGGACGGGGTGTCCGGGCGCGGCCCGGGCCTGGCTGGATCATCTTCGGGATGCGGTGCGCGAACGCTTGCGCGCGGGCTTGGGCGAAAAGCCCTATGCCGGTGTGGTCATCGCTCTGGCGGTGGGAGATCAGGACGCGATTCCGGGCGCGCAATGGACGCTGTTTCGACAGACTGGCACATCGCATCTTTTTTCCGTTTCAGGTTTGCATATCACCCTGTTTTCGGCGCTGGTATTCGGCTTCGTGCGTTGGATCTGGCGACGTATTCCAGGGTTGAATCTGCGTATTCCGGCACGCACCGCCGGCGTGGTGCTTGGGTTGCTGGCCGCTGCCGCTTATACCGCGCTATCCGGTTTCGGCATTCCTGCTCAGCGGACATTCTTGATGCTGGCCAGCGCGGCCGCAGTGGCGTTGTTGGACCGAACTCCAACCGCATCGCGCTTGCTCGCGGCAGCTTTGCTTGTGGTTGTATTGAATGACCCGTGGGCGGCGCATGCGCCGGGGTTCTGGCTTTCATTTGGCGCGGTTGCCGCGTTGTTGTTCGCCGATATGGGGCGACTGCGCTCACCACCCATCGTGTTGCAATGGATACGCGCGCAATGGGCGGTCACCTTGGCGTTGACGCCATTGTTGTTGAGTTTGTTTCAGGAGGTTTCACTGGTTTCGCCGATTGCCAATACGCTGGCGATCCCGCTGATCAGTCTGTTGGCTGTACCACTGTCATTGCTGGCGGTATTGCTGCCATGGACCTTGCCAGCCAGCGTAGCGCATAGCGTGGTGGCCACCGTCATGTGGGGTCTGGAGTGGCTGGTGCGTTTGCCGCAACCGTTGTTTCATGCCGCAGCGCCAAGCCTGTCGGCGCTGTTGTTGGCGCTGGCTGGCATCGGCTTGCTGCTGTTGCCACGTGGATTGCCCGGGCGATGGCTGGGGTGGTTGCTGTTTTTGCCGCTGTTTTTCCCGCGTTTGCCGGCACCAGCTGAGGGCGATGCGTGGTTGACGGTGCTGGATGTGGGGCAGGGCGAAGCAGTGCTGGTGCGTACCGCGCGGCATGCGTTGTTGTTTGATAGCGGGCCGCGTTTTGCTTCTGGCGAAGATGCCGGCGCTCGCGTGGTTGCACCGGCTCTTTGGCAGCAAGGCATTAATCGGCTGGATGGCATGGTGGTTTCACACGATGATCTCGATCATACCGGGGGTGCGCTGGCGCTGTTGCATAGCCATCAGCCGGTCTGGCTGACGTCGTCTCTGGCGGGTTTGCCGTTGGCATCACTCGGTTCGATCGGGCAAGCGGTGCGTGCAAAGCGCCCGGATGCGCTGACCTGTGCTGCGGGGCAAAGCTGGGTCTGGGATGGCGTGCATTTCGAGGTGCTGCATCCGCCTTTGCATCAATACACCCATCCCGGCTTTAGCGACAATAGCCGGAGTTGTGTGGTTCGTTTGCGGACACCCCGCTTCAGTGCATTGCTGACCGGTGATATCGAGCGTCTGGCTGAGATGAATCTGATCGAACGCGGTGTTCTGCAATCGGTAGATGTGCTGGTGGCGGCTCACCATGGCAGTCTGTCTTCATCGACAACCGAGTTTCTCTCTTTGGCGCTGCCGCGCTGGGTGGTCATTCCGGTCGGGCATCGAAATCGGTATGGTCATCCCCATCCTGAAGTGCTGGCGCGATATCGCGCGATAGGCGCAAATGTGACCCGCACTGACCGGGATGGTGCAATAACCCTGCGCCTGCAAAAAGACAAGATTGATCTTTTACGGGCGCGCGAGACGGAAAAGCGTTATTGGCGCGATTAGTTTTGGCCTGGGTGGGTGGCGGATTGTTTCTCCATCATCTCCTCGACCAAAGGTCCGCAGATCACCGAGATCGCGAGACGCAACTCGCCGCCTGGAACCAGCATGGTGGTGGGACGCGTCATGCGGGAACCCGGGATACGCTGGAGCAGAGCGGGGAAGTCGTGACGTTTGCGATCACGGAAATGGATGATCAACACCGATTCATCCGGTGTCGGTACCTCGCGAGCGATGAATGGATTGGAGGTGTCAACCAGCGGCATGCGCTGGATATTGATGTCGGTGAGTCCGAACTGCGGCACGATGTAATGAATGTAGTCATCCATGCGCCGCAGAATGGTTTCCAGCGATGCTTCCGGTGAGCAATAGCCTTTGGCGCAATCGCGGTGGATTTTCTGGATCCATTCGAGGTTGATGGCGGGGACGACGCCAATCAGCAGGTCTACATATTGGGCGACGTCGATGCCTTTCCGGCCCGCGCGGCGGTCGATCTCGGGCGGAAAATGACGTGAATCGATCTGCCGACGCGTCCATGTGTCCGCAATGACGCCACCATGTTGCCCTTCGTAGAACAGCAGGTCTGAACCGCTGGCCAAGGGTTTCCAGGGCGTGAATTCGCCTGTTTTAACCCCAAGCCCAGCAGCGCGGCTGTCATTGTGGGCATATTCGCGCACTACGCCGCTACCGGTTTCCGCATAGGTCTGAAAGAACTGTTCCAGTTCCGGGAAGTGGTTGCATTCTGGGCCGAACCAGGAAATATGTCGGTCGCTGACTGCCGCTTCATCAAGCAACGCAGCGAATTGACGGTCGGTAAATCGGCGAAAGCCATCTCCATGCACGATCACAGGATTGACTTTCTGCCGCATGAACAAATCTTTGAAAGCATGCCGCACGGTGGAAAGGCCGGCGCCAGCCATGCCGGTAATGGCGATAATGGGATGTTTGTCTGACATTGATAAGACTCCACACGCGAGTTGATCGACAGCGAGATACTATCTCGACTTCACCGCATGCGTCAGTCCTTCATTGCCGCTGTCGGAAAGCGTCCAGTACCATCCGGGTCTGGCCTTAATTGTGATCGATCTGCTTTGGAAACTTATAACATCCCCCTCTCAGCCATCGGCATTGCCTCTCATAGTGAACGGGGCGTTCGCGACCGAGGCGACAGGTTGCCCGTAATCGAGGTTTTGGCGGAAATTGCCAGCAGCATGAGTTCCGATGCCAATACTGAACAAATGCTGATGCGCTTTCTCGAAATCATGGTGCGCATTTCCCGCGCCAAAGCCGGTGCGGTGCGGGTGCTAACGGCCGATGGCGCGCATCTGCGTCTGGTCGGCTCAATTGGTTTGAGCCCGGCGCTGGTCGAGAAAGAGCGTTACGTGCCGCTGGAGTGCGGCATCTGCGGCAAAGCGACGCTGTCGCAGAGTTCGCAATCGGATAGCGTCATGGAGGTTTGCCAGAAACAAGTGCGCCATATCTACTTTGCACAGCAATGCAGCACGATTTATGCAGTGCCGCTGCGTCACAAGGGCAAAGTACTGGGCGTCTACAATATTTTTCTGGATAACCCGGCACCGCTGCCGGAGGACATTCGCTATCTGTTCAATTCAATTAGCGAACACCTGGGCATGGCGTTGGAAAACACTCGCCTGACGCGCGAAAACATGCGTATTTCGCTGATGAACGAGCGCACCATGTTGGCCAATCAGATACATGATTCACTGGCGCAGACGCTGGCTTACGCCAAGATGCGTCTGACGGTGTTGAATGAGGCGCTGGCAGATCAGGATCTGGATCGCACCAACCGATATCTCGGCGAGGTCGAGGAGGCGGTGGATTTGGCTTATTCGGAATTGCGCAATCTGATTACTCAGTTCCGCGACCGTATCGATCCACGCGGTCTGGTGCCGGCATTGCAAGAAATGGCCGAAAGTTTCAGTAAAAAAGCGAATGCCGACGTCGATTTTCTCAACGTGGCGCAAGATGTAGTGCTGACGCCGGAAGAGGAAATTCAGGTTTTTCACATTATTCAGGAATCGCTGTACAACATCTGTAAACACGCTCGCGCCCGGCATGTGGTGGTGACGTTGGATTTGCACGACAACGAATATGTAGTGAATGTGGCGGACGATGGTGTTGGCTTGCAAGGTTCGGCGCTGACCAATATGGGGAAGAGTTTTGGGCTCACCATCATGCGTGAGCGAGCCGCGAAATTGGGCGGCAAGCTGACCATAGAAAGTCGCGCAGCGGGCGGTACCATCGTGCGTTTGAGTTTCCCGGCGCGTCCGGGTGTGGAAGATCAAACATGAGTAATCCCATGAGTCAGTTACGAATTGTCCTGGTGGACGATCACACCCTGTTTCGTAAAGGTCTGGCCGAACTGCTGGAGCGCGAAGGCGCTGTACATGTGGCCGCAATTACCGGCGAACCGGCTGATGTCGCCGGTTTGCTGCGGCAACATACGCCTGACGTATTGCTGCTTGATCTCAATATTGGCAGTACTGATGGTATTCAGGTGATGCAGGAATTGCGTGCCTCGGGTTTCATGCTGCCGGTGCTTTTGCTGACCGTGAGTGAAGCGGAAGAGGATATGGCGCGCGCGTTGCGTAATGGCGCCAACGGTTATCTATTGAAGAGCATGGAGCCGGACGAATTGGTTGATGCGGTAATTCGCGCCGCGCGTGGTGAAACTGTGGTCGCGCCGGCGATGACTGCCAAGCTGGTGCGCATGCTCGATGGCAAGAACAACAGCGCTACATCTCTGCTGGAATCACTGACCCAACGCGAACGTGAAATCCTGCAACATCTGGCCAAAGGCGAGAGCAACAAGGCCATCGCCAGAGCGCTTGAAATTAGTTACGACACTGTAAAACTGCATGTCCGCCATATCCTTGCCAAGCTGAATTTGTCTTCACGCGTTGAGGCGGCGGTGTTTGCGGTGGAGAACAAGTTGTCTCAGGGTTTCGAGTCGCGTCAGAGAAGTTGAGCCCCCGCCATTTGGATCAACCGCGCAGATTTCGCAAGTGGTCGTGATAGCGCGCCCGGTAGAGCAGACGACGATGTTCCGGGCGGTCAATGAAACCTGATCGGGTGTGCAGCACGTTGTTGCAGATCAATCCCATGCCGGGTTGGAGTTTCAAGCTGAATGAACCTTTGGGGTGGCTGGCAAGCAATTCTTCCAGCGCTTTCAGCGCGGCCTGTGTTGCGGCATCCTGTTTCCAGGCAATGCTTTTTGTGCGGGCGGTATAACGCAGATGCAGATGACCTTCGGCAACGCATAGGGCGGGGCCGGTTTCATCGGCGCGGGCGATATTGCGCTCGTCTCCGATTGCCTCCGTATCGCCAACGCGTGCAGGGATGGTCATGGCGTCAGCAGCCATCAATGCACGGATATATTCAGGATTGGCATCACGCAGAGCCATGTAGGCAAGTTCGTGGTCGTATAGATCATTTACGCCACCCTCGTCGGCTTCGCGAACACAATGCAAAGTCATCGCGAAAATGCGTCGCTCTGCAGGGTTGTAGTAGCCGTCGGTATGCCAACGGATACGGTGATGGGTGTAGGGGATGAATTCGCCGCGCTTGCTCGCGTTTTCATCTTGAGGTGTCAGGCTGGAAATGCCGTCTTCATCGGCAAGCCAATTGGCGTCGAGATGCGTCAGGCCGAATTGAGCAGAGAGCAAACGTGCTCCGTCCTTGTCTTCCGTTTCGCCCAGATTGCTGGCATAGATTGCCATGTTGGTCTTGGCGATGCGCTGCCAGAGTGCCTGATATTCTGTATTGCCTAGGTTCTTCAGGTCATCAACCTGGACGATGAGATCTTCGCCACAGAGAGGGTAGTTTGCGAGTTTTTCAGCCCGCCAAGCTTGGTAGCCGGTGCTGTTGTCAGGATGGAATGGGCTGTCAGTCGGGATCATGGCGTGGCGCTCAGGCGTCGGTGGGCGGATAGAAGCCGTCCATGTTTTTCTTCGCCATGCTCATCATGGCCGGGACTTCGATGTCCATCAATTGATCCTGAATCCAGCTTTGATCAGATTTTTCCATGCCTTCGCGTATCATCAAACTGAGAAAACGCGATGCCTGGAAGCTGGCTTTACCGTCAGGCAGAGTGAATTCGGCGAATTCCGAGTAGTCCAGCATGCGCTTGTTCAAGAGTTTGATGTAGCCCTCTTGATAGTCGTAATCAGGGTCAAGTTCACCTTCGTTAAAGTCGACAATGTTCTTTTCCATGATTTCGGCTATACGGATTCCCGTGGCGCTGATCAGTTCCTGGCGCTGCTCGTCATCGATTCGGTCAAACGCGAGTCGGTCGATGTAATGCACGAGAAAACAAGTCAATTCGGCGATGATCTTGAAGCCGCGTTCAGGGGTGATGATGTCGTAGTTGGCTTTGGATAGATTGTCGATGGCCTTGTCTGCCAGACGCCAAAGCATCGAAGCCATGACCGTTGCAACTTCCTCCGGCGGGCGCTCGCCATCTTTTTTGAACCAAGTGGTTTTAACGCGCAGCATGCTGAGTGTTTCCTTATTCCCCGGTCGCAATCGGACGCGAAGGATCGCGAATCCACTCGCTCCAGGAGCCTGGGTATAAACGTGATCCGGGCAGACCTGCGATTTCCATGGCCAACAGGTTATGGCAAGCAGTTACGCCGGATCCGCACGAGTGAATGATTTGCCACGCCGGGCGCCCTTTGAGCAAAGCCTGAAAATTCTCGCGCAAGGCTTCAGGTGGCAGATAAGTGCCGTCGATATCAAGGTTTTCATCGAACGGCCAGTTGATCGAGCCTGGAATGTGACCGGCTACTGGATCTAGAGGTTCGAATTCTCCGCTGAAGCGGCGCTCTGGGCGTGCATCAATGATCAGGTGCTCGCTGCTATTCAGCGCCTTCAAAACATCTTCAGAGGACACAATTTGCGTAGGCTCAGGCAAACACGCACATTGACCGTTGAGCAGTTCGGGCAATTCTGCGGTAATGACGCGCTTTTCGCGCATCCATTTTGGATATCCGCCATCAAGTAGCGCAACACCAGGATGGCCAAGCCAGCGCAGCATCCACCAGGCGCGCACCGCCATGGCACCAAAGCTGTCGTCATAGACCACGACTTGCTTGTTGATGCCTACGCCGAGTCGGCGCAATTTATCGGCAAAAAGTTGCGGATCGGGCAGTGGGTGCCGTCCACTGGATTCGGTAATGGGCGCAGAGAGATCTTCGTCAAGATGTACGTACCGTGCGCCTGGTATGTGATTTTTTTGATATGCAAGCCTGCCCGCTTCGGAATCGGTCAGAGTGAAGCGACAATCGAGAACGATCCAACTGGGGTCATCGAGATGCTTGGCCAAGTCTTCTGTGCTGACTAGCGTATTGATGTACATAGGTCACTGTTTACAGATTACGCGTTGCTGGTGGGTAAGTTGAACTCGTTGCTGGTACTTTGCAAAACCAGCAACGCGTAATGACCAGATTAATAACCGCCCTTGCCGAATGGCTTGGTCATGCCGGCAACTCGCGCGGCTTGGCGCGCCGGTTGGCTGGGGAAGAGTTCGTAGAGCTTCTTCTTCCAGTCGACATCTGGATGTAATTCGTCCAGTTCTGCAACCAGATTACGGAAGTTGGGGGTGTGACCGTCTTCTTTGTATTTCTCACGCATGAAGTTGATCACTTGCCAATGCTCGTCGGTCAGTTTGATTTTTTCGGCAGCGGCGATGATTTCGACAATTTCGTCGCTAAAGTTGGCTTCCAGGAGGAAGTCTTCTTCGCCGGTTTCAAGTTCTTCGCCATTCAGTACGTATCCCACGATTTTCTCCTGTCGATTGGGTAAAAAAACATTAAACAGAGTCTTAATTCAGGTCGTGAGCCAACGGCCTTGCTCAGTCGAAAGCCACTTCCTTGATCGATTTGTGCGGAATGAAAATACCGCACCCCAGACCTCGATACAGACCCAGTCCGCGTTCTTGCAGCGTCATGGATTGCATCAAGTCGATATCGTGCAACATCAAGCTGTATCCGCCAATTACCCTATCGGGCAAGTGCATTTTGTGGAATTTTCCGGGGATGAGGCCTGCCGTTATTCCCATTTCCAGCATCAGTTGACGTACTTCGTCGAGGAAGCCCGCTTCATCCTCAGTGTTGACAACTACGAAGTGTGAGTAAAGAGTTGCAAATGGCGTTACAGGTTTTTCTTTCAAGTCGCCAATCTTGAGTGGCCCCGCACCTGGATCGATTTCCTTGCCAACCAGTTCTCGGGCTTCGACGGCTCGGTCAACTGGCAAACGCAAAACCAATTTGACACGTCGGTTAATTACCAGGTTGTCGTTGCGTCCACTTGGCGTGGCATGAACCGGATGAATGCCAGCAACTGCCGTGTCACGCAGCCAAGGCAGATGACGGGTGATTTCTTGATATAACGCATGCCCGTGATCAGCCGGTATCTCCATGCCCGATAAATCGAATTGGAGGTCGATGAAGTTGGGGGTGTAGTTGAAACGCCTGATGGCTTCCCATTCGGGGTTGTACATGCGCATGGCTTAGTTCTCTTCTGTATTTTCCGGTAATTCTGAATGAGAGTTAACCCACTTCAACATTTCATCCGCCCAAAATTTTGCGGTAATCGGGTCAATGTCAAAGATCGTGAATCTTGCGCCGCGTTCTCGAATGCGTAAACGCATCATGGGCATGCTGCCACCGTCAAAAATAACTTCCTGAAATTCGATTTCTTGGTTGCCATAGGGGTTGCGGAACTTCGCAATTGGATTGATCTGGTTCATAATTTATGAGTATCTTGTGATGTGCTGATTATCTGACATTTTGAGTCAACTATAGGCAACTCTGTGTTGGTTATGAAGTGGCCTACCCGAAAGGGTAGGTTTGGGATTACCCGAGTGAAATATGCGTTTACCCCTTCGGAATGATGGTTAGACGGATAAGCGCTCCCTAATATGTGCGCACTCATTCCGGATGGCTTTTGCCAACGGGAAGGTGCTGTGAAATGTGACGACACCCTGTGGTTCAAGACTTCAAGGAGATATAAAGATGGCAAAACCAATGCATGCAACGCCGAACCTGGACGAACTCGAGACTGGCCCGTGGCCTTCTTTTGTTACCGGTCTCAAGCGTCTGGCTAAAGACAATGACATGATTGTTGATCTAATGGGTCAACTGGAAACTTCTTACCAAACCAAGTTTGGCTACTGGAAGGGTGGTACGGTTGGTGTGGTGGGCTATGGCGGTGGCGTTATTCCCCGTTTTACCGAACTCAAGGATGAAAACGGCTCCCCCCGTTTCCCTGAAGCAGCTGAATTCCACACGCTGCGTATCCAGCCTCCCGCTGGGATGCACTACACCTCCGATCTGCTGCGTCAGTTGTCTGATGCATGGCTTGAAACCGGTGGTTCTGGCCTGGTGGCTTTCCATGGTCAGTCTGGCGACATCATGTTCCAAGGCATCAAAACCGAGAATGTGCAGAAAGCTTTCGACAAGTTCAACGAGATGGGCTTCGACCTTGGTGGTGCCGGTCCGGCTTTGCGCACCTCGATGTCCTGCGTCGGTGCTGCACGTTGCGAAATGTCTTGTTATGACGAAGCTCGCGCCCTGCGCACCGTCATCAACAACAACCTGGACGACATGCACCGTCCTTCCCTGCCGTACAAGTTCAAGTTCAAGTTCTCGGGCTGCCCGAATGACTGCATGAATGCCATTCAGCGTTCCGACATGGCTACGATTGGTACATGGCGTGACAGCATCCGTGCTGACGAGAAACTGGCGCGTGATTGGTATGCAGCACACAGCATGGAAGACACCATCAACATGGTGGAATGATGGCGCTGTTGCTGCAGAAGGTATTACCAAAGTAGCGATTTCTGATGAACACTGCCTTGAGATTGATAACCACAACTGCGTGCGTTGTATGCACTGTCTGAATGTCATGCCGGGCGCATTGCTGCCAGGTAAAGACAAGGGCGTCACTATTCTGGTTGGTGGCAAGGGCGTGCTGAAGATCGGCGCTTCGATGGGTACCGTTGTGATTCCGTTCATGAAAATGGAATCTGATGATGACTTCGAAAAACTGAATGACCTGTCCCGCAGCATCCTGGACTTCTTCGCTGAAAATGCGCTTGAGCATGAGCGTACTGGCGAAATGATCGAACGTATCGGTCTGGTCAACTTCCTCGAAGGTCTCGACATCGAGATTGATCCGAGCATGATCGTGCATCCGCGTACCAACCCGTACTTCCGTTCTGATGATTGGGACGAGGAAGCCGAAAAGTGGTTTGAGCGTAAAGCAGCGGCGTAATTTCGTAGATCCGCGTCGTGCTTATGGTGCGGCGCGGTAAATAACAAGTTTTCCGATCTTTTTAGTTGGAGAAAAGTATGGCTGAAAGAATTCACGAAACCATCGAATCTGGTGCACCGGATCCGATGCCCTACATGCACCCCGTCATGAAAGACAACTACGGGAAATGGGTGTTTCACTCACATCCCAAACCGGGCGTGCTCTATCACCGCGCCGAAAATGGCAGCGAGGTTTGGACTGTCAAGGCGGGTACGCAACGCCAGATGGATCACTACACTATTTTGAAATTGGCTGATATTGCTGACCAGTATGCAGATGGCTACGTTCGCTTCACAACGCGCGCCAACATCGAATACATGGTGACCGATAACAGCAAAGTCGAGCCGCTGATCAAAGCGCTGACCGACAATGGCTTCCCTGTTGGTGGTACGGCGAATTCCGTCTCGATGATTGCCCATACCCAAGGTTGGTTGCACTGCGACATTCCGGGTACCGATGCGTCTGGTGCTGTCAAAGCGTTGATGGATGAGTTGTATGAAGAGTTCATCAAGTGCGAGATGCCAAACCGCGTCAAGCTGTCCACCTCCTGCTGCGAAATCAACTGCGGTGGTCAAGCGGATATTGCGATCGTGATACAGCATACCAAGCCGCCCAAGATCAACCATGATCTGGTCGCCAATGTGTGCGAGCGTCCTTCCGTTGTCGCTCGTTGCCCGG
>JAIFKV010000008.1 GCA_020049415.1 Betaproteobacteria bacterium
TCGGCTTTGATGCCGCGATCGTAAGCGGATGAAGTGTCCGCCACTTCGACGATCAGCAGGACCGCGTCAGGGCCGGGATGGGCCGTTCGATAAAAATCTGCGCGAGGCTTCAGCAAGGTGAGATCGGGATAGACCTCGACGGAATCGGCCAAGCGCAAGGCGTTTTGCACCCAAACGATCGCTTTGCCATGCAGGGCTGCGGAAAAGGTCTGTGTCAGCCAGCCTACATTGCCGCAATGAAAACTGCCGATTGGCGCCATATCGATAATTTCCCCTTCGATGAGTTCTACGCGTTCGCCTGGCAAAAACATGCCGACTTCCGCCATTTTGTGGAATTGCTCGACATTGATGCGGTGGCGCGTGATGGGCGGGGGAAGGACGAGTTCCATGACCGACTCCAATGAGATAACTGCGCGAATATTGGCGCTTCAGCAATGACCCGGCAAGTATGCCGACCTTATTCCTCCCCTCCCGCCTCCATGCCCAATTCCTGAATCTTCCGCGTCAGTGTATTGCGCCCCCAGCCGAGCAGGGTGGCGGCTTCGATCTTGCGGCCGCCGGTGTGGGCGAGGGCGACACGGATCAGGGTGCGTTCGAATTCGCTGGTGAGGTCGTTGAGGATGCCGGATTCGCCGTTCGCCAGGCGGGTTTGCGCGGTGCGGGCGAGCGCATCGGACCATTCCAGCGCGGCGCTGGCGGAGTCGTGCAAGGCTTCCGGTGGCAGGTCTTTCGGCTCGACAACCTGACCGGGAGCCATGACGGTGAGCCAGTGGCAGAGGTTTTCGAGTTGCCGCACGTTGCCGGGGTAGGGCAGGGCGGCTAATGCTTTCATGGCTTCTTCGGAAACCTGCTTCATTTCGACGCCGAGTTCTTGCGCGCTCTTTTTCAGGAAGTGCTTGATCAGCAAGGGAATATCTTCACGTCGCTCACGCAGAGACGGTAATTTGATGCGGATGACGTTGAGGCGATGAAACAAGTCTTCCCGGAACAGGCCTTGCCGCACCCGGTCTTCCAGCGCTTGATGGGTGGCGGCAATGACGCGGACATTGACGCGCACTGGCGCATGGCCGCCGACGCGGTAGAACTCGCCATCGGCGAGTACACGCAGCAGGCGTGTTTGCAGGTCGGACGGCATGTCGCCGATTTCATCGAGAAACAGCGTGCCGCCGTCGGCCTGTTCGAAGCGGCCGCGACGGGAGGCGGTGGCGCCGGTAAATGCGCCGCGTTCGTGGCCGAACAGTTCGCTTTCGAGCAAGTCTTTAGGAATCGCGGCGGTATTCAGCGCGATGAAGGGTTTGTCCTTGCGCGGACTATGCCGATGCAGCGCGTGCGCGACGAGTTCCTTGCCGGAGCCGGTTTCGCCGGTGATCAAGACCGTGGCATGGCTTTGCGACAGGCGACCGATGGCGCGAAAAACATCCTGCATGGCCGGCGCCTGGCCGAGCATGGCCTGGCCGACCAGGCCGGAGTCGAGTCCCGGCGCTTCGTCGCCGCGATTACCTTCTTCGAGGGCGCGGTGGATCAGTTCCAAAGCGTGATTGACGTCGAACGGCTTCGGCAGATACTCGAATGCGCCGCCCTGGAAGGCGGAAACCGCCGAATCGAGATCCGAATAGGCGGTCATGATGATGATGGGCAGGCGCGGGTGAGCGGCTTTCAGGTGCTCCATGAAATCGAGGCCGCTCATGCCGGGCATGCGGATGTCGGATAACACCGCTCCCGGCGTTTCCCGGTCGAGCGCGCGCAAGGCGGCTTCGGCGCTGTCGAAAATTCGATGCGGCAGGTTCTCGCGGGCCAGGGCTTTTTCGAACACCCAGCGTATCGAGCGGTCGTCGTCAATGATCCAGACGGGTTTCATGGGCGTTGCCTCCGTGGAATGCTTATTTGATGGGTAAAAAAATGGAAAAACAGGTTCGCCCAGGTTGGCTTTCGACGTGAATCGCGCCTTCGTGGCGTTGCACCAGACTTTGCGCCAGAGTCAGTCCCAGGCCGGTGCCACCCTCGCGGCCGGAAACCAGCGGGAAAAAGACGCGGCCGAGCATGTCGTCGGGAATGCCGGGGCCGTTGTCGATGACATCCAGCCTGACCGCCAGTTTCCACAGCTTCATTGCCAGCGTGACTTGCCGCGCTACGCGGGTGCGGAAGTTGATGCGGCCTTCGCCTTCCATCGCCTGGGCGGCGTTGCGGGTGATGTTGAGGACGGCCTGGATCAGTTGTTCCGGGTCGCCTTCCAGTTCCGGCAGGCTGGTGTCGTAGTCGCATTTGAATTGCAGCAGCGGAAACTCGGCGCTCAGCAGGTTAAGCACGCGTTGCAGCACTTCATGTACGTTGATCTTCTGCACCACCGGACGTTTTGCGGGCGTCAGCAAGCGGTCGAGCAGACTTTGCAGTCGACTGGTTTCCTGGATGATGACCTGGGTGTATTCGCGCAGATCGGTCGAGTCGAGCTCGGCTTCCAGCAGTTGCGCCGCGCCGCGGATGCCGCCCAGCGGATTGCGGATTTCGTGCGCCAGTTGTCGCAGCAGGTGCTGGCTGGCCTGGGTCTGCGCCATCACCTGCTCATCGCGCGCGATACGCACATTGCCAGCGGCGGGATGCAGTTCGATCACTGCCGCGCCGCTCTCGTCGTCAATCGGTGAAACGGTAGCCGAGAGCACCAGGGTATGCCCATTGATGGGAAGCGCTACGTCATGCTCGGTAAAACTGGCGCCCTCAAGTAGTGCGTACTTGAGCGCGCGCACTAATTCGGGGCATTCTCCCAGCAGGTGATGGATGGGGCGTCCCAACGCATGAATCGCCGAAATGCCGAGCAGGTTTTCCGCCGCCGGGTTGAGGTAGCGGGTGATCTGCTGTTCATCCGAAATCAGAATGGCAGTGGCGAGAATGTCGGTGTTGGGGGTGGTTGGCATGATGGCTGGCAGGCAAAGTCAGACTGAGGTTAGCAAGAAGCAGGCCATTGCGGGCTCGTTATTGATTGAAGGTTCAAGGGCAAGTTGCGGAAAAGGTTCACAAGCTCACTGTATCCAACGGGTCTTACAATGAGCCATGTTCCTGAGGAATCGGCAATGACCACCTATCTCAATCTCGACGGCAATGAAGCCGCCGCGCGTATGGCCTATCAATGCAATGAAGTAATCGCGATCTACCCGATCACGCCATCGTCCAACATGGGCGAATGGGCCGACGAATGGGCGTCGCAAGGTAAGCCCAACTTGTGGGGGGCGCTGCCGAAGATCATCGAAATGCAGTCGGAAGGCGGTGCGGCGGGAGCGTTGCACGGTGCGCTCACTTCCGGTGCATTGGCCACCAGTTTTACCGCCAGCCAGGGTTTGTTGTTGTTCATCCCCAATTTGTACAAGATTGCCGGCGAGTTATCGCCGTTCGTGTTGCATGTGGCGGCGCGGGCGCTGGCGACGCATGCGCTGTCGATCTTCGGCGACCATTCCGATGTGATGGCCTGCCGTGCCACCGGGTGCGCCATGTTGTGTTCGAATTCCGTGCAAGAGGCGCAGGATTTCGCGCTGATCGCCCAGGCGGCTACATTGGCCGGGCGCATCCCGGTGATTCATTTCTTTGACGGTTTCCGCACTTCGCACGAAGTTGCCAAGATTGTTGCCGTTGAAGCGGAAACCGTGCGCGCGATGATAGACGACAGTCTGGTGGCCGAGCATCGACTCCGCGCGCTATCGCCGGAGCATCCGGTGATTCGCGGCACGTCGCAGAATCCGGATGTGTTCTTCCAGTCGCGCGAGCGGGCAAATCCGTTCTATGACGTCTTCCCGGCGCTGGTGCAAGGGGCGATGGAGCGTTTTGGCGAACTCACCGGGCGGCATTACCGACTGTTCGACTACGTTGGCGCAGCCGATGCCGAGCGGGTCATCGTGCTGATGGGGTCCGGCGCGGAAACTGTTCAAGAGACGGTCGATCATCTGTGCGCGCTGGGCGAAAAGGTCGGCGTGTTGAAGGTGCGTTTGTATCGGCCGCTGGATGCCGCCGCGTTGCTGGCCGCATTGCCGGAAAACGTCAACGCCGTCGCCGTGCTGGACCGTTGCAAGGAGCCCGGCGCCGATGGAGAGCCCCTCTATAAAGATGTCATCACTGCGTTGGCGCGGGCGGCCATCGATGGGACGCGGACATTGCCACGTGTGATCGGCGGGCGTTATGGGTTGGGGAGCAAGGAATTCACCCCGGGCATGGTGGCGGCGGTGTTCGCCGAGTTGGCGCAGGCAACCCCCAAACAGGGTTTCACGATTGGCATCCACGACGATGTCACGCATCTTTCGCTGTCTTGGGACGCCGCCTTCCGCACTCATGCCGCCCGGCAACTGCAACATGCGGTGTTCTGGGGACTGGGGGCGGACGGCACGGTATCGGCCAACAAGAATTCGATCAAGATCGTCGGCGAGGCGACCGACCTGCAAGCGCAGGGCTATTTTGTCTACGATTCGAAAAAATCCGGTGCGGTCACCGTGTCGCACCTGCGTTTCGGTGCCGATGTCATCCGCTCCACCTATCTGGTGGAAGAAGGCATGGCCGGTTTTGTCGCCTGTCATCAGACGGTGTTTGTCGAACGCTATGACTTGCTCGCGCATGCCGCACCTGGCGGCGTCTTCCTGCTCAACACGCCGCAGCCCGCCGACACGGTGTTGAACAGTTTGCCGGAAAAAATGCGTGCCCAGATTCTGGATAAGGGTTTGCAACTGTGGGTCATCGATGCCTACGCCGTGGCGGCCGAGGCTGACATGGGGCGGCGGATCAATACCATCATGCAGACCTGCTTCTTTGCCATCTCCGGCATCTTGCCGAAGGATGCGGCGATCACTGCGATCAAGAAAGCGGTGGACAAGACTTACGGCAAGAAGAGCAAGCGGCTGGCGGATTTGAACTACGGCGCGATCGACAAGACGCTGGAGAACTTGCACCGGGTAGAAATTGATCGTCAACTCGTTGAAGTGCCGATGAATTCGATTTCGGCCCCGGCGGGAATCAGCGCAACGAATCTGCCGGCTTTTGTTCGCGACGTCACCCTGCCGATTTATCACGGCAACGGTGATGCGTTGTCGGTGTCGGCAATGCCGGTCGATGGCACTTTTCCAGTTGGCACGGCGCAATACGAAAAGCGCAACATCGCGCTGGAAATCCCGGTCTGGGAAGCCGATCTATGTACGCAATGCGGCAAATGCGTTTTCGTCTGCCCGCATTCCGCGATCCGCGCCCGGGCGTTCACAGCGGAAGCGGCAAGCAATGCGCCGCCGACCTTCAAACATGTGCCGGCGAAGAGCAAGGACTTCCCCGTCGGCACGCATATCAGTTATCAAGTTGCGCCGGAAGATTGCACCGGCTGCGGCGATTGCGTCGTCGCCTGTCCAATTCACGACAAGAGCAACGTCAGTCGACGCGCTGTAAACATGGCGGCGCAAGCCCCGCTGCGCGAACTGGAACGTGACAACTACGCCTTTTTCCTGGCGCTGCCGGAATTTGATCGCAGCGCAGTGAAACACACCACCATCCCTGGTTCGATGTTGCTCGACCCGTTGTTCGAATATTCCGGCGCTTGCGCCGGTTGCGGCGAGACGCCCTACATCCGACTGGCGACGCAGCTGTTCGGCGACCGCATGCTGATCGCCAATGCCACCGGCTGTTCGTCGATCTACGGCGGCAATTTGCCGACTACGCCGTACACGGTGAACGGCGCTGGTCGCGGTCCGGCCTGGAGCAATTCGCTGTTCGAGGACAACGCCGAATTCGGTCTCGGCATGCGGCTGGCGGCGGATCAGTTGATGGGCTACGCGAAGTTGCTGGTGAAGGAATTGGCGCTCGTGGTGGGGGGCGATCTGGCCCAGGCACTGATCGAAGCTGACCAGCGGGAGGAATCCGGCCTGTATGAACAGCGTCGCCGCGTAGCCTTGCTGCTGGAAAAACTGGCGGCGTCGACGCATCCGCGCGGCAAGGAACTCGCCAGTGTGGCCGAGTGGCTGATCCGCCGTTCGGTGTGGATCATCGGCGGCGACGGCTGGGCTTACGATATCGGCTATGGCGGTCTTGATCATGTGTTGGCGCTGCCTTATGACGTCAACATTCTGGTGCTCGATACCGAGGTGTATTCCAATACCGGCGGCCAGACCTCCAAGGCCACCCCGATCGGCGCGGTGGCCAAATTCTCGGCGGGTGGCAAGGCCACAGCGAAGAAAGACCTTGGCAAGCTGGCCAGCGATTACGGTCATGTTTATGTTGCCAACATCGCCTATGGCGCCAAGGACACGCAGACGCTGCGCGTATTCCACGAGGCCGAAGCGTATGACGGCCCGTCGCTGATCATCGCCTACAGCCCGTGCATCGCGCACGGTTTCGACATGCTCTACAACCAGCGTCAACAAGACATGGCGGTGAAAACCGGCCACTGGCCGTTGTTCCGCTACGACCCGCGCATCGCCGCCAGCGGCGGCAACCCGTTCAAGCTGGATTCCGCCGCGCCGAGTCTGCCAATCAAAGGCTTTATGGAAAGCGAGACCCGTTTCGCCATGCTGCAACGCAGCCACCCGGAAGCCGCGCAACATTTCCTGGAACAGGCGCAGAAAGAGGCGGATTTGCGTTTCAAGGCGTATCAGGAATTGGCACAAGCCCCCGCAGCGCAAGGCCATGCCAACGAACCCAAAACAGGAGCCTGACATGATCGATCTCTCCACCGACTACGTCGGACTCAAGCTGAAGAACCCGCTCGTACCTTCAGCCTCACCGCTGTCAAAAAATCTCGATTCCGCGCTTCGCCTGGAAGATGCCGGCGCCGGCGCGTTGGTGATGTATTCCCTGTTCGAAGAGGAATTGCGCGCCGAGGAAGCGATGACCGACCGCTTTCTGGTTCATGCCGATCTCGGGCATGGCGAGGCGGATAGTTTTTTGCCGGATCATGGTCAATTTCAAAGCGGCCTCGATCAATACCTGGAGCATTTGCGCCGGCTCAAGCAGCGCCTGGAAATTCCTGTAATTGCCAGCCTGAATGGGGTATCGCTGTCGGGCTGGGTGGAGTTGGGCAAGGAGATGCAGCAAGCTGGCGCAGATGCGCTGGAGCTCAACGTCTATCACGTTGCCGCCGAGACGATCTATTCTGGCGACGCGGTGGAAGCGCGCTACGTCAGCCTGCTGAGTGAATTGCGTGGCACGGTTAAGCTGCCGATCATCATGAAACTGTCGCCGTTCTTTTCATCGCTGCCGAATTTTGTCAAACAACTGGAATCAGCCGGCGCGCGCGGCGTGGCGCTGTTCAATCGTTTCATGCAGCCGGACATCGATCTGGACAGTTTGCGCATGGTTGATCAACTGCATCTGTCTTATCCTGATGAATCCTTGCTGCGGATGCGCTGGATCGCGATTCTGCACGGTCGAACCTCACTCACGCTGGCCGCGACCGGCGGTGTGCATGGTTTCGAAGACGCCATGAAAATGCTTCTCGCCGGCGCTGATGTCGTGCACTTGGCATCCTGCCTGCTGCAGCATGGTCCAGCCAAGTTGACGCAAATTCTGCACGGCATGGAAGCCTGGATGGCGGAGCGCGAATACACCTCGGTGGCGCAACTCAAGGGCAGCATGAGCCAGCGCAACCTGCCTGATCCCAGCGCGGTAGAGCGCGCCAGCTATATCCGGGTGATCGAAAGTTATCGACCGCCACGGGGCGTCTGGCGCTGATTTGGCGCTTCCGACAAGCATACAATCGCGCGCCATGACCGACACCCACGAAAACCGCCCCCACGAATCCGTCGAGGATAGCCTGAAGCAGGTGATGGACTTGCTTGCCCGCCACAAGCTGGTCGAGTCGCTGGTGCATAAACAGGAGATGCCGCGTCAGGAATTGGTCGAGTCGCTGGTGCACAAGCAGAATCTGGCCGAGCTGGCCAAGAAGCTGGATACCCTGCACCCGGCCGACGTTGCTTACATCCTGGAAGCGTTGCCGCTGGAAGAGCGGCAGGTGGTCTGGGATCTGGTCAAAGCCGATCGCGACGGCGATATCCTGCTGGAAGTGTCCGATGCGGTGCGAGAGTCGCTGATCGCGACGATGGACAACCGCGAACTGCTGGCTGCCGCGCATACGCTGGATACCGACGAGATCGCCGACCTGGCGGCGGACCTGCCGAAGGACGTGGTGTTCGAGCTGATGAAGTCGCTGGACCATGCCAAGCGCGCTCAGGTCGAGTCATCGCTCGCTTACGACGAAGACTCGGTGGGCGCATTGATGGACTACGACTTTGTCACCATCCGCGCCGATGTGACGCTGGAAGCTGCTTTGCGCTACCTGCGCATGCTGGGTGATCTGCCGAGTCATACCGACAAGCTGTTTGTGGTTGAGCGGGATGGTCGTCTGGTTGGTTTGTTGCCGATCAAGCGTTTGCTGGTGCATGACCCGGAGGTTCACGTTGCCGCCGTGATGTCCGATGAGCCGGTAAAGTTCCACCCTTCCGACGATGCTTCCGACGCGGCGCAGGCGTTCGAACGCTATGACCTTATTTCGGCGCCGATCGTGGATGCCCGAGACCGTTTGGTCGGACGTCTTACGGTTGATGTGGTGATGGACTTCATTCGTGCCGAATCCGAGGCTGATATGTTGCAAGCCGCCGGTTTGCGCGAAGATGAAGACCTGTTCACCACCGTCTGGAAAGCCGCGAAGAACCGCTGGCTGTGGCTCGGCATCAACCTCTGTACCGCGCTGTTCGCATCGCGCGTGGTCGGCGCTTTCGAAGGCAGCATTGAGCAGTTGGCCGCGCTTGCCGCCTTGATGCCGATCGTCGCCGGCATGGGCGGCAATTCCGGCAGCCAGACCTTGACCCTGATGGTGCGTGGTCTGGCTCTGAATCTCATCTCGAAGGACAACGCCAAGCGCTTGATGATCAAGGAGTTGGGCATCGCCTGGCTCAACGGCCTGCTCTGGGGCAGCATCATGGGGGTGGTGACTTATTTCCTCTACAGCGATCTGCCGCAGGCTTTGCCGCTGGCGTTGGTGATGTCCGCCGCCATGTTGATGAATTTGATCGTCGCCTCGATGGCCGGTTATATGGCGCCGCTTCTCATTACCCGACTCGGCCACGATCCCGCCTTTGGCGCACATGTGCTGTTGACGTTCATCACGGCTGCGGATCGATTTTGCTGTGCTGAATCTCTTTGATTGGCTGATATGAAAATTGCATTGATCACCGGTGTCACCGGACAAGACGGCGCCTACCTGGCCGAATTCCTGCTCAACAAAGGCTATGAAGTGCATGGCATCAAGCGTCGCACCAGCCTGTTCAACACCGACCGCATCGACCACCTCTACCAAGATCCGCATGAAACCGGGCGCAAGTTCATCCTGCATCACGGCGACCTCACCGACAGCTCCAGCCTGATCCGCATCATTCAACAAGTGCAGCCGGACGAAATCTACAACCTCGCCGCGCAAAGCCACGTCGCCGTCAGCTTCGAAGAACCCGAATACACCGCCAACTCCGACGCCCTCGGCTCACTGCGTATCCTTGAAGCCATCCGCATTCTTGGCCTCGACAAAAAAACCCGTTTCTACCAGGCCAGCACCAGCGAACTGTTCGGCCTGGTGCAAGAAACGCCACAGAAGGAAACCACCCCGTTCTACCCGCGCAGCCCTTATGCCTGCGCCAAGCTGTACGCCTACTGGATCACCGTCAACTACCGCGAAGCGTATGGCATGTATGCCTGCAACGGCATTTTGTTCAACCACGAAAGCCCGATTCGTGGTGAAACCTTCGTCACCCGCAAGATCACCCGGGCGCTGGCACGCATCAAACTTGGCCTGCAAGACTGCCTTTATCTGGGCAACATGGATGCCAAGCGAGATTGGGGCCACGCCAAGGACTACGTCGAAATGCAATGGCTGATGTTGCAACAAGACAAACCGGAAGACTTCGTCATCGCCACCGGCGTGCAGTACAGCGTGCGCGACTTCGTTAACGCCGCCGCCAAAGAGCTCGGCATGAGCATTCGTTGGGAAGGGCAGGGCGTGGATGAGAAGGGCTATAACGCCGCCGGCAAGGTCATCGTCGCCGTCGATCCGCGCTATTTTCGCCCCACCGAAGTCGAAACCCTGCTTGGCGACCCGTCCAAAGCCAAAACCAAACTGGGCTGGACGCCGAAAATCACTTTCGACGAACTCGTCGCAGAAATGGTGCGCGAAGACCTGAAGTCTGCCGAACGCGATGAATTGGTGAAAAAGCACGGCTACAAAACAATGGATTACAACGAGTAGCCATGGCTACAGTCACCGATCTTGTTTCGAATCAAATTGCCCATCGCATTCACCTCGTGCGTGGGCACAAGGTCATGCTCGATGCCGACTTGGCCGCACTTTACAACGTCGATACACGCGTATTGGTGCAGGCGGTCAAGCGGAATTTTCGGCGCTTCCCCGCTGATTTCATGTTTCAGTTAAGCGAGGAGGAATGGGTGGCTTTGAGATCACAAATTGTGACCTCAAAGGGCCGCGGCGGTCGTCGCTACGCGCCCTATGTCTTTACCGAGCATGGTGCGCTGATGCTCTCAAGTGTACTTAACTCGGACACCGCTGCCGAGGTTGGCATTCTCGTTGTGCGCACATTCGTTGAACTCCGAGAAATGCTCTCCACCCATAAAGAATTGGCTGCCAAGTTCGAAGTCCTGGAACAAAAAATCGGCAGCCACGATCAAGCCATCGCCGGGCTGATCGACGCCATACGCCAACTGATGGCAACACCAGCGCAAAATCAACGATCCATTGGTTTCATCGCAACCGATGCCGCATCTGGAAAAACAAAGAAATGAACCCCACCGACAAAATCTACATCGCCGGCCATCGTGGTCTGGTTGGCTCCGCGTTGATGCGCAACCTGCAAGCCAAGGGTTACAGCAACCTCCTCACTCGCACCCACGCCGAACTCGATCTCGCCAACCAGACCGCTGTCGAATCTTTCATGGCGCAGGAAAAGCCTGACTACCTGTTCCTCGCCGCAGCCAAAGTCGGCGGCATTCTTGCCAACAACGAATACCCGGCCGAATTCATCCGCGACAACCTTGCCATCCAGACCAATCTCATCCACGCCGCCTACAAAAATAACGTCAAGCGCCTGTTGTTTCTCGGCTCAAGTTGCATCTACCCCAAACTCTGCCCGCAGCCGATGAAGGAGGAATACCTCCTCACCGGCCCACTCGAAGCCACCAACCGACCCTACGCTCTGGCCAAGATTGCCGGCGTGGAAATGTGCTGGAGCTACAACCGGCAATACGGCACCCAATACCTCGCCGTGATGCCGACCAACCTGTACGGCCCCGGCGACAACTACCACCCGGAAAACAGCCATGTCATCCCTGCGTTGATTCGAAAATTCCACGAAGCCAAACAAAACAACGCCCCCAGCGTAACGGTGTGGGGCACGGGTACGCCGAGAAGAGAGTTTCTCTACAGTGAAGACATGGCCGACGCCTGCGTTTTTCTGATGAATTTGGCGGACGAGAAATACCAAACATTGCTGGGTAGTGACGAAGCTGAAACTGGCGAATTCATGCCGCCGTTGGTGAATATCGGGGTGGGCGAGGATTTGACGATCGCAGAACTGGCCGAGGCCGTGAAAGGTGTGGTCGGCTTCCAAGGTGGAATCGAGTTCGACACTAGCAAACCGGATGGGACGCCAAGAAAACTGATGGATGTGGGCCGCTTGGAAACCCTTGGCTGGAAAGCGAGCATCGGCCTGAAAACCGGTCTTGGGGCTGCCTATTCGGAATTCCTCGGATCTGCACGGGCTTGAATTCTTGGTCAGGCCAGAAAATATTGCGCTGCGTGGAAGATCAGTTTTTGCGCAGCACCTGATGCACGAATAGTGCACGGACCTTGCCGTAGACATCACGCAGGCCGCTCAATGGGCTTTGTGCTCGCAGTGCATGCCGTGAATAGATTACACCGTCGTCACTTCCCGCCGTTGCCGGGGTGTGTTGTGGCTCGATCAAGCGGGAGATCAGCGCAAAGAAATTGTGTTCATAAAGCACCCGGCGACGCGCTTCCAGAATGGCCGGCAAACGCTTTTCGTATTCGTTGTTGGCGATGGCGTTGCGGATGATGCGGGCGGCACCTTCCGGGTCGTTCATGTCGATGGGGATAAAACTTTCCGGCGGGAAATAGTCGGTGGCATTGGTGCAGCCGCAGTAGAAGGGCAGGGCCAAGCCGAGGAAGGTGTCGGCCAATTTCTCTGTCCAGTGGTGAGGGCCGACGTAGTTTTCGATGGCCACATGATAGCGGTAGTCATCTAGCGCCTCCGCCTTGTCGTCCAGGGGGCGGGCACCGCGTCCGTAAATATCGATTTCCGGCATCAACTCCATCAGGCGATTCATGAAGTCGAAGCGTTTGTGATGCAGAGTGTGTCTTTGTCGTTTGGGAGAGAACACCATCGACAAGTCGCGGGTCTTGGCGCTGCTACTGGACCTTTCGATTTCATCGAAAGGTCGGATACGTTCTTTGCCAACGCCAAAGTACCAATGCAATGCTGGTTGCGTATAGATGCGCTGAGGGTGTGGAAGCGCCCAAGCCATCTGGCTGGTGACCACGGCGCCGAACTGACGGGTGAAAACATTGCCGTAAATCTTGATGGTCGATGGCTCCGTGGTCATCAGGATGGTCCTGTCGGCTGCGCATGCGAGCGGCTCGCGGGCAGTGTTTCGAGTCTGGTCTTTGGCCGCCGGGATGTCGTCGTAAACCACCAGCCAGTCGTAATCCGTCGCCTCGCGTTCGAATATAAAGCGGCAGCGATTCCAGTGTGCCTCGCCATGCGGAAATTGGTGTAACCATTGCTCGGCCGGTAATCGACTCAGCAATTTGACTTTGATCAAGCTTTCGAGGGGGGCGTCTTCAGTTGCTGGCATGTATCTCTCTTGCAAGATCAGGATTTGGCGAGTGAGGTTTTATCCGCGCCAGTAATCGATCATCCAGGTGGCCGGCAAAGTGCGATTGTAAAGCTTCTTCTTCCCCTTTTTTGTAGGTCAGACTCCATGTCCGGCAGCGTGCGTAAAGATTTGGTCTGCGTTATCTCGTTCCCGGGTGATGCTGCGGAGGCGGCTTCGATCCTGGGTTGGGGGGATCTCCAAGCTGGCGTGGGTGTGACAGAATCTGTTTTACAAGTGTTAAAGCCTGAGTCATAAGTGACTGAGCGCGACCCATGATGAGTTGAAGATGATGATGAAGCAAGGCAGGACAGCGCAACCTGGGGTACATCGAAAAATCGTCCTGTGGTGGGGGCGCTTCGATCCTGGATATTCTCGTAACCGCATCCTGCGCAAGCAATTTATCGCCTTGGGATGGGATCTCATGGATTTTCATCCCGGCTTGAGTTTGCTGGGAGACTTGCAGGCGCACCTGCGCGGGCTGCCCAGCCCCGACTTGGTCTGGGTGCCCTGTTTCAGGCAGCGCGATCTATTGGCGGCGAGTCGTTGGGCAAAGAGAAAGAGCGTTCCACTGATCTTTGATCCGCTTATCTCGGCTTATGACAAACAGGTAGACGAGCGTGGAAAACTGGATCTGACCAGTGCACGTGCACAGCGATTGCTGGCGTGGGAGCGCAAGTTGTTTCAGCGTGCAGACCGTGTGATAGCGGATACACCCGCCCATGCGGACTATTTTGTCCAGGTGCTCGGGGTCGAACGCGGGCGGGTCAACGTTATTTACGTAGGGGCGGAGGCGTCGCTGTTTCGGCCCCGGCCGCGCACTGATGAAATATTGCCGACACCGCGAGAGGTGCTGTTTTACGGTAGCTTCATCCCGCTGCAAGGGCCTCAAGTGGTGATTGAGGCCGCCCGGCTATATCGGGGCCCACCCGTGAAATGGACGTTGTTGGGGCATGGGCCGCTGCGCGCGGCGTGTGAAAAGATGGCCGATGGGTTGCGCAATGTCAGCTTTGAGAACTGGCTGCCTTATGAGGCTTTGCCTGCGCGCATTCATCGGGCAGATATCCTGCTTGGCGTGTTTGGCACGACGGCGAAGGCGGACAGAGTTATTCCAAACAAGGTTTTTCAGGCGCTTGCTAGCGGTAAGGTTGTGGTTACACGACTAGCCAGCGCCTATCCGGAAGAAATGGTGCATGCGAAAAATTGCGGATTGGTCTGGGTCGAGGCGGGAAACGGTCAATCCCTGGCGGATCAAATTGCGTTACTGGCCGCAAATCCCGACCGGGTGCGCGAACTTGGCGAAGCCGCCGCCGAAACCAGCGTGCAATTCTTTTCCGAGGCAATCCTTGGTCAGCAACTGGATGTGGCATTGAAGGCAACGGCTACCTGGAACAGAAATCGTTGATAGCGGGATTGTCTGATATCGCGACGCACGCTACTTGAGAACATCTCCGGGCGAGCGAATTTTCAGCCGGTTGCCAGCGAGTGCTGCGCAGTAAAGTGCCAATAACAGCCAAATAAGCTGGGACCATTGCGATGAATAGAACGAGGCATGGGTGTTGAGCGGAAAAAGCCAGGCGAGTGCCGCCAGAGCAAATGGCAGTGCCGCTTCTTTGTGCGTTGAGTCGGCATGTCGCCAGGAATGTAACCAGACGCCATAAAACAACAGTAAACCGGCCAACCCGATCAAGCCCGAGTCCGTGCCGACCTGGATCAAAATTTGATGTGCATAAAAAGGGCCGGTACTGGTTTGTGGGTCGAGAAACATGTCATCGGGCGGGGCAAAGTTGGGGTACGCATAGCGGAATCCGTTGCTTCCGACACCTGTGATCGGGTGAGCCTGGAACATCCGCCAAGATGTTTCCCAAATTTGCAGGCGGCCTGAAAGTGCATCATCGATTGCTTGGTGGTCGCCGGAAAACAGTCCCTGGGTCGTCTCAAAGCGCTGCCGAGCTTCCGGATTAATATGGGTAAAAATGGCCAGTATGGCAATCAGCAGGGTAGCAATCGCCGCGCCCGACAACCAACTCAAGCGCAGGCTGCGAATTTCAGTCACCAGCAGCAGCAAGCAAACCAGGGCATAACTCACCCAACCGCCTCGACTGCCGGCAAGTAATACGACGACTCCCGTCAGCATGGTGGCGATTAGCAGCAGCCAGAGATTGCGACGCAGCGGAATCAGAAGAAGAGGGGCGAGTGTTGGCAACGCCACGCCCAAGTCCAGATGGCGTTCTCCATAAACGCCATTGAGGCGTGATGATACGTAATGGAAACCGAACAGATCGACGCCACGAACTGCTTGGATCAGTGCATCAAATACCCAAAAAGCAACCAAGATTGCCGCCAGACGTAAGAGCAAATCGCGTTGTCGATGATCTTCCAGCGTCCAGATCACGAAAACGCCCGCTAAATAGAGGCGGGGGTATGTGAGGGCGGTGCTGGCGGTTTTGTAGGTATTCACCGCGTCGATAAGCGAAAACAAAATGGGCAGCCAAGTGCAGAGAAACAGTAATCCGAACAACTTTTGCGCGGGATCCTGGAAAATAATCGAGCGATGGCGCCAGATCAAAACAATGCCGGTTATCGACATGATCAACATGGGCAGTTCCACCGCCCGACCTACAGGCAATAGAAGCAAGTTTGCAAATATCAGCCAGGCTGATGCGTTATTGCTTGATAGGCGGAAAAAATCAGACAGCATGAGTCTCTGCGTATGTTTCTGCTAAGTCAGACCGTTTGATTTGTCGCCGCTGGGGGCGCTGCGGCGGTTGGTTGCGACTCGGTTGAGGCGTTTCGCCCTATCCTTTCGCATCAAGCTGGCAATGTCGGTGCACCTTGTTCTGCTACGCGCAAGATGCCGATTCCGAATCCCTTCTGATTGGGGTCGTTAACGAATTCCTCTACTTCCGCGAGTGGTTTCAAACGCTTCCAGAGATGAAAAACCTGGTTGGTTGGCAGGGGTTGATTCTCGACGATGTCGTGGAAGGCGATGAGCCCGCCGGGCCTGACAAATTCTTTGTAGTCGTGGTAATCGGCTGTCACACCCCGTTCAGTATGGTCACCGTCGATGAACAAGAAATCTACTTTTTGGCCATCCAACTCCTTTGCTACGCGACTTTTAAAGTCCGGGCTGTGGGAGTCGCCGCTTAAAAGGGTGACCTTGCAATTCGAGCCAGGTGGCGGGAACTGAGTAAAAAGGGGCTGCTGAAAAGTCATCTCTTTTAAATCGCAGGTGATGACCCGTTCGGAAGCGAGATTCGACCAGATAAGACAAGTGCCGCCGCTGGCGGTGCCGATTTCCAGGATGATTTTGGGGTTCAAAGCCTGGACTGATTTGGCGAGTCGGGTAATTTCAGATGGGATCTGTAATGTTTTGACGCGCATTAGGCCATTGCCGCCAAAGTTCATCGCCCAGTTCACAACCTCCTCAAGGCCGTGAGATTTTGCGTGGTACTCCTTCAGACGCTTGAAGGCGAAACGGGCATTTAAAGGTTGACGCAGGACGCGGCCAAGCCGTTTGAGTGATGATTTCATGGTTTGTTTAAATCGCAATTCACAAAATGGTTATTGTCATATCCGAACACAGCAGATTCATAGACGGATAAGGTGGTAGCGAGCATCGATTCAAGAGTGGGGGGAGGCGCACAAGGTTTGATTCGGGTATTCGCCTCGATTTCGCGGCATTTTTCCAGGAGTCCATCAATATCGCCGAGCGAGACCCGGCCCTGCGGAAACAAGCGGGCCAGTTGCTCGCCTACGCCGCCATGATTGTAACCAATCACCGGCACGCCCATGCTGAGCGCTTCCAGGACGGTACGTCCAAATGATTCGGGTTTGGTGGAGAGGGAAAGCACCAGATCCGATGCGGCCATGATTTCGCGCAGGTCGCTGCGATGGCCCGTGAAGGTAATGTCTTGTTGCAAGCCGAATCGGGCTACTTTGTCACGGAGTTCAGCCAGATAGCGTTGTTTTTTTTCTTCCGCGCCCCCGACTATCAATCCATGTGCCGGATCGCCCTGTGCTTTGAGTCGGGCAATCAGGTCGATCAAGTCTTCGTGTCCCTTCAGACGGGTGATGCGGCCAGGCAGGGTCAGCACCTTTTTGCCGATGAGTTGAGGGAATTGGTTTTTCCAGGTGGCGAGCCATTCGGCGGACGGCTGAAAGCCCAGCGGATACGTTGCTGGATCGATGCCCCGTGGAATGACCCGAATATGGGCGGCGGCGGTTTGCGGGTAGTTGTTGAGGATGTAAGCCCGCACGGTGTCTGAAACCGCGATGACGTGTTCGCCTTTCACCATCACACCGCTGTAGGCGTTGACGGAATACAGGCCATGAAATGTGGTGATGAAACGCGGACGCTTGTTGGCGGGCATGCCGCGCCAAGCCAGATAAGCTACCCACCCCGGCATGCGTGAACGCACATGCAAAATATCGATATTTTCATCGCGCAGTAAACGCCGCAACCGGCTGACATAACGTAGCAATGTCAGCAGCGATTTGCGGCCGACGTCCCAAGCGAGGTGTTCACTCCCTTCGCGAATCAGCTGCTCAACCAAGCGCCCGCCAGCCGAAATGACGATGGAGCGATGACCCTGTTCGACCAGGTATTTGCCGACTTCCAGTGTGCCGCGTTCGACGCCGCCGGATTCCAGCGCCGGCAGGATTTGCACCACCGTGAGGCGGCGGTGGATGTCAGTGTTTTGCATGACTGGGGTAGCTCGTCAAAATCTGCTCCGCCACCCGCTTCGCTTCATTGAATTCATGCTGAGGGAGCGCGAGTGACTCACCCTCACGCCAGGCTTCGAACGGCGTCACCCGACCCTGGTCGATCAACTTCCGCACGCCGCGACGCACGCGCGTGTCGCGCGGTTGGGGCAATCGCAGCAGGCCGACCCCGGCGCCGGCGGTGAGTGCTTCGTAGAGCATGGAAACGCTGTCTTCCGTCACCCAGACCTGGCCGGCTTGCGTCAACGCCTGCTCCAGCCAGCCCGGTTCGGTTTTGTCATGCGGCATCAGCTTGAGATTGCTCGGAAGCGGCTGCGGCAGTGACGCCAGGAGTGTTGCCGGCGTGCGACGCGAGGTGGTCAGTTGCCAACTGACTTGGGGGGTTGATTGGGCGATTTTTACCACCGCCGTGCCGACGCCGATGTCTTCCCAGCCATAGTGGCTGGAGACGCCGCCGATCAGCATCAGACCCTGTTCGGGCGATTTGGATTGGCCGGCTTGAACATCATTCAGCACACCTTCTACGGCGATGACATTGTTGCGCGGGGGCGGTTGGTCATGTTCCGGGATAACGCACAGATCGAACCAGGACAATGGCAAGCTCGGCTGCATCAGCACTACGGCCTTGCCGCCGTAAGCCCGGCGCGCGGCGAGCAAGGCGAAATGGGTGGCGTGGCCGGCGGCAAGGATGATGTCGGGCGCAGGCAGGCCGCTGCCGGGAGAAAATCGGCCCAGCAGCCATTGCAGCAGTGACTTGCTGCGCGATGCGACCGGTAAATCGACACATTCGCCTTCTCGGTCTCGCAGCAAGGCATGTGCCAGGCCGAGGGTCTGTTTCTCGTGGCCGGGCTTGCCATCGACAAGGCGCCAGATGATCAAAGCGGGCTGTCGTTCAGGCATTCACGTTCAGGCATTCAAGCCATGTCGGTCTTGTTGCACAACCCGCGCCGCAAAACTTCATCGATCATGTTTTGCGCTGTCGATACAAGCTGTGGCACGAAGGCATGGCCGGAAGTGAGCGCGCTGTGCAGGAGGTTCATGTCTTCAACATATTCGTGGACCATCTGATTACGCAGGCTGCGCATGCCAAGCCAAGGCTCGACTGCGAGCCAGCCGAAGCGTTCGGCGCGGTCCAGATTGTCGATGGCAGGCCCCGTTCTCTCGCCAACGGCCAATAGCAGAACAGGCAGCAGCTTGTCGCCCAAAGTGTCTTGCAGACGGCCAAATCGCCCTACGAATGCATCAACTCGTTCGGCTTGTTCCGGGGCGTTTTCGAGGTTTTCGGCATTTTCCAAAGTAAAGCCGCAGCCAAACAGGCGGGCGTCTGTTTGCAACAGGTATTTGCACTCCTTTTGCGCGACGCGCAGCAGAAAGCAGAGCCGGGACTGCTGGGCGGGGTTCAACGTCATAGCAGGACACCTTCACTGAGCGCAATGTCGTGTATGGCCTGGTGCATCAAGTTGGGCGCATGAATGACGACATCAACTTTGCGGCCCTGCATCAAGCGCGAGACTTTCGCCGAGAGCGTCGCTGCCAGCAAGGCCGGTTGTTCAACCGGCGCGGGAACCTCCAGCAACAAATCGACATCGCCTCCGCGCGCCGAGTCATTCAGACGGGAGCCGAACAGTCGTACCGTTGCTTTCGGCCCGCCAACCTGCAGGGCGAATAGATGGATGCTGTCTATCTGTTCCGGGCTGAGTCGCATGGCAATGCGGAGATCCGCTCAGAACGGAATGTCGTCATCCATATCATTCAACGCGCTCGGGCTGCTGCTGGCGGGTTTGCCGCGAGGGGCGGCGGGCGCGCTTGATCCAGTTGATCCGCTCGATCCATAACCTTCGTTGGGGGGCGCGTCGTAATCGGCAACGCCGCCGCCACCGCCGCCGGGGCGTGAGCCGAGCATTTTCATTTCATCGGCGACGATTTCGGTGGTGTAGCGATCCTGGCCGGATTGATCCTGCCATTTGCGTGTTTTCAGCGAGCCTTCGATGTAAACCTGTGAACCCTTGCGCAAGTATTGATTGGCAATTTCGGCCAGCTTGCGGAAGAAGACGACGCGGTGCCATTCGGTAGCTTCGCGCTTGTCGCCGCTGTTTTTGTCTTTCCAGGAGTCCGTGGTGGCCAGGGTGATGTTGGTCACCGCATCGCCATTGGGCATGTAGCGGGTTTCCGGGTCTTTTCCCAGGTTGCCCACCAGAATTACTTTATTGACTGAAGCCATCAGTTTCCTCCTTGCAGTAAATGTCGAATGCCTTCTTCGTCCCAGCCGGTTTGCGCAACCTTCAGCAGTACTGAACCTTCTTCGGGCAGTACCGTGACCGCTTCGACGCCGGCGAACACGCTGAGTCGGGTCGCGAGTCGTTGTGCTTCCTGGGCGGAAATGGCGCCAATGTGGAACATCTGGGTTTTGACTCGCGGCGGCGGCGTCATGCGCGCTGCCAGAAACAGCCAGATCGCCATCAAGATCGAGCAGAACGCGAACACCGTGCCGAAGCCTTGGTTCTGCGCCAGCCAGCCACCGGCTGCGCCGCCGAAAAACAGGCCCAGCGCTTGTGAAGTATTGTAAACGCCCATCGCCGTGCCTTTGGCTTCCGGCGGGGCAATTTTAGAGACCAGCGAAGGCAGACTGGCTTCGAGGATGTTGAAGGCGACAAAATAGGCGAACAGCGCCGCGACGACGCCCCAGAATTCATGCATGGAGAACGCCAGGCCGATTTGCGCGGCCAGCATTAACGCGATGGCGGCGACGAAGACCTTTTTCAGGCCGCCGTGCTTTTCGCCATAGATGATGGCGGGCACCAGAATGATCAACGAACCCAGCAACACCGGCAGATACACCTGCCAATGGTGCTGAGCGTCGAGGCCGCCATCGACCAGGGCGAACGGCACCACGATGAACATCGCCATTTGCGCCGCATGCAGCGCAAAGATGCCCCAGTTGAGACGCAACAATTCGGGTTGGCGCAAGACATCCTTGAGCCGCGCCGGGTTGGTTTCGGCATCGGAGTGGAACGCGGTTTTGCCAGGATTGGGGGTGACAAACTTGACCACCAGAATCGCCAACAAGGCCAGCACGCCAGTCAGCGCGAACATGCCGGGAACGCCGATCCAGCGGTAGAACACCGGGCTGGCGGCGAGCGAGAAGGCGAAGGCAAGGCCGATGGTGCTGCCGATCATGGCCATCGCCTGGGTGCGTTTTTCTTCCCGCGTCAAATCGGCCAGCAGTGCGGTGACCGCCGCCGAGATGGCGCCAGCGCCTTGCAAGGCGCGGCCGAACAGCACGCCCCAAAGATCGGTGGCGGTGGCGGCAAAAAAACTGCCGAGGGCGAAGATCAGCAAACCGGCGATGATCACCGGCTTGCGGCCGAAACGATCCGATGCGATGCCGAACGGAATCATCAGAATCGCCTGCGTCAGACCGTACATGCCCAAGGCCAGGCCGACCAGGGTATGGTTGTCGCCGCCGGGCAGCGTTGCGGCATAGAGTGCGAATACCGGCAGAATCAGAAACATGCCCAGCATCCGCAGGCCGAAAATACCTGCCAGCGAGGCTGCGGCGCGGCGTTCGGTGGCGGTCATGGGGTTTGAGTCCGAGCGGGGCATAGTGGCGTCTGGTGGATTCCGGGCGGCGCAAAAGTGGCCGACATGGGATGTAAAAAAGGCCCGCCATATTAGCCGCTTTCCGGCTTTTGCCTGAACCTGGAATATTGGTTTGAGTCCAGGCTTTGCGGCAAATCATTGATTTATTGCGTTAGACGTTACTTCAAAGCGGAATGGTGGACTTTGAAGCCGGGATTCCGGCACAATCGCCGCCGTTTCCACAACGGACAGACTGAAAAACAGTTGTCGTGTTGAACATCAATGAATACCAAAAAATCATCCAAAAAGCCCGCTGTCGAGGCTTTCATTGACTCTGCCAGCAAGAAAGCGGGCAAGAGTGTATTGGTATTGCATGGCCCCAATTTGAATCTGTTGGGTATTCGCGAACCCGAGCATTATGGCAACCAGACGCTGGCGGATATCGATGCCGCTTTGATTGAACAAGGCGTCGCGGTTGGCGTTGCGGTGAACTGCTTTCAGAGCAACGCCGAGCATCTTCTGCTTGAACGTGTGCATGCCGCGCGCGAAGACAACACGGGTTTCATCATCATCAACCCCGCCGCTTTTACCCATACCAGCGTGGCTTTGCGCGATGCGTTGGCGGGGGTTGCCATTCCTTTTATCGAAGTGCATTTATCCAATGTCCATGCCCGTGAAGCCTTCCGTCAGCAGTCGTATTTTTCCGACAAGGCGGTGGGCGTCATCTCTGGACTCGGCGCGATGGGGTATTTGTTCGCCCTGGGCTATGCACTTCACGCCTTGGAGGATTGATTCATGGATCTACGCAAGCTGAAGAAACTGATCGACCTGGTGCAAGAATCCGGCATCGCCGAGTTGGAAATCACCGAGGGTGAAGAAAAAGTTCGCATTACCAGCAAGCTGGCTGGGCAGATGGTTTACGGCTCGCCGCATATGATGCCGCAAATGATGTCGCCGACGCATGCCGCCGAGCCGGTCGCCGAAGTTGTCGCCGCCGAACCGGCGCAACCGGAAGGCCATATCGTCAAGTCGCCGATGGTCGGCACCTTTTATCGGACGCCATCGCCCAACGCCAAGTCGTTTGTCGAGGTCGGGCAGACGGTCAAGGATGGCGAAACCTTGTGCATCATCGAGGCGATGAAGTTGATGAACGAGATCGAATCGGATGTCGCCGGCGTCGTCAAAGCCATCCTGATCGAAAACGGTCAGCCTGTGGAATACGGTCAGCCGCTGTTCATTATTGGTTGATGCGGGAAGGATGAAAGATGGCAAGGGGCAAGCAGGGGCAAGGGCACAAGGGGCTTAGGGCGCCTTGCTTCTTGCTTCTTGCGCCTTGCGCCTCGAATCTTCCCCCTTGCCTGGGGTTAATCCATGTTTGAAAAAGTTCTGATCGCTAATCGGGGTGAAATCGCCCTTCGTATTCAGCGTGCTTGTCGCGAGATGGGCATCAAAACGGTAGCGGTGCATTCCGAGGCCGATGCCGAAGCCAAATATGTACGTCTGGCCGATGAGTCGGTGTGCATTGGCCCGCCGCCCTCCGCCAAAAGTTATCTGCACGTGCCTTCGATCATCGCCGCCGCCGAGGTTACAGACGCGGAAGCGATCCACCCCGGCTACGGCTTCTTGTCCGAAAACGCCGATTTCGCCGAGCGCGTCGAAAATTCCGGTTTCGTGTTCATCGGCCCGCGTCCCGACACCATCCGCCTGATGGGTGACAAGGTTTCCGCCAAAGACGCCATGAAAGCTTCCGGCGTGCCCTGTGTGCCAGGCTCTGACGGCGCGCTCGGGGACGATCAGGATGAGTGGATTCGTCAAGCAAAGGACATCGGTTATCCGATCATCATCAAGGCGGCCGGTGGTGGTGGCGGTCGCGGCATGCGCGTGGTGCATACCGAGGCGGCGTTGGTCCAGGCGGTGCTGATGACCCAGAACGAAGCTGGCGCGGCCTTCAATAATCCGGTTGTGTACATGGAGAAGTTCCTTGGCAACCCCCGCCATATCGAGATTCAGGTGTTGTCGGACACGCATGGCAACGCCATCCACCTCGGCGAGCGCGATTGCTCGATGCAGCGGCGCCACCAGAAAGTGCTCGAAGAAGCGCCGGCGCCCGGACTCGACGTCAAGCTGCGCAACAAGATTGGCGAGCGCTGTGCCGAAGCCTGCCGCAAGATTGGCTATCGCGGTGCAGGCACCTTCGAGTTCTTGTATGAAAACGGCGAGTTTTTCTTTATCGAAATGAACACCCGGGTGCAGGTCGAGCATCCGGTGACCGAGTTCATCACCGGCGTCGATATCGTGCAGGAAAGCATCCGTATCGCCGCTGGCCTGCCGTTGGCCAACACGCAAAAGGAAATCCACTTCAAGGGGCATGCGTTGGAGTGCCGCATCAACGCCGAAGACCCGTTCACCTTCGTTCCCTCGCCCGGCCGCATCACGCTCTATCACGCCCCAGGCGGCCCTGGTGTGCGCGTCGATTCGCATGTTTACCAGAACTACTATGTGCCGCCGCATTACGACTCGATGATCGGCAAGTTGATCACCTATGGCGCGACGCGCGAGCAGGCCATTGCCCGCATGCGTATTGCGCTGTCCGAGATGATCGTGTCCGGTATCAAGACCAATATTCCGCTGCATCAGGAATTGCTGGTCGATCAGGTGGTGCTGGAGGGCGGTTTCAGCATTCACTATCTGGAAAACAAACTCGGCCTGAACAAGCACTGAGCGGAGCTCGCAGCCCATGCCCTGGATTTCGTTGAAGCTGGCTGCCGATGGTGAAACTGCCGAGACGCTCGCCGACGCATTGATGGAGATCGGCGCCTTGTCGGTTTCGATTGAAGATCGCGATGCCGGTACCGATGCCGAGCAAGCCCAGTTTGGCGAGCCCGGTCTGGATGATCCCAAGGCCTGGCAACGCAACTGGGTGGTCGCTTTGCTGGAGGCGGATGCCGATGTTGAAGCGTTGATTGCCAAGCTGAATCTCGCCAGCGACACCGAACGCGAAGTTGAAGTTGTGGCTGAACAAGACTGGGTGCGTCTGACCCAATCGCAGTTTGAGCCGATCCCGATTTCGGATCGACTCTGGATCGTGCCGTCCTGGCATCAAGCCCCCAATCCGGATGCCATTGTGCTGGTGCTTGATCCTGGCCTGGCGTTTGGTACCGGCAGCCATCCCACCACCCGACTCTGTTTGAAATGGTTGGAGCAGACATTAACCGGGCAGGTTAATGCGCCTATAAATGCGATTAATCTGCTCGATTACGGTTGTGGTTCCGGCATTTTGGCGATTGCGGCGAAGAAACTGGGCGCCGGCCAGGTGGTCGGCGTCGATGTCGATGCGCAAGCCATTACCGCTTCACGTGCGAATGCGGAAAACAATCACGTCGAAGCCGCGTTTTTCCTGCCAGACACTATGCCGGCGGGTGAGTTCGATGTCGTTGTCGCCAATATTCTGACCAATCCGCTGAAGGCCTTGATGCCTTTGCTGGCCGGGCGAGTCAAGGTTGGCGGCCGCATCGCGCTGTCCGGCATTCTGGTTGAACAAGCCAGCGAGTTGATCGCCATCTACGGTGCGCTATTCGATATGCGGCTCTGGGCGACAGAAGACGGTTGGGTTTGTCTGACAGGAACAAAGCGCTAAATTCAGCGAATGCAAACGACCTGCCCCGAGTGCCGCACTACCTTCCGGGTCAGCCAGGATCACCTTGGAGCCCGGCGCGGGCTGGTGCGTTGTGGTCACTGCAACGCGGTATTCAACGCCTACGATACGCTGCTGCCGGAACTGGAGTCGCCGCCTGTCGATGGCGCGTTGGAAACGGCCAACGCCAATACCCATACCCATGTCGAAGCCCGCTCGCCCGAAACTGCCGAGCCCGCCAAACCGAAGTTTGATGTAGCCGAACCCGCAGCAATCGCTGCGGACGATGACGCCGAAGACGGTCGAAGCGAATCTGTTGAGGGCCGGCTTTTCGAGGTCGCCAGCCTTCGATCAAGCGGTTCCGGGGGGCTGAAGGCTTACGCTGCTTTGGCGGAAGCGTCCGACGATGTTGATCCATCCGCGCCACTCGACACCGTGGCGTTGACAGTACAGAAACCGCAGTCGGACATCCTGTTTGAGCCAATGTGGCCGAAAACGGCCCGACCACCGCGAACCTGGAAATTCTGGTTTTATGCTTTTCTGGCTTTTCTGCTTGTCGGGTTGCTGGTGTTGCAAATGGCTTATTTTCTGCGCGCTGAACTGGTCGCCGCCGCGCCCGCCACGCGCCCGGCGTTGGAGCGTCTATGCCAGCCGTTGAATTGTGTCGTACCGCTGCCGCGCCAATTGACGCAAGATGCCATCGTCGCCTCTTCGCTGGAACATGATCCGGAACAAAAGTCGCGCGTGCGTTTGACCTTCCTGCTCACCAATCGCACTGGACAAACGCAAACCTGGCCGTCGATGACGCTGACCTTGAGTGATATGCGCGAAGCGCCGGTTGCGCGACAGATTTTCAAGCCTGCTGTCTATCTGCCGAAAGACATCAAAATTCCGGCGGGCATGGCGCCGGGCATTGAGCGCGAGGTTCGGCTCGATCTCGATATCGGCAATCTGGTTGCCTCCGGCTATACGCTTAACCTGACTTATCCATGATTTTTCTGGAGCCTGGCTTGCCCGCTGATTTGATCAATCGGACACCAAATGTCACCCGCATGCCGATCTGGATCCGGCAGAACCTTGGCCGTGAAACGCTCTATCCTGAAACAGCTCGCGCCGTGCATGACCGCGATCTGCACACCGTCTGCGAAGAAGCGCGCTGCCCGAATCGTGGCGAATGCTGGAGTCGGGGCACCGCCACCTTCATGTTGCTGGGCGATACCTGCACCCGCGCCTGCGCCTTTTGTTCGGTGAAGACGGGTCGACCGAGCGCTGCGGATGCCGACGAACCGCGCCGGGTCGCTGAAGCCTGCATCGACCTGAAGCTGAATTTCGTCGTGCTGACCTCGGTCAATCGCGATGATCTGCCTGATGGCGGCGCTGCTTGCTTTGCCGATACGCTGCGCGAACTACGCCTGCGACGTGCCGACATCGGCGTCGAATTCCTCACCCCGGATTTCCGTCAGGTGCAGGCAGCCGCGGCCGACCTGTTCAGCGCAACACTGAGCGCGCTGCCGGCGGCAACGCGACGTGATCTGATCTGGGGTCACAACATCGAAACGGTGCCGCGTTTGTACAAAGAGGCGCGCAAGGGCGCCAAGTACGAACGTTCGCTGCGCCTGTTGGAAATCGCCGCTCGCTTGCCTTCGATGGAAGCTAAATCCGCCTTGATGCTGGGCCTCGGTGAAAACCGGGAAGAAGTGCTGGCGGTGCTGCGTGATCTGCGCGCGGTTGGCGTGCAACGCCTGGCGCTCGGCCAATATTTACGCCCATCTCTGGATCATTTGCCGGTCGCCCGTTATGTGCCGCCAGATGAATTCGCTGAATATGAAATTGCTGCGCGCGAAATGGGTTTTGCCTGGGTCAAGGCCGGGCCGCTGGTACGCAGTTCTTATCTCGCCGAAGAAATTCAACAAGGAAACCACCATGGCTGACCTGAAACAAACCCCGCTCAACCAGAAGCATCGTGAAGCCGATGCCAAGCTGGTGGATTTTTCCGGCTGGGAAATGCCCATCCATTACGGGTCGCAAATCGAAGAACACCACATCGTCCGGCGCGACGCCGGCATGTTTGATGTCTCGCATATGCTGCCGGTCGATCTGACCGGTGAAGGTGCGCGCGACTTCCTGAAAAAACTGCTCGCCAACAACGTCGACAAACTGCAAACCACCGGCAAAGCGCTGTATTCGTGCATGCTGCACGAAGGCGGCGGCGTGGTGGACGACCTGATTGTGTACTTTCTCAACGAGGCCTGGTTTCGCATCGTGCTCAACGCCGGTTGTGCCGACAAGGATCTCGCCTGGATGGAAGTTCAACTGGCCAGGTACGCGCCAAATCTGGCGCTGACGCCGCGCCGCGACCTGGCGATGATCGCCGTGCAAGGCCCGCATGCCGCCGCCAAGTTGTGGCAGGCGATGCCCGGCATGCAGGATCTGGCCGAACCGATGCGGCCATTCAATGCCGTGGTGGTCGGCAATATGCTCGTCGCCCGCACCGGCTACACCGGCGAGGATGGCTTCGAAATCATGCTGCCGGCGAAGGCTGCGCCATTCTTCTGGCAGGCTCTGCTGGATGCCGGCGTTAAACCCTGCGGCCTCGGCGCGCGCGATACCTTGCGTCTGGAAGCCGGCATGAATCTGTATGGCCAGGACATGACCGAAGCGACTTCGCCGTTCGAATCCGGCCTCGCCTGGACGGTCGACCTGAAGTCCGAGCGTGATTTCATTGGCAGGGAATCGCTGCTACATCTGCCCCGCGCGCGGCAACTGGTCGGACTCAAGCTGATCGAGCGCGGCGTGCTGCGCAACCACCAATCGGTGTTTACCGAACACGGCGAAGGCGAAATCACCAGCGGTTCGTTTTCACCAACCTTGAATGGCTCGATCGCCTTGGCGCGGGTGCCGGTCGGGGTGAATATCGGCGACACGGTCGAGGCCGAAGTGCGCGGCAAACTGATGCGGGCGATGGTGGTGAAATACCCGTTCGTGCGCAATGGCCAGGCGCTGGTTTGAATCCCTTTCATGTCTATAATTCAGTCAACTTATAGACATGAATGAGGCGCCCATGAACTGGAATATTGCCGAAGCCAAGCAGCGATTCTCGGAAGTCGTGAAGCAAGCCCACACCGAGCCGCAATGGATCTACAACCGTAAAACACCGGTTGCGGCACTGATTGCGGCGGAAGAAATGGCCGAATATCAGGCCTGGAAGGCGTCGCAAAAACAGCCGAAAACGTTGGGTGAGGAGTTCGCCGAGTTGCGGCAGTTACTCGCCGATGCGGGCTATGAAGATGGTCTGTTTATCCCGCCGCGCTCCACCCGCCGCAACACTTTTGTCGAGATGCTGGAAGAAGAGTATCCGGAGGCTGCCGGCCAATGAATTTTCTGGTCGATACCAATGTGATCAGCGAGCTGACCCGCCGCCGGCCAAATGCCACTGTCCTGGCCTGGTCGCAATCGGTCGCCGTGCATCATGTTTCAGCCATCAGCGTGGATGAACTTTGGTATGGCATTTCACGCCGGCCGACGCTGGAACTGGATGCCTGGCTGACCTCCTATTTGAATAACCATAAGGTGCTGCCGATCGATCAAGATGTAGCTCGACGCGCCGGTCAATTGCGGGGTGTGTTTTCGCTGCGCGGCATCGTTCGCGACCAGCCGGACATGCTCATCGCCGCCACCGCGCAAGCGCATGGTTTGACCCTGGTGACCCGAAACAGCAAGGATTTTGAAGGTTGTGGCATCAGTCTGTTGAATCCATTTGATAATCCCTGATTCGTTTATTTTTCGTCTTTTCTCTGGAGCGCTTGATGTCCACCATCCCCGCCAATCTTAAATACACCCCGTCGCACGAATGGGTCCGCCTGGAAGCGGATGGCAGTGTTGCCATCGGCATCACGCAACATGCGCAAGACCTGCTGGGTGACATGGTATTCGTCGAAAACCCGGTGGTCGGTCGTCAGCTTGCCGCTGGGGAAGAATGTGCCGTGGTCGAATCGGTGAAAGCCGCATCCGATGTCTACGCGCCGATCGCTGGCGAAGTGCTGTCTGCCAACGCCGAGGTCGAAGCCAGTCCGGAAAGCATCAATCAGGACGCCTACGCGGCCTGGATGTTTACCCTGAAACCGGCCAATGTTGCCGATCTGGATGGCCTGATGGATGCCGCTGGTTATGCGGCGCATGTTGAATCGGAAGCCCATTAATTCGTGATGGGGATGGAGAATGAGGGAGGGGGAGACCCCTCGCTTTTTCTCGTCTCTCACCCCTCATACTTCATTCCCAAACCATGCCTTTCATTCCGCATACCGAAGCCGATGTCGCCGCCATGCTGGCGAGTATCGGTGCGCCGTCCACCGATGCGTTGTTCGATGAAATACCCGCCGACCTGAATTGCGGCGGTTTGCCCGGCATTCCCGAAGGATTGTCGGAAATGCGCGTCAATCGTCTGATGCAGGGCCGCGCGGCGCAGGACGGTTTCTACAGCAACTTCATCGGCGCAGGCGCCTACGAGCATCACATCCCGGCGGCGGTGTGGCAGATCGTCACGCGAGGCGAGTTTTACTCCGCCTACACGCCGTATCAGGCGGAAGCCAGCCAGGGCACGCTGCAACTGCTGTACGAATACCAGACCATGATGGCCAGTCTGACCGGGCTGGATGTGTCGAATGCCTCGCTTTACGACGGCGCTTCTGCGCTGGCCGAGGCGGTGCTGATGGCGGTGCGCGCCAACAAGGCGGGCTGTCGCCGCGTGTTGATGCCGGCGACGGTGCATCCGCGATATCAGGCGGTGACGCGGACAACGGTGAAGAACCAGAACATCGAACTGGTCAGCGTGCCGTTCGATGCCGCTACCGGCATCACCGATATTGCGGCGCTGGAGGCAATGTCGGATGCTGATGCCAGCCAATATGCCGCCTTGGTGATTCCGCAGCCCAACTTCTTCGGCGCTCTGGAGTCGGTCGACACGCTCACCGATTGGGCGCATGCGCACAACATGCTGGCGATTGCGGTGGTGAATCCGCTGGCGCTGGCGCTGCTGAAGCCGCCCGGAAGCTGGGGCGTGGTTGGCAAAAACCAGGGCGCTGATATCGCCGTCGGCGACGGCCAGCCGCTAGGCGTGCCGATGTCTTCCGGCGGCCCGTATTTCGGCTTCATGACTACCCGCCAGGCGCTGGTGCGGCAAATGCCGGGCCGCATCGTCGGGCGTACTGTCGATCTCGATGGGCAGCCCGGTTTCACCTTGACCCTGCAAGCGCGCGAGCAGCATATTCGTCGCTCCAAGGCCACCTCCAATATCTGCACCAATCAAGGCTTGCTGGTCACTGCGGCGACGATACACATGTCGCTGCTGGGGCCGGAAGGGCTGAAAAGCGTGGCGCTGGAGTCGCATGCCAAGACGCGGGCGTTGCTCGACAAACTGCTTGCCGTGCCGGGCGTCGAGCGGGTGTTCAACGCACCTTTTTTTCATGAAGCGGTGATTCGGGTGAAAACCCCGGTCGATGATGTGCTGCGCGCCTTGCGCGCCCAAAGCATCCTCGGCGGCTATGCGCTGGGCGGCGACTATCCTGAGTTGGCCGATTGCATACTGGTCTGCGCGACGGAAACCAAAACCGATGACGATCTGGAGCAGTATCGGCAACAATTGCAACGTATTCTCAGTCGGCGTAACGGGCGTGAACCCGGTGTGCCGCCTTGTGCTTACAAGTAAACACAAGTAAACAAGTAAATACCCAGTTAACCCATTCACAACCCAAAGGAGACTACATCATGGCAACCGTAACCCTTGGCGGCGAACCTATTTCGGTCGGCGGCAATTTCCCGCGCGTTGGCGATTCCGCGCATTCCTTCATGCTGGTTGATAAAGAACTAAAAGATGTTTCCCTGTCGTCTTTCTGGGGCAAACGCAAGATTCTCAACATCGTGCCCAGCCTGGATACCCCGGTTTGCCTGGCATCCGCGCGCAAGTTCAACGAACTCGCGGCCGCTGTGCCGAATACCGTGGTGCTGGTGATTTCCGCCGATCTGCCCTTCGCGCAGAACCGCGCCTGTGCTGTCGAGGGGCTGAAAAACGTGGTTACCCTGTCGACCATGCGCGGCCGCGATTTCCACAAAGACTATGGCGTCATGATCATGGACCCACCGTTATCGGGTCTCACCGCTCGCGCTGTCGTCGTGCTGGATGAAAACGACCGCGTGGTTTACTCGGAACTGGTACCCGAGATCAAACAAGAACCCATCTACGATGCCGCACTGGCGGCAGCCAAGGGCGAACCGCTTTAAACCTCCGAAGGGTGCGCCATGCGCACCCTTCACGTTTCATGGTGCGCATGGCGCACCCTACTCGCTGATTCGCTCCTTACCCGAAAATGCTCATCTTCGAACACGCTCACCCCGGCCGCCGCGCCCACGCCCAAGCGCCTTATTACGCACCGCTTGCTGATGATCTGCCGGCCGACATGCTGCGGCAGTCGCCGCCGCTGTTGCCGGAAACTTCCGAACTGGATGTGGTGCGTCACTACACCGGCTTGAGCCAGAAGAATTTCAGCATCGACACCCAGTTCTATCCGCTCGGTTCATGCACGATGAAATACAACCCGCGCGCCTGCAATTCGCTGGCCATGCTGCCGCAATTTCTCGCTCGGCATCCACTGGCGGATGTGTCAACTGGTCAGGGTTTCATGCTCAGCCTGTATGAATTGCAGGAGATGTTGAAGGAAGTCACCGGCATGGCGGCGGTGAGCATGGCGCCGATGGCTGGCGCGCATGGCGAATTTGCCGGCGTGGCGATGATTCGCGCCTATCACGATGCACGCGGCGACACCGCGCGGCGCGAAATCATCGTGCCGGACGCGGCGCATGGCACCAACCCGGCCACTGCCACGATGTGCGGCTATGTGGTGAAAGAAATTCCCACCGACCGCCAGGGCAACGTCGATCTGGAGGCGTTGCAAGCCGCCGTCGGCCCACACACCGCCGGCCTGATGCTGACCAATCCGTCGACGCTGGGGGTGTTTGAAAAAACCATCGTTGAAATTCAAAAGATCGTTCACCAGGCCGGTGGTCTGACTTATTACGACGGTGCCAACCTGAACGCCATTCTCGGGCGTGTGCGGCCGGGCGACATGGGTTTCGACGTCATCCACATGAATCTGCACAAGACCTTCTCGACGCCACATGGCGGTGGCGGGCCGGGTGCCGGGCCGGTGGGGGTGTCGGAACGATTGATGCCGTTTTTGCCGATTCCCTATGTCATCAATGAGCGCGACTTTTACCGCTGGGCCGAAGAGGCCGAGGCGCCGCAAAGCATCGGCCGCATGAGCGCATTCGGCGGCAACATGGGCGTGCTGCTGCGCGCCTATATTTATGCCCGCATGCTGGGTGGACGCGGTATGCAGCGGGTGGCTGAGTTCGCTGCGCTGAACGCCAACTACCTGTCTGCGGAACTGAAAAAGGCCGGCTTCGAGCTGGCTTTCCCGGAACGCCGCGCCAGTCACGAATTCATCGTCACGTTGAAGAAGCTGAAGGACGAAACCGGCATCTCGGCAATGGATTTCGCCAAGCGTCTGTTGGATTACGGTTTCCATGCGCCAACCACTTACTTCCCGATGCTGGTGCCGGAATGTTTGCTGATCGAGCCGACCGAGACCGAAAGCAAAGAAACCCTGGATGCCTTTGTGCAGGCAATGATCGCCGTCAAACGTGAAGCCGAAAGCCAGCCCGACCTGGTCAAATCGGCGCCGCACAAACTGCCGTCGCGCCGGCTGGATGATGTCAAGGCCGCGCGTGAACTTGATCTGGTCTGGAAAGCAGCGTGAACGCGCCGAAACGGAGTCCGAGCAAGGCCATTGGTGTAAAAAAAACCAACTCGCCCGCCATTGCGGCGGGCCAACAAAGTCCGCTGAAAGAAAGTCCGCACAAGGGTAAAACCGGCCTGAAACGAGTCTGGAACGCACTGTTTTATTCGATAGAGGGTTTTGCCGCAGCCTGGAAGCATGAAGATGCTTTTCGGCAGGAAAGTCTGCTGGCGGCGGTGCTGGTGCCGTTGGCGCTGTTTCTTGCCGAAGCGCCAATGGAGCGCGCGCTGATGATTGCCAGCGTTTTGCTGGTGCTGATCGTCGAACTGATCAACTCCGCCATCGAGGCCACGGTTGATCGTATTTCGCTTGAAAATCATCAGCTTGCCAAGCGTGCCAAGGATATCGGCAGCGCTGCGGTGCTGATCGCGTTGATCAACGTGCTGGTAGTCTGGGGTTTGGTTTTGCTGGGTTAAAACATGACCAGCGCAGCGGTTTCCGCCGCCACCAGCTTACGCCAGCTCTCCGGCCGATTTCCTCGTCCGGGCCGGATAGAGGCCATTTATCTGCGTCCGCAACGGCGTACCCCGATTGAATCGGTAAGTCATGCCGTCGTCCTGGCCGGACAAGGCTTGCAGGGTGATCATGCGGCAAGCCGCGCGCCGGCGCGGCCAGAAGGCGGCAAACGTCAGATCACCTTGATCCAGGCCGAACACCTTCCAGTAATTGCGGCTTTCGCCGGATTGTCTGAACTCGACGCCGCCTTGCTGCGGCGGAATCTGCTGGTCTCCGGCCTCAATCTGCTGGCGGCGCGATCCTTGTTCAAGGACGCGCCTCTGTTTATCCGCATTGGCGAACAGGTGGTCCTGGAAATAACGGGTGCCTGCGCACCCTGTTCGCGGATGGAAGAACTGCTCGGCCCCGGCGGCTACAACGCCATGCGCGGTCATGGCGGCATGAATGCACGCATTCTGGTCGGCGGAGAAATTGGGGTGGGCGATGCGGTGTGGTGCGAAGACGGGATCGTTTGACGATCGAGGGGTGTAAATCCTGTAGCTACAGCGTTCGTAGACCGTGCCACCGCGCTTGCGTCCCTGATCCCTCCTATATAGAGACATCCAGATGTGTTGCGCAGATTCATGAACCCATGATCTGCTTTCGATGCTTGCCTGGTTTCTACCCTCTGCCTCTTTACAGGGGGTGACGAAAGCTTTACGTCAAATTCAAGCGTCCGTGATCATCTCCAGGCTGGCGATGGGGATTGCTGCCAGCGGGAAGGAACAGACCCGCCAAGACAGGGGCTATGTCAGGTTGGCGAGATGGCGGAAGTAGACATGGTTTCGTATCGAGTCAATTGCCAGACTGCACTACAGATCCGCCAGCACCTTGATATGCGCGGCGACGCTGCGTCCGAGCGAACTCAGGTCGTAGCCGCCTTCGAGGACGGAAACCAGGCGATTCTGCGCATGCCGGGCGGCGACATCGATGACTTGCTCGGTAATCCAGATGTAATCGGACTCCATCAGGCCGAACTGCCCCATGTCGTCTTCACGATGCGCGTCGAAGCCGGCTGATATAAACAGCATTTCCGGCTGAAAGGCTTCCAGGCGCGGCAGAATTTCGGCGGCGAACACTTCCCGATAACGCTTGCCGGTGGTGCCCGCCGGCAGCGGCACGTTGATGATGTGTTGATTCGAGCTATCCGCGCCGCAGAATGGGTAAAACGGATGCTGGAAGGTGGAGCACAGCATGACGCGGTCGTCGTCCTTGAAGATGTCTTCGGTGCCATTACCGTGATGCACATCGAAATCGACAATAGCGACCCGCGCCAGCCCATGCGCGGTCAGGGCATGCGCCGCAGCGACAGCGACGTTGTTGAAAATGCAGAAGCCGCTGGCCTGATTGCGGGTGGCATGGTGGCCAGGCGGGCGACAGGCGACGAAGGCATTGCGGGCATCGCCGCGCATGATTCGGTCTACCGCCATCACCGCGCCGCCGGCGGCATGAAAGGCGGCTGCCAGCGTATGCGGATTCATCAGCGTGTCGTGGTCCAGTTCTTGCGTGCCTTCATAAGGCGAGGCCGCTTCGACGGCATCGATATACGCGGCATCATGCACTCTGAGAAGATGGCTGCGATGCACCAGCGGGGCGTCGTAGTGGGCCAGGTAATCGTAAAGGCGCGCGGCATGCAGGCGATCATCGATGGCGCGCAGACGGGCCGGACTTTCCGGATGAAAATGGCCCATGTCGTGTTTCAGACATTCGGGGTGGCTGATGTAGGCTGTATGCATAAAAAATTGTTGCGTTGCAAGAATCAATATTCAATATATGTTTTGTAGATAGAACTGTAACTCTTTGTGGCATAGCATTAACCCTCAAAGCCTTCATTTCTTGTTCATATCCACCCGTTTACCGATTACTGAAAGCGATCGATGTCCAGCCATTATCTGCACTCCTTGTTGTCTCCCCGTTCCGTGGCCGTGTTTGGCGCCAGTGCGCGCGAAGATTCCGTTGCCGGCGTGATTTACGCCAATCTGCGCAAATCCGGCTTTACCGGCCCGGTTTACCCGGTCAATCCGAAGTACGACATCCTGCTCGGCGAAAAGTGTTACGCCACTGCCAGCGATCTGCCGGAAACGCCGGATCTGGCGATCATCGCCACCCCGGCGCCTTCGGTCTCCGGCATCATGGATGAATGCGGCAAGCGCGGTGTGCGCAATGTCGTCGTGCTGTCTGCCGGTTTTCGTGAAATCGGCGCCGCCGGCATCGTGCTGGAAGAAGCCATTTCCGCTACCGCCAAAAGACATGGCATCCGCTTCATCGGCCCCAACTGCCTGGGCGTGCAGCGTCCCTCCATCGGCCTGAATGCCACCTTCGCCCTGGGCACCGCGCTGCCCGGCGATCTGGCGCTGGTGTCTCAATCCGGCGCGCTGTGTACGGCGATGCTGGACTGGGCCGAATCGAACGGCATCGGTTTTTCCAGCGTGATTTCGACCGGCGCTTCCGCCGATCTCGATTTCGGCGAACTTCTCGACTACCTGGCTTACGACCCGCAGACCAAAGGCATCTTGCTGTACATCGAAGGTATTCGTGATGCGCGCCGCTTCATGAGCGCGTTGCGCGCCGTGTCGCGGCTGAAGCCCATCGTGATGATCAAGGTTGGCCGGCACGAGGAAGGTTCCAAAGCCGCGCAGTCGCACACCGGTGCGTTGGCTGGTTCCGATGCGGTGTTCGATGCGCTGGTGCGCCGCGCCGGCGTGGTGCGGGTGAAGACCATCATGCAGTTGTTCGCCTGCGCGCGCGCGCTGTCCACCCACATCAAGCCGACCGGCAATCGTCTCGCCATCGTCACCAACGGCGGCGGCCCCGGTGTGATGGCCACCGATCTGGCGATGGATGTTGGCGTTCGTCTGGCCGAGTTGTCGGCGCCGACGATGGAAAAACTCAATCTGGCCTTGCCGCCGACCTGGTCGCACGGCAACCCGATCGATGTCATCGGGGATGCCGGCGCGGCGCGTTATCAGGCGGCGCTGGAAGCCTGTCTGGCCGACCCCGGCGTCGATGGCGTGCTGGCGATGTTGACGCCGCAGGCGATGACCAAGCCGGCCGAAGCCGCGCAAGCGGTGATCGAGGTGGCAAAGCAGTCGAACAAACCGGTGCTGAGTTGCTGGATGGGCGAAAGCCAGGTTGCCGAAGGGCGCAGATTGTTCAAGGAAGCCGGCATTCCTTATTTCACGACGCCGGAACCCGCTGTCGAAGTGTTCTCCTTCCTGTCGGCGTTCTATGAAAACCAACGCCTCCTCATGCAGACCCCGGCATCGTTGTCGCAACAGGCGGAACCCGATGTCGAAGGCGCGCGCATGATCATTGAAAGCGCGCTGTCGCAAGGTCGGCATACGCTGACCGAGGTGGAATCCAAGTCCTTGCTTTCTTCCTTCCATATCCCGGTCGCGCAAACCTTGATCGCTCGCGATGCGACCGAGGCGATGTTGATGGCGCAGCAGATGGGCTTCCCGGTGGTGATGAAGATCAATTCACAGCAGATCAGCCATAAATCGGATGTCGGTGGCGTGCGTTTGGGGCTTTCCAACGGTCAGGCGGTTCGCAACGCCTACATGGGGATGATGACGGAAGTCCATAAACATCAGCCGGACGCCAAACTGGACGGCGTAGTGATCGAGCCGATGGTGACGCGGCCGAATGCGCGCGAAGTGCTGATCGGCGTCTCGACCGATCCGGTGCTGGGGCCGGTCATCATGTTCGGCGCTGGCGGGGTGGACGTCGAAGCGGTGCAGGATCGCGCCGTCGCGCTGCCGCCGTTGAACCATATGCTGGCCGACGATCTGGTCAAGCGTACCCGCGTCTACAAGCTGCTCGGAAAATTCCGTAACCGTCCGGCGGTGAACCTCAAGGCGCTGGAAGGCATACTGCTGCGCGTTTCGGAAATGGTGTGCGCGCTGCCCTGGCTGGATGAACTCGACATCAATCCCTTGCTGATTGACGAAAATGGCGCACTCGCCGCCGATGCGCGGATCATCATCAAATCGCGCGCACCGACTGCGGATCGTTACAGCCATATGGCGATTCACCCTTACCCCGCGCATCTGCTGATGCATTGGCAGTTGCCCAACGGCGCCAATGTCGTCATTCGTCCAATGCGCCCGGAAGATGCGGATATGACCCAGGAATTCGTGCGTGGGTTGTCTTCCGAAACCAAGTATTTCCGTTACATGGACGCGGTTCAGGAACTCTCGCCCAGCATGCTGGTGCGTTTGACGCAGATCGACTACGACCGCGAAATGGCGCTGCTGGTGGTGACCGAGCAGGAAGACAAGCAGATCGAACTCGGCGTGGCGCGCTATGCGGTGAATCCGGATGGCACCTCCTGCGAATTTGCGCTGGTGGTCGATGATCGTTGGCAGCATCAGGGTATTGGCCACAAACTGATGGATGTGCTGATGGATCTTGCTCGCACCAAGGGCCTGCGGACGATTGAAGGCGAGGTGTTGAAGTCCAATACCCGCATGCTGAAGCTCTGCCACGGGCTTGGCTTCAAGGTCGAGCCGCACCCCGAGGACGACGCCGTCAGGATGATCTCGCGCGAACTTTGATCGGTTGAACGCATGCAGCTGGGCAGGCTTTGCGGCCTGCCCAGCTTTTTTTGCGATGCGCTTTTCCAGCAGCGGTTCAAACAATTCAGAAACGAAAAATCATGAACAAAAAACACACTTTGCGTCTGGGCATCCCGAAAGGCAGCCTGCAAGACACCACCCAGAAACTGTTTGTCCGCGCCGGCTTTGATTTGCGGATTTCGGGCCGGTCGTATTACCCGGACATCGATGACGCAGAAATCGAATGCATCCTTATTCGCCCGCAGGAAATGGCGCGCTACGTTGGCCAGGGGATTATCGATTGCGCTATCACCGGGCTGGACTGGATTCTGGAAACCGGCGCCGATGTGGCAGAACTGGCCGATTTACGCGCCCCCTGGCCGAACTACGGGGTGGTGCGCTGGGTGATGGCGGCGAAGGAAGATGCGCCCTTCAACTCGGTGAAAGATTTGCATGGCAAGCGCATCGCCACCGAAGCGGTGGGCATGACGCGGCATTTTCTTGAGCAGCATGGCGTCAACGCCGAGGTGGAGTTTTCATGGGGCGCAACCGAAGTGAAACCGCCGATTCTGGCCGATGCCATCGTCGATGTTTCCGAGACCGGTTCCTCGCTGCGCGCCAATAACCTCAAGGTGCTGCATGTGGTGCTGGAGAGCACGCCGCGCTTCATCGCCAATCACGCCGCGCTGGCGGACGCCTGGAAACACGCCAAGATCGACCGTTTGCTGATGCTGCTGAAGGGTGCCATCGCCGCCGCGACGCGGGTATTGCTGTCGATGAATGTGCCGCGCGAGAATCTCGACGATGTCCTGCGTCTGCTCCCCGCGCTCGCCACGCCGACGTTATCGACTCTGGTGGACCCGGACTGGGTGGAACTCAGCACGGTGGTGGAAGAGAAATACGTGCGCGAACTGTTTCCTCAGCTTTACCAGGCCGGCGCGCGCGGCATCATCGAGCTGCCAATCAACAAGATCGTTGAATAATCAGTTCAGTATTTCTGTAGCGGCAAAGCGGTCGCCTGGCGGCGGGCTTTGCCAGGGAATGAAATTCCGCCCCCTACTCGACCGCGTTCAACCGCAGATTCAATGATAATTCCCCCTTAGGATCAGCCTCAGGGAATGTCATGATTGAAGAAGCCCGCGCCCGTTTCGAGACCTTGAAAGCCGGCGGCATGATGCCTTCGCCGCAGGGCGTGGCGCTGGCGGTGCTGGAGTTGACGCAAAAACACGATGCCAGCATCCAGACCTTGACGCACCTGGTGCAGACCGACCCGGCGATGTCCGGGCGGATACTGCGCTACGCCAATGCGGTACACGGCGGAAGCCTCCGCCGGATCGCCTCGCTGCCGCATGCCATTGTATTTCTGGGCCTGTTCCGGGTGCGCCAGATCGCGCTGGGTTTCTCCCTGGTCGACCATTACCGCAGCGGTGCTTGCACCGCGTTCGATTATCTCGGCTATTGGACCTCCTCGCTGGCCACCGGCATCACCGCGCAGCACGTTTCAACCCAGGCTCAATGTCCGCCGGACGAGAGCTTCACCTGTGGTCTGTTGGCCGGCATCGGTCGGCTGGCGCTGGCGACCGTGTTCCCCCAAGACTATGACAGCATGTTGCGGCTAGGCCTTTCCGCGCCGGCGCTATGCCAGGCTGAAAGCAACAGTTTCGGACTCGACCATGCCGAACTCTCGGCCGAGTTGCTGCAGGATTGGGGGCTGCCGGAAATTTTCTATCAGGCCGTGCGTTATCACGAAATGCCGACCGCCGCGCCATTCTCTGCCGGTTCACGCGCGCAGACGCTGACCGCCGCGTTGCACTTCGCCGGCAAGGTGGGCGCTTTGCTCAATCTGGACGCGGCACAACGCTGGGAACAGGTGCCCTCGCTCTACCATGCCGCCGCCCAGATCGGGCTGGAAGACCAACAGGTGCCACCGCTGGTAGAAAACGTTGTCGCCCAGTGGCAAGACTGGGGCCGCGAACTGCATCTGCCGACGCATGATTTCAGCGACGTCAAATTGCTGCTCGGAATGCCGCCCGATCCGACGCAAGACGTCAATCTATCCGCGCTGGTCGTGCTGCCGATGCGGGTCGCGTTGATTACCCGCGATGCCGCACATCTGCGCGCGTTGGCGGAAACCCTCTCCGGCATGGGCCTGGTGGTGGAGCTTGCGAATGATCGGGACGGCGCTTTGCGACTGCTGCGCGAACATCGGCCCGACCTGATGATGGTGGAACTGCCCGACTGCGGCGAAGCGGCGGTGAAAACGCTGCGTGAATTGCGTGTCGGCGAAGCGAGTCGCCAGATCTACTGCATCGCCATGATCCCCGCCGAAGCCGAGGCCGGTGTCGCCAATCTGATGCTGGCGGGCGCTTCGGACTACCTGTTGCTGAACTACAGCGAGGCGGCGTTGCTGGCGCGAATCAACTCGGCGCAGCGGGTGGTGTCGCTGCAAGGGGCGGTGCGCGCAGAGCGCGAATCGGTGATCCGTTCTTCTGGAGATTGGGCCAGAAGCAATCGGCGTTTGTTGCATGAAGCCCACACCGACCCGTTGACCAAACTGCACAACCGCCGTTACGGCCTCGATCGCTTCGCCCAGGAATGGTCGTTTTCGGCGCACAGTGGCACCTCGCTGTCTTGTTTGATGCTGGACATCGACCACTTCAAGCAGGTCAACGACAACTTTGGCCATGAAGTGGGCGACCTGGTGCTGAGCCAGATCGCGCGCGCAATCGAGCGCAGTTGCCGCAAGGATGATGTGGTGTTCCGTTATGGCGGCGAAGAGTTCTGCGTGATCGGCCCGAATACGTCGCTGGCCGACGCCATTCAGTTGAGTGAACGCATCGTGCGGGAAGTGCGCGCCGGCCGCTATGGTGAAGAAAACAAACGTTTTCCCATCACCGTCAGCATCGGCGTAGCAACACGAACGGCCTCCGACCGCGACCAGGAAGCCCTCGCCGCACGCGCCGACAAAGCGCTGTACAGCGCCAAGTCGAGTGGACGCGACCGTGTCGTCGCCGCGCGCCCGGATTTATAGGCCGCCGACGTATCCGATCTGCGCGCTATCGTTTCGGCAGGAACCTCTGATTGAACTCAGCGCAACCAACGGCGCTCCGGAAGGGCGGATGCGAAGCGCTGGACCACCCTCTGAATACCTGATTCCTTGTTCATCGGCATTGGCGCTGAAAATAATCGATA
>JAIFKV010000101.1 GCA_020049415.1 Betaproteobacteria bacterium
GTCCTGGCCATCTTTAACCGTAATCAGCGACCCGACCTGGAAGGTGATATTGACGCTGATATCGGTACCGGAAACCTTGACATCCTGACCTTCGTCGCTCAGCAAGCGAACCTGCGGACGAACTCCCTTGGTTTGAGTTGAGCCACGACGCTTTCCATCAATGACGATCAAAGTCGACAAACCAGTAACATCATCAATCTGTTTCGCAACGGTCACACCTTCCTCAACATTCTCGAATTTAACTCGCCCGGAGTATTCAGTAATGATAGGTCGGGTATGCGGATCCCAATTTGCCAATGCAGTACCCGCTTTGACTATATCGCCATCTTTAACCGCCAAAGTTGCGCCGTAGGGGACTTTGTGGCGTTCACGTTCACGTTGGTTATCATCGACGATCAACACTTCGCCATTGCGTGAAATCGCAACCTGTTCACCTTTAGCATTGCTGATGTAACGCATGCTGGGCAAGAAACGAATGGTGCCCGCAGACTTGCCTTCCAACTGCGATGCCGCAGCGGACCGCGAAGCTGCTCCACCGATATGGAATGTACGCATAGTAAGCTGAGTTCCTGGCTCACCAATAGACTGTGCGGCAATAACACCAACAGCTTCACCTGCATTGATCTGATAGCCGCGCCCAAGATCGCGTCCATAGCATTTTGCGCACAAACCCCAGCGTGTGTCACAGGTCAATGGAGTGCGAACCTTTACTTCATCGATACCCAACTCATCAATCAGATCGACTTTAGCTTCATCAAGCAATTCGCCGGCATCAATAACTGTTTCACCCGTATCAGGATGAACCACATCAAAAGCAGCGACTCGACCGAGAATACGATCCCGCAGCGGTTCGACTACGTCACCACCTTCGACCAAGGCCTTCATGTACATGCCATTAGTTGTGCCGCAATCGTTCTCTGTAATAACGAGATCCTGCGTGACGTCAACCAAACGACGGGTCAGGTAGCCTGAGTTTGCTGTTTTCAACGCGGTATCAGCCAAGCCCTTTCGTGCGCCATGGGTTGAAATGAAGTACTGCAAGACGTTCAGGCCTTCACGGAAATTCGCCGTGATTGGTGTTTCAATAATGGAACCATCCGGCTTCGCCATCAGACCACGCATACCGGCAAGCTGACGAATCTGTGCTGCGGAGCCGCGAGCGCCCGAGTCGGCCATCATGTAAATTGAGTTGAATGATTCCTGCTTGACGGTATTGCCCTCACGATCAACTGTTAACTCCGTTGACAGTTGATCCATCATGGCCTTGGCGACTCTGTCACCAGCCTGACCCCAGATATCCACAACCTTGTTGTAACGCTCGCCATCAGTTACCAAACCCGATGTGTACTGGGACTGAATTTCCTTCACTTCGTTTTCTGCCGAAGTCAGAATGGCCTGCTTTTGCGGCGGCATCAACATGTCTTGCATGCAGATTGAAATGCCACCGCGGGCAGCCATGGAGAAGCCGGTGTACATCAGCTTGTCGGCAAACATGACTGTTTCTTTCATGCCGCACTTGCGGAAACTGGCATTGATCAGCTTGGAAATTTCTTTCTTCTTCATTACCCGGTTGATGTGCGGAAAATCCAGGCCTATAGGCAATATTTCAGACAGAAACGCACGCCCCACCACAGTTTCGTAACGCTTGACACGTTCGTATACCTTGCCTGTCTCATCAAACAGTCGCTCTTTCAGGCGAACGATGACACGTGCGTTGATGTCGACAAGACCGGATTGCCATGCGCGACGAAGTTCGTCGGTATCGGCGAACATCATACCTTCGCCTTTGGCATTGATCTTTTCGCGAGACATGTAATACAGCCCGAGCACGATATCCTGCGACGGCACGATGATAGGTTCGCCGTTAGCGGGTGACAGCACGTTGTTCGAGGCAAGCATCAGGGTGCGCGCTTCCATCTGCGCTTCCAGCGACAACGGCACGTGAACGGCCATCTGGTCACCGTCGAAGTCGGCGTTGAAGGCGGTACAAACCAGCGGATGCAACTGAATTGCCTTGCCTTCAATCAGTACCGGCTCGAAAGCCTGAATGCCGAGGCGGTGCAGTGTCGGCGCCCGGTTCAACATAACCGGATGCTCGCGGATAACCTCTTCCAGGATGTCCCACACTACCGGTTCTTCATCTTCCACCATGCGCTTGGCAGCCTTGATCGTGGTGGCCAGACCCATAACTTCCAGACGATTGAAGATGAATGGCTTGAACAGTTCCAGCGCCATTAATTTCGGCAGGCCGCACTGATGCAACTTCAGAGTCGGGCCGACGACGATGACCGAACGACCTGAGTAGTCGACGCGTTTGCCCAACAGATTCTGCCGGAAACGACCGCCCTTGCCCTTGATCATGTCGGCCAGCGATTTCAGCGGACGCTTGTTGGCACCGGTCATGGCTTTGCCGCGACGACCGTTGTCGAGCAGGGAATCGACGGATTCCTGCAACATGCGCTTCTCGTTGCGCACGATGATGTCCGGAGCCTTCAGCTCCAGCAGACGCTTGAGACGGTTGTTGCGGTTGATGACACGGCGATACAGATCGTTCAGGTCGGACGTAGCGAAACGACCACCATCCAGCGGCACCAGCGGACGCAGTTCAGGCGGCAATACCGGAAGAACTTCCAGAATCATCCATTCAGGGTGAATGCCCGACTTCATGAACGCTTCCAGCACTTTCAGGCGCTTGGCAAATTTCTTGATCTTAGTTTCGGAGCTGGTCTTCGACAGATCGCTGCGCAACTGCTCGACCACGACCGGCAGATCAATGCCTTTCAGCAGATCGCGCACACCCTCGGCACCCATGCCAGCTTTGAATTCGTCACCATACTCTTCCAGTTTGGCGAGGTAATCCTCTTCCGTCAGCAACTGGCATTTGTTCAGCGGCGTCATACCCGGTTCGGTGACGACAAATGCTTCGAAATAGAGCACGCGTTCGATGTCGCGCAAGGTCATGTCCAGCACCATGCCGAGTCGACTGGGCAACGATTTCAAGAACCAGATATGCGCGACTGGGCTGGCCAGTTCAATGTGGCCCATGCGTTCGCGACGGACTTTGGCCTGAGTGACTTCAACTCCACACTTTTCACAAATAACACCGCGATGCTTCAGGCGCTTGTATTTGCCGCAGAGACATTCGTAATCCTTGATCGGGCCAAAAATCTTGGCGCAGAATAATCCGTCTCGCTCCGGCTTGAAGGTCCGGTAGTTGATGGTTTCCGGCTTCTTCACTTCACCGAAAGACCAGGAGCGGATCTTTTCGGGCGAGGCGAGGCCGATCTTGATGGCATCGAATTCCTCGTTTTGGGTGACCTGCTTGAAGAGATCGAGTAGTGCTTTCATCGTTTCATTCCCCCGTTAGGGACTAACTTTTGTAGGAGAAAGGAGAAAATCGTCATGAATTACGCGTAACTTGGCGTTAGCTTCCATTTCAATATTCCCTTTTCCCGACGGATCAATAACGTTCCAGATCGATGTCGATCGCGAGCGAGCGAATTTCCTTCACCAGCACATTGAAAGATTCAGGCATCCCCGCATCGATCTTGTGCTCGCCCTTGACGATGTTCTCGTACACCTTGGTGCGTCCGGAAACGTCGTCCGATTTGACGGTAAGCATTTCCTGCAAGGTGTAAGCCGCACCGTAAGCTTCCAGCGCCCAGACTTCCATCTCGCCGAACCGCTGACCGCCAAACTGCGCCTTACCACCCAGCGGTTGTTGGGTAACGAGGGAATAAGGACCGGTTGAACGCGCATGCATTTTGTCATCGACCAAATGATGCAGTTTCAGTACATGCATGATGCCAACCGTAACCGTACGGTCGAAGGGTTCACCACTTCGTCCATCGTAGAGTTGCACTTGTGTCTTGGCGGGCGTGAAACCGACTTGCTTGGTCCTTGGATCATCATCCGGATAAGCGAGATCAAGCATGGTTTTGATCTCTTCTTCTGAAGCACCATCAAACACCGGCGTTGCAAACGGTACGCCCTTGGTCAGATTGCCGGCCATTTCCATAATTTCGGCATCAGTCAGACTCTTGATGTCTTCCTGTTTACCCGATGCGTTGTATACCTTGTCAAGAAACTTGCGTATTTCCGAAGCTTTGGCATGTGCTAGCAGCATGCCATTGATGCGCTCACCCAATCCTCGCGCTGCCCATCCCAAATGGGTTTCGAGAATCTGGCCGACGTTCATCCGAGACGGCACCCCCAACGGATTCAATACGATATCAACCGGTGTGCCATCGGCCATGAAAGGCATGTCTTCAACCGGCACAATCTTCGAGATCACACCCTTGTTACCGTGTCGACCAGCCATCTTGTCGCCTGGCTGCAAGCGACGCTTGACAGCCAGATAGACCTTGACCATCTTGATCACCCCTGGCGGCAATTCGTCGCCCTGGGTCAACTTCTTTTTCTTGGTTTCCAGCATCCGACCAAACTCGGCGCGCTGCTTTTCAAGTGAATCCTGTACGCCTTCCATTTGACGCGCCAGATCTTCATCGGACACGCGAATATCGAACCAGTCGTGCGGGCTTAGACCATCCAGGTATTCGCCGGTGACCTCTGCGCCCTTGGCCAGTTTCTTCGGGCCGCCCTTTGCACTCTTGCCGAGCAGCATGCGGCGCATACGCGAGAACGCATCTTCTTCCACGATACGCATCTGGTCGGCCAAGTCCTTCGAATACTTGCGCAGCATTTCGTCAATGATCTCGTTGGCGCGACTATCTCGCTCAATGCCCTCGCGCGTGAACACCTGCACGTCGATCACCGTACCACTCATGCCCGTAGGCACACGCAGTGAAGTGTCTTTCACGTCAGACGCTTTTTCACCAAAGATTGCCCGCAACAACTTCTCTTCGGGCGTGAGTTGGGTTTCACCCTTCGGGGTCACTTTGCCAACCAAAACGTCACCCGCTTGCACTTCAGCACCTACGTGAACAATCCCGGCTTCATCCATCCGCCCCATCTGCAATTGCGACAGGCTGGAAATATCGCGGGTGATTTCTTCAGCACCTAACTTGGTATCGCGCGCTACCAGTGAAAGCTCCTCTATGTGTATTGAGGTGTAACGGTCTTCAGCAACCACACGTTCGGAGATCAGTATCGAGTCTTCGAAGTTGTAGCCGTTCCAGGGCATAAACGCGACCAGCATGTTCTGGCCCAACGCCAATTCACCTTTGTCGGTCGAAGCGCCATCGGCTATCACGTCGCCCTTGGCGATCTTGTCGCCCAGACGCACCAAAGGACGCTGATTGATATTGGTGTTCTGGTTGGAACGCTGATATTTGGTCAGGGTGTAAATATCGACGCCAACATCCCCACTCTGCGTTTCGTCATCATTGACGCGCACTACAACTCGGCTCGCATCGACGTAATCAACCATACCGCCACGATGCGCGGTGACGACGGTGCCCGAGTTGACAGCAGCGGTGCGCTCGATCCCCGTCCCAACCAACGGTTTATCCGGCCGCAAACAAGGCACGGCTTGGCGCGACATGTTCGATCCCATCAAGGCTCGGTTTGCATCATCGTGTTCAAGGAAAGGAATCAGCGAAGCGGCGACCGAAACGATCTGTGACGGGGCGACGTCCATATATTGAATCCGCTCGGGCGACGACAGCGTGAATTCGTTGCGATTTCGGCAAGACACCAGATCGTCGACAAAACGTCCTTTAGCATCCAGCGGCGCATTCGCCTGAGCGATCACGTACTGACTTTCTTCGATCGCGGATAAATATTCAATTTCATCCGAAACCTTGTGATCGATGACTTTCCGATAAGGCGTTTCGATGAAACCGTACTCATTGGTTCGAGCAAACAACGCCAAAGAGTTGATCAGACCAATGTTAGGGCCTTCCGGGGTTTCGATCGGGCAAACCCGGCCGTAATGTGTCGGATGCACGTCGCGCACTTCAAAACCTGCACGCTCCCGTGTCAAACCTCCCGGGCCCAAGGCGGAAATACGACGCTTGTGCGTAATCTCGGACAGGGGATTGGTTTGATCCATAAACTGCGACAGCTGACTGGAACCAAAGAACTCCTTGATGGCGGCGGAGATCGGCTTCGCATTGATCAGATCGTGCGGCATCAGATTATCGCTTTCAGCCTGATTCAAGCGTTCCTTCACCGCGCGTTCAACCCGAACCAAACCGGCACGGAACTGGTTTTCCGCCAGTTCACCCACCGAACGCACCCGACGATTACCGAGGTGGTCGATGTCATCTATTTCACCTCGACCATTGCGTAACTCGACCATGATCTTGATGACTTCGACCATATCCAAGGGCGATAAGGTGTAGCGCTCTTCAACCTTGGCGTTCAACGTTTTCGGATCGAAACCGACCGATTTGAGGTGCTTGTTCAAATCCGCCAACTTGGCTTCGGCTTCTTCGCGCGTAACGATGCCTTCGATGCTGGCCTTCGACAAACTGGCCTCAGGGCATACACCATAATAATCACGCAGTACCTGTGCCAACTTGTTTTCGCGGTGATGCGGCGGGAAAACGATCTGCCAGCTGGTCTTTCCAGGCGCCAAAATACGACGGTTGAACTTCATCCGTCCCACTTTGGAAAGATCATAACTATCGTCATTGAAGAACAGTCGATTGAACAATGCTTCAACGGCATCTTCGGTAGGCGGTTCACCAGGACGCATCATGCGATAAATCGCAACTCGTGCCGTCCACTGGTCCACCGTTTCATCAGCGTTCAGGGTTTGTGAAACAAAAGCGCCATGATCAAGTTCATTCGTGAACAAGGTCTGCAATTCAGGAACCTTGGACTCAAGAATCTTGGCAAGCAGCGTTTCAGTAATTTCCTCATTGGCGCGAGCCAGCAATTCACCGGTCTCGGTATCAATCAAATTGCGCGAGATGATGCGACCGAGGATGAATTCGCTATCCACGATTACTTTCTTCACTCCGCTAGCTTCCAGGTCGCGGATGTGTCTTGCTGTAATACGTTTATCCTTCGCAACGATCACCGTGCCATCTTTGGCCAGGATGTCGAATTTTGCGGTATCGCCCTTCATCCGTTCCGGACGCAACTCGTATTCAATGCCTTTTTTACCGAAGTGGAAAACCTCAGTCTGAAAGAACATATCAAGTATCTGCTCAACGTTATAACCCAACGCTTTCAGCAAAATAGTCATCGGCATCTTGCGACGACGGTCGATGCGGAAATAAATCAAATCCTTCGGATCAAACTCAAGGTCCAGCCATGAGCCACGATACGGGATGATGCGAGCTGAGAACAGCAGTTTGCCGGAAGAGTGAGTCTTGCCTCGGTCATGCTCGAAGAAAACGCCCGGAGAACGGTGCAACTGCGAGACGACGACACGTTCGGTGCCGTTGATCACAAACGAACCATTTGGCGTCATCAAGGGCATCTCGCCCATGTAGACCTCCTGTTCCTTCACTTCCTTGATTTTCTCCTTGACACTTTCGCGATCAAGAATCACCAGACGCACTCGCGCGCGCACACTGGCGGCATATGTCAGACCGCGCTGTTGACATTCGACAATATCGAACACCGGCGTGCCCAGCGTATAGCTGACAAATTCCAGGCGCGCGTTCCCGCTGTGACTGATGATGGGGAAGATCGACGTGAATGCTGCATGTAAACCGACGTTGCTTCGGTTCTCCATCGTGACATCCTCTTGCAGGAAGCCTCTGAAGGACTCGATTTGTGTCGTAAGCATGTAAGGAACCGGCAAAACGCTTGCGCGCTTGGCGAAGCTCTTGCGTAGTCGTTTTTTCTCAGCGAAGGTGTAGCTCATAATGGCTCCGTGTCGGTGACAAGGATTCAGGGATCAGACAGAAGGGAAAGCCTTGGCAATCCCTTTTGTCTGACTCCTGCAATAGGAAAAGGCCAGCTGGCCGAGCGCAGCCAAGAATAAAATCTTGGTCAGGCGCTGGGCCGCCAGCCTGGAATGGGCATAAAACGCCCATGTCCTGTTTTCGTTACTTGATTTCAGCCGTAGCGCCTGCTTCAACCAGCTGTTTGAGAATGTCGTCGGCTTCGGCCTTGGGACAGGCTTCCTTGACAGCCTTGGGTGCTCCATCAACCAGATCCTTGGCTTCCTTCAAGCCCAGACCGGTAATGGCGCGCACTACCTTGATGACGCTGACCTTGTTGGCGCCACAGGAAGTCAGAATGACATCAAACTCGGTCTTTTCTTCAACCACAGCAGCTGCAGCACCGGCGCCTTGACCGGCTGCGGCGAAAGAAGCGGCGGACACACCGAACTTCTCTTCGAATGCCTTGACCAGATCATTCAACTCCATAACCGTCATCGAACCAACGGCTTCCAAGATGTCTTCTTTGCTAATAGCCATGTTACTCAACTCCTAATGCGAAAATTTTCAGAATGCTTGTATATGTGTAGTTCAGGCTGCCGCAGCTTCTGCTACTTCAGCAGATTCCGGTTCATCGGAACCGCCACGCTGCTTGGCTAGTGCTGCCAAGACAACGGCGAAACCAGAAACCGGCGCCTGCATGACGCCCAGCAACCTTGCCAACAGTTCATCGCGACTCGGGATGGATGCCAGCGCTTGCACGCCTTCTGTGTCCAGCACCTTGCCGGCGTAGGAACCTGCTTTCAGCACCAATTTGTCATTGGTTTTGGCAAAGTCGTTCAGAACTTTGGCCGCAGCAACAGGATCGGCTGAAATGCTGTAGATCAGCGGTCCAACCATCTTTTCGCCAAGCCCGGCAAACGGGGTATCAGCCACTGCACGACGTACCAGAGTATTTTTCAGAACACGCAGATAAACACCAGACTCGCGTGCTTGTCGGCGCAATACGGTGAGTTTGGTTACCTCAACGCCTCGGTACTCGGCGATGGCAATGGTTTGCGCATTAGCTACTTGCGCGGCAACCTCGGCCACTACAGCCTTCTTTTCATCAAGATTCAGACTCATCGGGTCTTTTCTCCTTTCAAGTCCACAAACGGCAAATAAATGCCGATCCAACGGCGGCCTTAAACAGGAGTATTGACAACCATAGTTGGTCAGCATTCCTGTTCGGGTACACCGTCTGCGCAGGTCACTACACGATTAAGCCCAATAACCGGAACATCACAGGCACCTGCGGTCTTTGACGATCTGCCGCTCCATGATCTGAAGCAGCAGCCCAAAGTTAGCGCCCATGTCGGTGAGACATGGGGTAAATATTGTTAGGCAGCGGCAACCAATGAAGTCTGGTCAACTCGCACACCAATACCCATTGTGCTGGAGACCGAAATCTTCTTCATGTAGATTCCCTTGCTTGCGGCTGGCTTGGCTTTGTTCAGCGCATCGATCAGTGCCACCAGATTTTCTTTCAACGCGGCAGCATCAAATGAAGCACGGCCGATGGTGGCATGAATGATGCCAGCCTTGTCTGTACGGTACTGAACCTGACCGGCTTTGGCATTCTTGATAGCATCCGCCACATTAGGCGTAACCGTACCAACCTTGGGGTTAGGCATCAAACCACGTGGACCTAAAATTTGGCCCAACTGGCCCACCACACGCATCGCGTCGGGTGTCGCAATCACTACGTCGAAATCCATCTTGCCAGCCTTCACTTCAGCCGCAAGATCATCAAAACCGACGATATCGGCTCCGGCAGCTCTCGCAGCTTCGGCTAATGCACCTTGGGCGAAAACAGCTACGCGTACCGATTTTCCAAGGCCACGCGGCATCACCACGGAGCCACGAACGACTTGATCAGATTTGCGCGGATCAACGCCGAGAATGATAGAAGTATCGACCGATTCGTCGAATTTTGCGGTCGCGGATTCTTTGACCATCACCAGTGCTTCGTCGATGGCATAGTTTTTATTCCGGTCGACTTTAGACTTGAGCGCCTTCAAGCGTTTTGAAATTTTAGCCATGTCACACCCCCTCCACATTAATACCAATGCTGCGCGCACTTCCCGCGATGGTGCGTACGGCTGCGTCCATATTAGCTGCGGTCAGATCAGGCATCTTGGTTTTGGCGATTTCTTCCAATTGGGCACGTGTAATCGTACCTACTTTATCAGTATGCGGCTTCGGGCTTCCCTTGGTGATTCCCACCGCCTTTTTGATCAGAATCGTCGCCGGCGGGGTCTTCATAATGAATGTGAAGCTCTTGTCCGCGTAAGCTGTAATCACCACGGGGATCGGCAAACCCGGTTCAATACCCTGAGTTTGGGCATTGAACGCCTTGCAGAACTCCATGATATTCAAACCGCGCTGGCCCAGAGCGGGGCCGATCGGGGGCGACGGATTAGCTTTACCAGCGGGAACTTGCAGCTTGACGTAGCCGACTATTTTCTTGGCCATTAGGCACTCCTGAAATGTGAGTCATATCGCGCTTTCGGATTTCCTTTTGGATTCCCTAATGACGCTCCTCTATGCCGGAACCATTCCAGCATATTACCCGGGCGTGACAGCGCCCGAGTTAAATCAATCCTCAAGCCTTTTCGATTTGCGAGAAGTCCAGTTCAACCGGGGTTGCACGTCCGAAGATCGTGACTGAAACGCGGAGTTTGTTCTTCTCATAATTCACGTCTTCAACAGTTCCATTGAACTCGTTGAATGGGCCATCGACCACACGCACCATCTCGCCAATTTCAAAGGTAATTTTGTGTTTTGGCTTCTCGACGCCATCCTGAACTTGCTGAAGAATCGCATTAACTTCTTTTTCACTGATAGGCGCCGGCTTGTTTGCTGTGCCGCCTACAAATCCAGTCACTTTCGCCGTACTTTTTACCAAGTGCCAGGAGTCATCATTCATTTCCATCTGCACAAGAACATAGCCTGGAAAAAACTTTCTTTCCGAGGTTCTTTTCTGCCCAGATTTCATTTCCACAACTTCTTCTACCGGCACCAGGATTTCGCCAAAGCTATCCTGCATTCCAGCGCGCTCTATTCTTTCCTTGAGAGCACGCATTACACTTTTTTCAAAGCCGGAATAGGCATGCACAACATACCAGTGCATCGTCATTATTCACCCCTCTGCATGATGAGCTTGACTAACCACGTCAGTGAACCGTCCACCAACCAGAGAAACAGCGCCATGATAATGACAAAGACAACCACCACACCGGTCATCTGCATGGTTTCTTTACGCGTCGGCCAGACTACCTTGCGCGCTTCGACCACAGACTCTTGACCAAAAGCATAGAAACGACGACCCGGTTCCGTAAACCAGACAACCCCTGCGGCCGTCATTAAACTCAGAACCACCGACAGCACACCAAAAACCCGTGGCATGTCCGATAACAGGTAAAAACCCGCGATTCCAGCCGCTATCAGCAAACCTGCTGTGAGTAATTTTAAATTGTCTGCCATTCTTGGGCTATCTGTGTACGGCTTTACCCGATGTCAGTTGTTGTATCTGGCAGGCCAGGAGGGTCTCGAACCCCCAACCTTCGGTTTTGGAGACCGACGCTCTGCCAATGTTATACGGGTATTACTCGATGATTTTGGCGACTACGCCTGCACCAACGGTACGACCACCTTCGCGGATCGCAAAGCGCAAACCTTCTTCCATCGCGATCGGGGCTATCAACGCGGCGGTAATAGATACGTTGTCACCTGGCATCACCATTTCGGTGCCAGCCGGCAGTTCGATCGCGCCAGTAACGTCAGTGGTACGGAAGTAGAACTGGGGACGATAGCCATTGAAAAACGGGGTGTGACGACCGCCTTCATCCTTGCTCAGCACGTAGATCTCTGCGCTGAACTTGGTGTGCGGGGTTATGCTGCCCGGTTTGGCTAGAACTTGGCCACGCTCAACATCCTCACGCTTGGTGCCACGCAGTAGTGCACCAATGTTGTCGCCTGCCTGACCTTGGTCGAGCAGCTTGCGGAACATTTCTACACCAGTGCAGATGGTTTTCACCGTGGGCTTGATGCCGACGATTTCGATTTCTTCACCTACTTTGATGATGCCACGCTCAACACGTCCAGTTACGACAGTACCTCGACCGGAGATGGAGAAGACATCTTCTACTGGCATCAGGAAGGGTTTGTCTATGGCGCGCTCAGGCATCGGGATGTAGCTGTCGAGGGCCTCTGCGAGTCGGATTATGCTCGGCTCGCCGATTTCGCTTTGGTCGCCTTCAAGTGCTTTCAAGGCGGAGCCAATGACGATCGGGGTGTCATCGCCAGGGAAGTCGTATTTGCTAAGCAGTTCACGCACTTCCATTTCGACGAGCTCAAGCAATTCGGCATCGTCGACCATGTCGGCTTTGTTCATATAAACAATCATGTACGGCACACCCACCTGACGTGCGAGCAGAATATGCTCGCGCGTTTGCGGCATCGGGCCGTCGGCAGCGGACACCACCAGAATTGCGCCGTCCATCTGCGCTGCGCCAGTAATCATGTTCTTGACGTAGTCGGCGTGACCCGGACAGTCAACGTGGGCGTAATGCCGATGCTCGGTTTCATATTCGACGTGCGCAGTGTTGATGGTGATGCCGCGACAGAATCGAGGTGATCGCTGCAGTCAGTGTCGTCTTGCCATGGTCAACGTGCCCGATCGTTCCTACGTTCACGTGTGGCTTCGTACGCGAAAATTTTTCCTTGGCCATTATCAATTACCTCAGTTCAATCATTTTTTACTGTTGATCACACCATCAGCGACTGCTTTTGGCGCTTCGGAATAGTGCTTGAATTCCATTGTGTAGGTTGCACGACCTTGTGACATAGATCGAAGGTCTGTGGAATAACCAAACATTTCAGCAAGAGGAACTTCAGCTCGAATTGATTTTCCAGCCAGTAAATCATCCATACCTTGAATGATTCCTCGGCGGCGACTCAAGTCACCCATCACATCACCCATGTAATCCTCAGGCGTTTCAACTTCTACAGCCATCATAGGTTCGAGCAAAACTGGACTTGCCTTGCGCATGCCATCTTTAAAAGCCAAGATCGCTGCAAGTTTGAATGCTAATTCTGATGAATCTACATCGTGATATGAACCATCAAACAAAGTCACCTTAACGTCGACAACAGGGAATCCTGCCAAAACACCATTGTTTAAGGCTTCTTTCAAACCTTTTTCGACTGCCGGAATATATTCACGAGGTACAGATCCACCCTTGATGGCATCGATGAATTCGAAGCCTTTACCAGCCTCGTTAGGGCCCATCTTGATCCAGACATGACCGTACTGACCTTTACCCCCAGACTGCTTCGCGTGCTTGCCTTCTTGTTCCACTTCTTTTTTGATCGCTTCTCTATATGCAACCTGCGGTGCACCAACGTTAGCCTCAACATTGAACTCGCGACGCATGCGATCCACCAGAATTTCCAGGTGCAATTCACCCATGCCTGAAATAATTGTCTGACTTGTTTCTTCATCAGTGCGTACACGGAATGACGGATCTTCTTGAGCCAAACGATTTAGCGCCAAACCCATCTTTTCTTGGTCTACCTTGGTTTTCGGCTCTACTGCCACATGAATAACAGGTTCAGGGAAAACCATGCGTTCAAGAATTACAGGCTTATCAAGCGCACAAATTGTGTCACCCGTTACGGCATCCTTCAAACCTACAGCAGCTGCAATGTCACCCGCATGCACTTCTTTAATTTCTTCACGGTTGTTTGCATGCATCTGCAAGATACGACCAAGGCGTTCTTTTTTACCTTTTACTGAGTTGTAGATAGAGTCTCCGGCCGAAACGACTCCAGAATAAACGCGGAAAAAGGTCAATTGGCCAACATAGGGATCCGTCATGATCTTGAAAGCCAGAGCTGCAAAGGGCGCATCGTCTGATGCAGGCCGTTCAACTATTGTTCCATCCTCAGCCTCGCCTTTGACTGGCGGAATATCCACAGGAGACGGCATGTAGTCGATGATCGCATCCAACATGGCCTGCACGCCTTTATTCTTGAATGCAGAACCACAGAGCATGGGTACAATTTCGCTGCCAATTGTCCGAGTTCTAAGGGCTTGTTTAATTTCCACCTCGGTAAGATCACCTTCTTCGAGGTATTTATTCATCAATTCTTCGCTTGCTTCAGCTGCTACTTCTACCAGCTTCTCACGCCATTCTTTGCAAGTTTCAAGCAGTTCTTCCGGAATTTCTCTGTATTCAAACTTCATGCCTTGAGAGGCTTCATCCCAGTAGATCGCCTTCATCTTGACAAGATCTACTACACCTTCAAATTTCTCTTCAGCACCAATTGGCACTTGAATCAAAACCGGATTGGCCTTGAGGCGTAAGCGCATCTGTTCATAAACTCGGAAGAAATTCGCGCCTTGACGATCCATCTTGTTGACGAATGCCAAACGTGGAACACCGTATTTATTAGCTTGACGCCAAACCGTTTCAGATTGTGGCTGCACGCCGCCTACTGCGCAATAAACCATACAAGCGCCATCAAGCACCCGCATAGAGCGTTCAACTTCAATTGTGAAGTCGACGTGACCAGGTGTATCGATGATATTGACGCGATATTCCGGCAACGAAAGGTCCATACCTTTCCAGAAGCAGGTTGTCGCCGCAGAGGTGATAGTTATTCCGCGCTCTTGCTCTTGTTCCATCCAATCCATTGTGGCTGCGCCATCATGGACTTCACCGATTTTGTGATTTACACCGGTATAGAAAAGAACTCGCTCGGTTGTGGTTGTTTTACCGGCGTCAATATGCGCTGATATACCGATATTCCGGTAGCGCTCAATGGGGGTCTTGCGTGCCAAGATTAAATTCCTTATCAGAAGCGGAAATGCGAGAAGGCCTTGTTGGCCTCTGCCATGCGGTGAATTTCTTCACGCTTCTTCATTGCCCCACCGCGACCATCGGCCGCGTCAAGCAACTCACCCGCCAAACGCTGGCCCATTGATTTTTCACCACGTTTGCGCGCAGCGTCCTTAATCCAGCGCATTGCCAAAGCAGCTCTACGTGCGGGCCTAACTTCAACTGGCACCTGGTAGTTTGCTCCGCCCACTCGACGGGATTTAACTTCAACGATAGGACGAACATTGGTCATTGCAAGACCAAATATCTCAATTGCATCCTTACCGCTTTTCTTGTTTATCTGCTCGAAAGCTCCATAAACAATTCTTTCAGCCACGGACTTTTTGCCGCTGTTCATGATTACGTTCATGAATTTGGCAACTTCAATGCTGCCGAATTTAGGGTCCGGCAGAACAATACGTTTGGGTACTTCACGACGACGGGGCATGTTTTCCTCGCAACTCTCTAATCGGTGCTATCTGAACGCCGAAAGGCGATCAAGCTTTTTTGGCACGTTTAGCGCCATATTTGGAGCGGGACTGTTTACGGTCCTTGACGCCTGCTGTATCCAAGCTTCCCCGTACTATGTGGTAGCGCACACCCGGCAAATCCTTAACCCGGCCGCCTCGCACCAGAACTACAGAGTGCTCTTGCAGGTTGTGACCTTCACCACCGATATATCCAATGACTTCGAATCCATTAGACAACCTGACCTTCGCCACTTTACGAAGCGCCGAGTTTGGCTTTTTAGGTGTGGTCGTATATACCCTTGTGCAGACCCCCCGTTTTTGCGGGCAGGACTCCATTGCGGGAACTTTACTTTTCTCTTGCGGTGCCTGGCGCGGATTGCGCACTAGCTGGTTGATGGTCGGCATCTAACGCTTTCCCAACTTAATCGTGAAATCTGAACAAATTGAGCCGCATATGCAGAACGCGGCTCACCGAAAAAAGACTGCTGATATTACCCGGCAGCTTTATAAGTGTCAAGCATGATAGCGGTTCATTCTGATGATCCTATCTCCTCCGTCACGATGACAAGAGGTTCCCCCTGCAATTCCGTACTCATTTGCACACCCCCCCCTTTTCGCGTGCGGTGGTGTGCGAGTCCAGTACCAGCTGGAATCAGACGCCCCACGATTACATTTTCTTTCAGACCGCGTAATCCATCTTTCTTGCCCATAATGGCTGCTTCTGTCAGAACACGAGTAGTTTCCTGGAACGAAGCTGCTGAAATAAACGAGTCAGTTGAAAGCGAAGCCTTGGTGATCCCCAACAGTACATTAGCATGCATAGCGGGTTGTTTTCCTGCAGCGACCATGGCATCGTTTTCTCGCAGGAATTCTGACCGCTCTACTTGTTCACCCAGAATAAAGCCGGTTTCACCCGGGTCGCTGATTACAACCCTTCTGAGCATCTGACGTACTACCACTTCGATGTGCTTGTCATTGATTTTCACACCCTGCAAACGATACACGTCTTGCACTTCGTCAATAATGTAACGTGCGAGGGCCTCGATCCCCTTCAAACGCAGAATGTCATGCGGATCGGGCGGACCGTCAACAATGGTTTCACCCTTTTGAACGACTTGGCCGTCATGTACTGTGACGTGCTTGTCTTTCGAAATCAGATATTCATGCGGAACGCCATCCATGTCGGTGATAACCAAACGCTGCTTGCCTTTGGTGTCCTTACCGAAAGATACCGTACCTGTAATTTCAGCCAGAACTCCCGCATCCTTGGGCGTACGCGCCTCAAACAATTCCGCTACACGAGGCAGACCACCGGTAATGTCTCGAGTTTTTGAGGTTTCTTGCGGTATACGTGCAAGCACATCGCCGACACTGACGTCCTGGCCATCTTTAACCGTAATCAGCGACCCGACCTGGAAGGTGATATTGACGCTGATATCGGTACCGGAAACCTTGACATCCTGACCT
>JAIFKV010000071.1 GCA_020049415.1 Betaproteobacteria bacterium
GAACGGGCTGCACGAGAAGGACGCAACCCGCGAACCGGCGAAACGATCGAGATCGGTTCAGCCAAAGTGCCAAAATTTCGACCTGGCAAGAGTTTTAAAGAAGCATTGGAATAACCCATTAATGGGTGCTTAGCTCAGTTGGTAGAGCGTCTGCCTTACACGCAGAATGTCAGCGGTTCGAGCCCGTTAGCACCCACCAGTTTCAGACTTGAAGCGCCGTTCCGGCGGAAAGCAACGATTGCAAAAACAGTCGTTTCATTCTTCGGCGTTTCAAGAAGTTTTCAGCATGTCAAATCTGGCTTTTTGCGACCTCGCCTCAAACTGTGGTCGCCGCCTAAACCAGGCACCATAATTCTTCGTCCCCCGCGTCCAGCTCTGGTCCGATCATTTCGGCACCTGCGATATCACCACTATCAAGACCAATAAAACCGAGGATGGCTCGATGCGTTGAACAAGCGCGGCAAATTCAAGGTCATGCCGAGCCGCACCAGCATCCATGCCATTTCTTCGGGCAAGCCGCACCGCAAGCAGTTGCTTTCCTTGGGGTCGACGAGTTGAAGCGGTTGAAGCCGAGCCTGGCGCAACCTGATGATCTGGTGTTTAAGGTCGGCAACTTCACCAAGTCCTGGCAATCGGCGCTGAAACTGGCCGACCTGCCGACAGACTGGACGTTCCGCCTTTCCGCCATATCGCCGCGTCGATCCTGGCTCACTCCGGCGGGTCCTTGGTCACCATCATGCCGGCGTTGAACCACAAGACGCCGATGATGGCGATGCGGTACTCGCGGTGGTGACGGTTCACGCAGCTTTGCTATCAACAGGAAGAAACGAAACGCTTTAATTCGGCGCGTTGCATGAGGCTATTTCCAGCAACTCCTGGTCGGACCACTGTTCGAGCTTTTGACGCAGCCGCTGCTGGTCATCGGTTAGCTGCACAGAAATCCGGTCCGGCTCATTGAACCCAAGGAGCTTCGCCACCTCCCACCAACCGCTGATCATGGCAGCGGGGTTGTCCTGATCCGAAGCCCGCTGAACAGTCACCAGAAAGCCGGCCAGCACATCCTCGCGCTTGATACGGAAGTCACTTACCAAACGCAGCTTATGTTCGTTCAGCGCATTCAAAATGTCATGGCGGTGTTTCAAGGTTCGTGCCTGAGTCTCTACAAGAATAGACAGGCAGCGCAATTTTACTGGCGGTTGAGCAGGTAAAATCCCGCGTTCCATTTATCGACTTTTGACGTCTCATGCCCGCTTTCCAGGACATCATCCTCACGCTCCAGCGCTTCTGGGGCGAACAGGGTTGCACTTTATTGCAGCCTTACGATCTCGAAGTTGGCGCTGGTACCAGCCATACCGCCACCTTCCTCCGCTCGCTTGGCCCAGAGCCATGGAAAGCTGCTTATGTGCAGCCATCGCGGCGGCCCAAGGACGGTCGTTATGGTGAAAACCCGAACCGTTTGCAGCACTATTACCAGTTTCAGGTGGTGCTGAAGCCAGCGCCGGAAAACATCCTGGAGTTGTATCTGGGTTCGCTTGAAGCGCTCGGTTTCGACCTTAAACAGAACGACATCCGCTTCGTCGAGGACGACTGGGAAAATCCGACGCTGGGCGCCTGGGGCCTGGGCTGGGAAGTCTGGTTGAACGGTATGGAAGTCACCCAGTTCACTTACTTTCAGCAAGTCGGCGGCATCAACTGCAAACCGATCACCGGCGAGATCACTTATGGTCTGGAACGCCTGGCGATGTATCTGCAAGGCGTCGACAACGTCTTCGATCTGGAATATTCCCCCGGCGTCAGTTACGGCGACGTATTCCATCAGAACGAGGTCGAGCAATCGACTTACAACTTCGAGCATAGCGACGTCGAGTTCCTCCTCACCGCCTTCAATGCCTATGAAAAACAAGCCAAGCTGCTGATGGAAAGCAGGCTCGCGCTGCCGGCGTATGAACAGGTATTGAAAGCCGGTCACAGCTTCAACCTGCTGGATGCGCGTGGCGCGATTTCGGTGACCGAGCGCGCCGCCTATATTGGTCGCATCCGCAACCTGGCGCGCAGCGTCGCCCAAAGCTACCTCGATTCACGCGCCCGACTGGGCTTCCCGATGGCGCCAAAAGCGTGGGCCGAAGAAGTGCTGGCGCAGATCGAAAAGAAAGCTGCATAAGCTGTGCCAGTAATCCACACCATCATTCCGGCATCCGCCGGAATCCAGAATTCCACGACCTGGACCTCGGCCCGCACCGGGTTGACGGGTTAAACAGAGCTTTCCGCATATGAGTACGCAAAATCTTCTGCTAGAACTGTTCGTTGAAGAACTCCCCCCGAAAGCGCTGAAGAAACTCGGCGAGGCGTTTTCGCACCTCCTGACCGAATCACTCAAGGCGCAGGGGTTGACCAGCGCCGCCAGCGTCGTCACGTCTTACGCCACGCCGCGCCGGCTGGCCGCGCATCTCACGCAAGTGGCATCCCGCGCCGCCGACAAGCCGCTGCTGCACAAGCTGATGCCGGTCAGCGTCGCGCTGAATGCCGAAGGCCAGGCAACGCCGGCTTTACTGAAACGGTTATCGGCGATGGGGCTGGACGAATCGGTTGTGGCGCAACTCAAGCGTGCGCCGGATGGCAAAGCTGAAGCGCTGTTTTTCGACACAGTTGCGCCCGGGGTGGAACTGACCGCCGGTTTGCAGAAGGCGCTCGACGAAACCTTGTCCAAGCTGCCGATCCCGAAGGTGATGACGTACCAACTCGCCGATGGCTGGACCTCGGTGAATTTTGTCCGTCCGGCGCATGCGCTGGTGGCGTTGCACGGTGCTGAAGTAGTGCCGATTACCGCGCTGGGTTTGCGGGCTGGCCGCGAGACGCAGGGGCATCGCTTTGAAGCGCGCAAGCATCCGCTGCTGATTGAAACCGCCGACAGCTATGCCGCGCAAATGCAGACCGAAGGCGCGGTGATTGCCGGCTTTGCCGAACGTCGCGCTGACATCGAGCGCCAGTTGCAAGCCGCCGCCGCCAAGGTGGGGGGCGGTGTGCAACCGTTGCATGACGATGCCTTGCTGGATGAAGTCACCGCGCTGGTCGAACGGCCGAATGTGCTGCTTTGCCAGTTCGAAGCCGAATTCCTGCAAGTGCCGCAGGAATGTCTGATTCTGACCATGAAGGCGAACCAGAAATATTTCCCGTTGCTGGCAAGCGATGGCCGCCTGACCAACCAGTTTCTGCTGGTCTCCAACATCTCCCCGGATGATCCCGCCAAAGTCATTGGCGGCAATGAGCGGGTGGTACGTCCGCGCCTGGCCGATGCCAAGTTCTTCTTCGATCAGGATCGGAAGAAGCCGCTCGCCGCCCGTGTCGAATTGCTCGACAAGGTGGTTTATCACAACAAGCTTGGCAGCCAGGGCGCGCGCGTCAAACGGCTGAGCAAGCTGGCTGCCGCGATTGCGCATGAACTCGGCGCTGATGTCGAATTGGCGGCCCGCGCCGCGATGCTGGCCAAGGCTGACCTGATCACCGACATGGTCGGCGAATTCCCCGAATTGCAAGGCATCATGGGGCGTTACTACGCGCTGCATGATGGCGAGGACGCACGCGTGGCGGATGCCATTCGCGACCATTACCAGCCGCGATTCGCTGGTGACAGTCTGCCGCTGGACAACATCGCGCTGGCGGTGGCGATGGCGGAACGGCTCGACTCCCTGGTCGGCATCTTCGGCATCGGCCTCACCCCCACCGGCGACAAAGACCCGTTTGCGCTGCGTCGCGCCGCGCTCGGCGTATTGCGTATGCTGATGGAACGGGCGCTGCCGCTCGATCTGATGCAATTGCTGGAACTGGCGCGGGCGCAGTTTTCCGACGATCAGATTTCCACCAGCGTCGCGCTCGATGTATTCCAGTTCATGCAGGATCGTTTGCGTGTTTCGCTGAAAGACCAGGGCGCGGCGGTCGATCAAGTCGAAGCGGTGGTCAGCCAGAGTCCAACCCGTATCGATCAGGTACCGGCGCGGCTGGCGGCGGTGGCTGAATTTGGCCGTTTACCGGAAGCCGAAGCCCTGGCCGCCGCCAACAAGCGTATCCAGAACATTCTGCGCAAAGCCGAAAGCAGCGGCGCGGCGGTCGATGTCGTGTTGCTGCAGGAAGACGCCGAGCGCGAACTGTTCGCCACGGTAATCGCGTTGCGCCCAGGCGTTGAAACCGCGTTGGCCAACCTCGACTACACCGGCGCATTGATGCAGCTTTCCAGCTTGCGCGCGCCGGTAGACCGCTTTTTCGACGAAGTCATGGTGATGGCCGAGGAGCCGTTGGTGCGCGCCAATCGTCTCGGATTGCTGGCCAGTCTGGGCGGCTTGATGAACAGCGTCGCCGATATCAGCCAGCTTTCCGGGAAGTAAGGGACTTTCCCCACGTTAGCCCCATCCAGCGGAGTGCCTATGAAGCTCGTTATCCTCGATCGCGACGGCGTCATCAATTTTGATTCCGATCAGTTCATCAAGAATCCGCGTGAATGGAACCCCATTCCGGGTAGTCTGGAAGCCATCGCGCAACTCAACCAGGCCGGATTTCGGGTGGTGGTGGCCACCAATCAATCCGGGGTGGGGCGCGGCTTGTTCGACATGTCCACCCTCAACACCATACACGCCAAGATGCACAAACTGGTCGGGCTGGCTGGCGGTCGTATCGACGCGGTGTTCCTGTGCCCACATGCGGCGGATTCGCGTTGCAACTGCCGCAAACCGAAAGCCGGTCTGTTCCTCGATATCGCCGAGCGCTTTCATGTCGAGTTGCCATCCGTTTATGCGGTAGGCGATGCCCTGCGCGACATTCAAGCCGCCGTCAGCGTCGGCGCACGGCCGATTCTGGTAAAGACCGGCAAGGGCATGCGCACGCTCGAAAGCGGCCAATTACCGGCGGATGTCCCGGTTTACGACAACCTGGCGAAAGCCGCGCAAGCCATTATCGGGACCGCCAACCAAGAAAAAACGACATGATCTTTCTGCGCTCCATGGTTTTTCTGCTGGTCAAGGCGATGCTGACCATCCCGTTCAGCCTGATCACCTTGATGACCTTCCCGTTGCCGGCGATGACGCGTTATCGGGTGATTTCAAAATGGAGCTGGATCGTGACCTGGCTGAGTCGGGTCATCGTCGGCATTCGTTACCGGGTCGAAGGCCTGGAGAATTTGCCAGCGGGGCCGGCGGTTATTTTGTCCAAACATCAATCGGCATGGGAAACCATCGTGTTCCAGCAGATTTTTCCGCCGCTGTCGTTCGTGCTGAAAAAAAACCTGCTCTACATCCCTTTTTTTGGCTGGGGGCTGGCTTTGTTCAGCCCGATTGCAATTGACCGCGCCGCTGGCAGAGAAGCCTTGAAGCAGATCGAAACGCAGGGCAGGGCACGGCTTAAATCCGGTTTCTGGGTGCTTATTTTCCCTGAAGGCACCCGGGTCGCGCCCGGCGAAGTCGGCAAACACCAGGTCGGAGGCGCTTGGCTGGCGGTGAAAGCGGGCGTTCCCGTCGTCCCGGTCGCGCACAATGCAGGCCGTCTCTGGCCAAAGAACGGTTTCCGCAAATATCCCGGCGAGATCGTCGTCAAAATTGGCCCACCCATCGAAACCACCGATCGCAAAGCCACCCTGGTGTTGGCGGATACGGAAGCCTGGATCGAAAACGCCATGCGTGATTTATAGCCGGAGCCCGCCTCAACGGCGTCGGCGTAAACTTCCAGGCTGACTGTTAAGTCATTGATGTCATAAAAACCAAGATGATCCCCGCATCGGAAAAACCTGGTCCATGGCCCGCGCGGCTGGACCTTCTGCAAAGTCTGAGCGGCTTGCTGCTCGGTCTGTTCATCTTGCTGCACCTGTTGTTCGACGCCTCGATATTGCTCGGCAAAGATGCCATGTGGACCGTGACGCGCTTTTTCGAGGGCTATTTCATTTTCGGTCACGCCTTGCCCTGGCTGGTTTCACTGTTTGTCGCCAGCATTTTTGCATTGTTCGTGCTGCATGCCTGGCTGGCGCTGCGCAAGTTCCCGACGCAATGGCGGCAGCATCGAATCTACTGGGCGCATATGGGCGCAATGCGGCACGAAGACACCACCTTCTGGTTCGTTCAGGTAATGACCGGCTTCGGCATGTTTTTCCTCGGCCCGGTGCATCTGTATTTGATGCTGACGCACCCCGAGCAGATCGGCCCGTATGCCTCCGCCGACCGTGTCTGGAGCGGCGTGATGTGGCCGCTTTATCTGCTGTTGTTATGGTTGGTGGTGCTGCATGGCGGCATCGGCTTGTACCGTCTGGCGGTGAAGTGGGGCGACTATTCCGATCCCGCCAAGGCCAGGCGCAAACTGAAATGGATGAGTCGGGCCTTGATGGTGTTTTTTCTGGCGCTTGGCATGTTGACCCTGGCGGCTTACCTCAAAATCGGCATCGAGCATGCGCCGAATGTCGGCGAACCCTATGTGCCGAGCCTGAAGGGTGTTTCATGAAGATCAACGCATGAAGATCAACTATACCGACGTGCTGGTGATCGGCGGCGGCCTGGCCGGTTTGCGCACCGCCATCGGCGTCAAGCGGCGCGGGCTGGAAACATTGATTCTGTCGCTGGTGCCGGCCAAGCGCTCGCACTCGGTTGCCGCGCAGGGCGGCATGCAGGCCAGTCTGGGCAACGGCATCAAGGGCGAGGGCGACAACGAAGATGTGCATTTTGAAGACACCGTGCGCGGTTCCGACTGGGGCTGCGATCAGCGCGTCGCGCGGATGTTCGCCCACATGGCGCCGAAAGCGGTGCGCGAACTGGCGGCCTGGGGCGTCGCCTGGAACCGTGTTCAGCGCGGCGACCGCGAAGTGGTCATCAATGGTCAGCGGGTCACGCTGACTGAAAAAGAGGCCGCGCACGGCCTGATTACCGCGCGTGATTTCGGTGGCACACGTAAATGGCGCACTTGTTTCACCTCTGACGGTACCGGACACGCCATGCTTTATTCGGTGAGCGATCAGGTCATAGGCGAATCGATTCCGGTGCATGAACGGATGGAAGCGCTGGCGCTGATACACGACGGCGAGCGCTGCCAGGGCGCGGTGGTGCGCGACCTGATCAGCGGCGAACTCAGTGCCTGCATGGCCACCGCCACGGTGTTGGCGACGGGTGGTTACGGCCGCATCTACGGCATCTCCACCAACGCCCTGATCAACGAAGGCATGGGTGCGGCGCTGGCGCTGGAAACCGGTATCGCCCGTCTGGGCAATATGGAAGCGGTGCAATTCCATCCCACCGCCATCGTGCCGGCCGGCATTCTGGTGACCGAGGGGTGTCGCGGCGACGGCGGATTGCTGCTGGACAAGGACGGACACCGCTTCATGCCGGATTACGAACCGGAAAAAAAGGAACTCGCCTCGCGTGACGTGGTGTCACGTCGAATGGCCGAACACATGCGGGCGGGGAAGGGCGTCAAATCAGCCTATGGCGACCATCTCTGGCTCGACATCAGCAACCTTGGCGCGGCGCATATCGACAAAAACCTGCGCGAAGTGAAAGACATCTGCCATTACTTTCTCGGCATCGATCCGGCGAAAGACCCGATACCGGTACGACCGACACAACATTACTCGATGGGCGGCGTGCGCACCGACCATCGCGGCGAATCGCCCTGGCTGCAGGGTCTGTTTTCCTGTGGCGAAGCCGCCTGTTGGGATCTGCATGGTTTCAATCGCCTGGGGGGCAATTCAGTCGCCGAAACCGTGGTGGCCGGCATGCTGGTGGGTGAATATGTCGCCGATTACTGCGCCTCCAGCGCTGGCCAGGGTGATTTCTCCCCCGCCTTGGCGCGTCAATTCGTTGCCCGCGAACGCGCCAGTCTGAATGCCATCGCCGCTGCTTCCGGCGGCGAAAGCGCGGTCGCCTTGCGCACCCGGATGGAACAGATCATGACCGACCGGGTCGGCTTGTTCCGCAATGGCGCGGATCTGGAAAGCGCCGTTGCCGAATTGTCCGAATTGCTGACGCGCAGTCGCAACGTCGGTCTGCGCGCAAAAAATCTCGATGCCAATCCCGAACTGGTATTGGCTTACCGACTGCCGCGCATGCTGAAGGTCGCGCTGACCGTAGCACTCGGGGCATTGCAGCGCACTGAAAGCCGGGGCGCGCATTACCGCGAAGATTATCCCGCCCGAAACGATCGCGACTGGCTGAATCGCACCCTCGCCTACTGGCCAGAGGGAGACGACCTGCCCAGACTGGATTACGAAAGCCTCGACGTCATGCACATGGAACTGCCGCCGGGTTTTCGCGGCTACGGTATCAACAATGTCGTCGCACATCCGGGCAGTGCTGAACGCCAGGCCGAGGTAGATGAAATGCATGTCGCCAAGCTGGACCGCTATGCCAGCCAAGCCGCGCTGATGCCGTTCAAGCAATGGTTGCCAATACGTTACCGTCGCCGTAATTCACGGTTGGATGACCCCGGAAAGTAGGGTGCGCCATGCGCACCATTGTGTGAAAAATCGGTGCGCACCCCGCACCCCGCTTGTGAGATGCCATGAATCCCTCCGCCAGACTCCTTGCTCTGCATGTTTTTCGCCACAACCCGCGCGATACCGCCAGCTCACCACGTCTGGTGATCTATCAACTGGAAGAAACGCCGGGGATGACCTTGTTCATCGCGCTGAGCCGCATCCGCGAGACGCTCGACCCCGGCCTGAATTTCGATTTCGTCTGTCGCGCCGGGGTATGCGGTTCCTGCGCGATGCTCATCAACGGTCGTCCCGGTCTGGCCTGCCGCACTTTGACCGCCGAATTGCCCAACCAGATCAACCTGTTCCCGCTGCCCGGGTTTGAACTGATCGCCGACCTGTCGGTGAATACCGGCAAATGGATGCGCGGCATGAGCGAGCGGCTGCAAGCCTGGCTGCATTTGCGCGAAGAAGCCGATGTCGACGCAGTGGAAGCGCGCATGGAGCCGGAACTGGCCGAGTCGATCTACGAACTCGACCGCTGTATCGAATGCGGTTGTTGCATCGCCGGTTGCGGCAGCGCCCAGATGCGGACTGATTTCGTCGGCGCGGTCGGCATGATCAAGCTCGCCCGCTTCCGCCTCGACCCGCGCGATGCCCGCAACGCGGCGGATTTCTTCGACCTGATTGGTGACGACAGCGGCGTCTTTGGCTGCATGAGTCTGCTTGCCTGTCAGGATGTCTGCCCCAAACAGTTGCCATTGCAAAGCCAGATCGCCTATCTGCGCCGGAGCATGGCGCGGCAGGCGCTCAACGGACTGCCTCCTGCCTGATCCGCACAAGCGCATATACGCAAGCGGATATACGCAAGCGCATAACCGTTTTTGTAGTTATTGCCGGATGGGCAGGCTTTGCTTTGCCCATCCCGCGTCGCATCGGCCGCCCGTCAGCCCATTGCAAAACACCGCTTGATTGATTCCGATCAGTGCGGTGATTGCATTTTTCACCCATGCAAAACCTGAATAATTAACCAAGTTATTGATATTAAACAATAAATATATGTGGCACGTATTGTGCTTAGTGGAAAGTGTGAAATTTTGGAGCGTGCCATGCAGGTTACCGGGTGGTTCAGCAGCCTTCGCGAACGACATGCAAATCAAACAGCAACGCTTGCGCGGGTGGTTGATTTGCCGGGCGTGGGCACGCTGACTTTGGCGCGCTCGGTTGATTGTCTTGGCGCAATGTGCCCGCGCCCGCAGCTTCTGACCATGAAGGTGCTGGGTGAGGTCGCGGCGGGGGACGTGATCGAGGTGATCTCGGATAACCCGACTGCGGTGGAAGGTTTTCCAGCTTTGGCGCTGGCATTGCATTGCACGCACATCGGCACGGTTCGCGAAATGAATGATTGGCGCATTTATTTGCGCAAAGCCCTTTAAAGCCGGGTTTGCCTTGTAACCGAATGTATATAAAGGAGATTGTAGTGAATATGGTTTCTGCGAATGCAGCGATGAATCCAAATTGGCTGTTGCGTAAGAGCAGCCTTCAAGCCATGGCGGTGTTTCTTTTTGTCGTCATCGGCTCTGTTTTCGCGTTGGCTCAAGATACGCGTTTTGCCTACTTGCTGGTTTATGTCTGGTTTGGCTTGGCATACGGCATCCTGTTGCAATACGGCCGTTTCTGCATGGCCTCGGCGGTACGCGATCTATTCGCGGTAAAAGTTCCGCGCATGGCGGTGGGGATGATGATCGCGGTAGCGCTGTACTCGATTGTCGCCGCCATTGTCACGCTGAGCGGCTTCAGCACCTTTCATCCCAACGCCATGGGGTGGCACATCATCATCGGCGCCGCGATCTTCGGATTCGGCATTGTATTTACCGGTGGTTGCGCATCAGGTTCGCTTTACAAAGCGGGTGAAGGCAACATGAACTCGGTGCTGGTCATTCTCGCCATCTCGTTCTCGCAGGCGATCGTGGTCAGCGCCAGTGGCTGGTGGGATAGCCTGGTGCCGCAATCGTGGATTGATTCGGCGATCGCCAAGGACATGCCGGCCGAGTTGACGGTAACCCAAGGCTGGTTCGATATTTTTACAGCCGGCTACATATGGGACCTGAAAGGCATCACCACCGCTGAAGCGCTCGGTTTTGGCGACTCGGCCGTAGCCATTCTGCTGCTGAACACCTTCCTTACCGCGATCCTGCCGGTCATCCTGATTCTGATCGCGCTTTACGCCTTCTATTACCGCAAGGGTTATCTGCGCCGTTCCGGCAAAGCCACGCCGACGCTGGGAGATGAATTCGCCGGTATGTGGGCGATGTGCACCTCATCCAAGAACACCGCGATTGCGGGTATCGGGCTGGGCATCCTCGCCGGTCTGCACATGTATGTAACCGGGGTAATGCGTGAACACTACGGCATCATGAACTTTGGCGAACTGCTGGTGGCGATGGGTTACCAGGAGGGTTTGTCGATTCAGGAAACCGTATTCGATCCGGGCTATTGGTATATCACCACCCAGGAATCGCAGTGGGGCGGCTGGGTCATGCAACTCTTCGGCATCAACAGCATGGACAGCATTTTCTTCGGTCTCGACAACGGCCTGCCGAATCCCTTGCTGAATGCCCCCGGCTTCATGTCGATCGGCATCATCCTCGGCGCTTCTGTGATGGCGTTGTCGCGTCGCGAGTTCAAGTGGAAATTCCCGAACTGGGAATCGGCGATCTTTGCCATTGTCGGCGGCACCTTGATGGGTATCGGCGCGCGTCTCGGCATGGGCTGCAACATTGGCGCTTTCTTCGCCACCGTGACCAATGGCGATCCCAGTGGCTGGGTCTTCCTGTTCGGCATGGTGATCGGCGCTTATATCGGCGTGAAGGTGTTCACCTGGTGGATGGACTGGAGCGCTTCTCGCAACAACACGGAGTGCGACCTTTAAAGGCGCCCCGACTTTTCTACCCACAATCAAGGAGCAAACCATGGCAATGAGTTTCAACAAAAC
>JAIFKV010000197.1 GCA_020049415.1 Betaproteobacteria bacterium
TCGCCGGGTTCGTCCTCGGCGAGCAAGATGTGGATGATTCGGTTGGGCGTCATCGTGATCGGTCAGCTGTTATGGTCAGTCTTTTGGATTGGGTTTTCAGCCGCGTTGCGGCAGTCGCACCAGTTTGATCCAGTATTCGCCAAGACCATGAATGGCCTCGATGAACTGTTTGATGTCTACCGGCTTGGTGATATAGCCGGCGGCGCCCAGGTTGTAAGCGGCGACAACATCGCGTTCGACTTCGGAGGTGGTCAAAATCACTACTGGAATGTCGCACAGCGCCGCATCCTGCTTGATTGCGGCAAGACACTCGCGGCCATCCATGCGCGGCATGTTGAGGTCGAGCAGGATCAGGTCCGGATTCGGCGCATCGGCAAAGCGCGCGCCTTGCCGGGACAGGTATTCGATGACCTCGCGGCCATCGGTGACATGCTGCAGATTGCACAGAATACGGTTCTCGGCCAGCGCGGCCTTGACCAGGTAGGCGTCGGCCGGCTCGTCTTCGGCGAGCAGAATGACGAAAGGATCAGAGGTGTTGTTCACGCTGGGCTCTCCGCGGGGTTGTCAGTCAAGATTGATTCAGCAATTTGCGCAACTGCTCGGTCATTTCATTGCGCAAGCCATGCAAGGTTGCAAGGCCGCGATTCAACTCGGAGGGATCGTCTTCGGTCTGCTGCGACAACAAGGCATTAGCCTGTTGATGGACTTGTCGATGCAGTTCATCGATCGATTGAAACGCCGGGTTGGCGCTGTAGAGGGCTCTGCCTTGCTGGGTCAGCCATTCGCCGAAACGACACTGCTGCTCATTCATCGGCGGCGGTGATAGGCGCAAGTCCTGAATGGATTTTTCAATCGCCAGAATCCATGCCCGGTGTTCGACGCTGGCAAAAATCAAGGGCAATTTGTCGCGGCTGATCCTCCTGCATCTGGCCCAGGCCGGATCAGGTCGCCAGGTTTTTATCCAGTCGGGCACCGCCTCGGCCAGCAATGGCCGCGAGATGCCAAAGCCTTGAGCGAAATCGCAGCCCAACTGCAACAGCATTTCGCCCTGGGCGACATTTTCAACCCCCTCGGCGATTACCTCGCGTCGAAACGCCGCCGCCAGACCGATGATGCCTTCCAGGATGGCCAGGTCTTCCGGGTCGTCGAGCATGTCGCTGACGAAGGCGCGGTCAATCTTGAGTCGCTTCGCCGGCAAGCGTTTCAGATAAGTCAGCGAAGAATAGCCGGTGCCGAAGTCGTCCAGCGCGAAAGCGATGCCGATGTTGTGGCAGGCGAGCATGACCTCCGACACCTGGCGGATATCTTCCAGTGCGCTGGTTTCCAGCACTTCCAGTTCGAGTTGTTGCGGCCGATGTTGACGCTGATCGAAATCGCCAGTCCCTGGCCTTGCCAATCTTCGATCTGGCGCAACGCGGTGTCGATCACCCACTCGCCCAAGGTGATGGCCAGCGAGTGTTCTTCTACCACCTCCAGGAATGCCGCCGGCAACAACAGTCCGCGTTGCGGATGTTGCCAGCGAAGCAGGGCCTCGACGCCGACGAACTCGCCGTTTCGCATATTGACCTTGGGCTGGTAGTGCAGCACAAACTCGCGCTCGGCAAGACCCAGGCGGATGCGCTCGAGGGTTTCGTGATGCGCGCGCGCGGTGAGGTCCTGATCGACATCGAACGTCGCAAAGCGGTTTTTGCCGGCCAGTTTGGCCTGATACATCGCTTGATCGGCCTGCCGCAACAGTTGGTCGGCATCGATATCGTTGGTCTGCGGATACAAAGTCATGCCCACGCTGGCCGACACCTGCAATGTTCGATCGCCTATCCGCACCGGCTGTGCTGCGGCCTGCAACAGGCGGTTCAACGTCAAGGGAATGGACGCGCTGTCTTTCAGGTCGATCAGCAGTGCGACAAACTCATCGCCGCCGATGCGGGCGAGCGTATCGACCTCGCGCAAGACTTGCGTCATCCGCGCCGCCACCGTCATCAACAGTTGATCGCCCGCCTGGTGGCCATGCTGATCATTGATTTGCTTGAAGCCGTCGAGGTCGATATAGGCGATGGCCATGCATAGTTCACGTCGCCGGCTCTGGCTCATCGCCTGGTGCATGCGATCGGACAGCAGGATGCGATTCGGCAGCCGGGTCAACGCATCATAGTGGGCGATGAATTCGAGGTGTTTTTCCTGCGCTTTCTGCTTGCTGATGTCACTGAACAGGCCGACATAGTGGCGCACCTTGCCGTGCCCATCGGGTACCGCGCTGATGGTCAGAAGCTCGGTGTAGAGTGCGCCGTTATTGTGCCGGTTGGTGATTTCGCCCTGCCACTGACCGGTTTCGATGAGCTTGCCCCATAGTCCGGCATAAAATTCCTCGCTATGCAGGCCGGATTTCAGCAGGTTGGGTTTATGACCGATTACCGCTTCGCGCGGATAACCAGTGATGCTGGTAAAGGTCTCGTTGACATCGATGATGATGCCGTCCGCTTCGGTGATCATGATGCCTTCGTGGGCATGCGAAAACACCGTCGCCGCCAGACGCGCATCCGCATCCCGGGTGTGCCGCAACATGGCATAACGGACCGATCGCCGCAACGAGGCGCCATCGCCGCCCTTGGTGAGGTAGTCTTCGGCGCCGGACTGGATCGCCGCTTGGGTTGCCGAGGTATCGTCCAGTCCGGTCAGCACCACGATAGGCGCTTCGATAAACTGACGACAGCGTTCGACACTGGCGATGCCGAAGGAGTCGGGCAGGTTGAGGTCGAGCAGCACGACATCGGGACGCAGACCCTGCTGATCGATCAGCGCTTGCGCCGAACTCATCGAGCGGGCGGTATGCACGACGAAGGCGTGCGGATCCCGCTCCAGCAATTGCCATTCGATCAAGCGCGCATCACCCGGTTCATCTTCGATGAGCAGCACAACCGGATGTCGATTCAGCTTTTCCACCTCGGTCGATTTCATTTTGTATCCTCAGTGGCCCGATCCGCCGGCAATTCGACCAGAACTATACAGCCCCCCGCCGGCGGGCCTTCGATCCAGGTACGCCCGCCAAGGCTCTCGACGATACGGCGGACGATGGCCAGACCAATGCCGGTATTGATTTTTCCCGGCTTGAGTCGCTCGAAGACACGAAACACCCGCTCGCGATAGGCCGCTTCGATGCCCGGGCCGTTGTCGCGCACCGCGTAGCGCAGCACCGCGCCATCAAGCGCGCCATCGATCTGGATGTGCAGCGGCGTTGCCGCGGCGGCGCTGGAATCGCCGCCATGCTGCAGCGCGTTGTCGAGGATCGCCCCGAACAAGTCCGCCAGGCGCGCCGCATCGATCCAGACGGCGGGCAATGCGCCGATGCTGACCTTGGCCCGCGCCGCCTTGATGTCCGCCGCTCTTTTTTCCAGCAAGCGCGTCAGGAAAGCGTTGGCGTCGATCTGTTCAATCGCACCGCGTGGCTGGTTGGCGGCAAGGTAGCGTTCGATGTCACGCAGCAAGTTTTGCTGGCGTCGCGCTTCCTGGCGGATGAAATCGAGGGAAATCCGCGCCTCGGCATCGTCCAGCTTGCCTGCCAGTTGGTTGTCCAGGCGCTCGGCATAGGTTGCCAGGCGACGCGCCGGTTCCTGCAAATGGTGGGCGGTAATTTCGGCAAAACGCTGGAGTTCGCGGTTGCTTTGAGCAAGACCGGCCTGCGCCCGCTGGGTGGCTTCAGCCATGCGGTTGAAGCTGCTGATGAGGTGTCGCAATTCCGGGCCGCCTTCTTCTGCCAGTCGGGTTTCCAGGTGTCCCTGCGCGATGGCGTCGGAACCGCGTTGCAGGCGTTCAAGCGGGGCCAGGCCATGGCGCAGGATCAGCCAAATGCCGACAAAGTCGAGGCTGACCGCCAGCAGCAGGATCGCCAGGTGATGCCCCAATCGACTCCAGGCGCGCTCGGCATGCATTCGGCTCGACAGGCGGAGTTTGACTTCGCCATAAGTACGGCCGCCGACGCTGATCTGGGCGCTGCCGCTGATATCGTCGAAACCCATCGCCAACGAGAACCAGTCTGGCGCCTGTTTTTGGACGACCTTGTCCTCGCTGGTCAAGCGCGAGCCGCTATGGTCGAGATATTCGGCGCGGACGATGTAAGGGCGGGCGACAAAATGATCCAGGCTTTGCCGCAGGCTGGAGAAATCGCCGAGCACGGCCACTTCCGACAGCATCGCGGGCAAGGTTTCCAGTTCGCCGGCAAGTTGCACCGCCAAGTCGGCTTGCGCGTCACGCGCTTCTTGTCGCGCCGAGAACAGCAGCATGGCGCTGCCCGCCGCCAACAAGGCGAAGCTCGCGGTGACCAGCAGGCGAAGCAGAAACGGCTGGTTTTTCCAGATGCCGAGCCAGATATCGAACATGGCTTATTTGCTGTCCTTTACCCATGTCATGCGATAAAAATCGGTGTAACTGCGGTAGTCGGCGGGCGAGGCGGCGCGGAAACCATAGGGCGGCTTCTGCCCGATCACCTGCGCGCTGGCTTCCAGCACTCGGCGGCCTTCCGGATCCAGTTCCATGTTGTCGATGGCCGCGCGCACCGCCTGGACCACTTTTGTCGGCACCCTTGGATGCACCGAGATGGGCAGGTTGTTGAAGGGCGCCGATTCCCACAGTACGCGGTATTTCATGTTTTCCCGGGCGGCGAAGTCGCGCATGACCTGGTTATTGACGCCAGCGGCGATCACTTTGCCGGCCTTGAGTTGCCCAATGATGCCCTCCTGATTGCCGCCAAACACCGGTGTCACCGTCACCTCCTCGCGCAGCAACTGGTCCATCGGCACGGCGTATCCGACAAAGGCGGCGAGGGATGGAAAGCCAACGACCTTGCCTTGCAGATCCTTGATCGATTGAATCGGCGAGTCGGCCAGGGTAACGATCTGGCCGCTGATGGCTTCATCCCGCGGGCGCAGGATGACCTGGTAATTGGCGCTGGCCATCTTTGGCTCAAAGATGGTGTTGGCGTAAACGAAATCGAACGCGCCGCGTTCGATGGCTGCATTCGACTCGGGCGCCGAACGGGCGACTTTGAGGCGCAGTTCGATTCCGGCGCGGCGTCCGGCGTAGTCCAGAATCGGGTTCCAGTATTGCGCCGTCAGCGTTGCGCTGCGCTGGGAAAGGACGCCAAAGGAATAGCGGTCGGCGTCGTTGGCGCAGGCATTGGCAGTGACAAGCAGGAGCAGGTTGGCAACGAAGGTGAGCAGGATTTTCATCGCGAACTGCATCGGTTGAAGGTCACTCACCCACAGCTTGGGTGGCGTCGAGTGGCATTTCAAACTGGAAAGTGCTGCCCATTCCATGTCCAAGCGATTCGGCCCAGATGCGGCCGTGGTGGCGTTCGACGATCTTTCGGCAGAGTGCGAGGCCGATGCCGGTGCCGTCGAAATCGGCGCGTGACTGCAGGCGTTGGAAGACCTGGAACAGCCGGCCGATTTGCTCGGGCTGGATGCCAATGCCGTTGTCGGCAAAGCGCAGCCGCCAGCGTTCATCGACCACCTCGCTGCTGACAAGCACCTCCGGCATCCGCCCGGCGACGCGGAATTTGACCGCGTTGGCCAGCAGGTTCTGCAGCAGGCGCAGCATTTCATCAGGACTGGCGAGAAGCTGCGGCCAGTTACCCTCGACCCTGACGCAGGCGCCAGAATCGCTGATTGCCGGCTGCAGGTAGTGCAGCACCTGGTCGATGACGGCGCGACTCTCCAGCCAGGCCGGCGGCTCGCCTTTGCGACCGACGCGGGAAAATTCGAGCAAACCGGTCAGCATGGCGTCGAGGCGGAGCGCGCCGTCGATGGCGAAGTGGAAATACTCTCGCCGTTCATCGTCGAGTTGCTCGTCCAGGCTCAGCCGCAAGAGTTGCAAATAACTCGAGATCATCCGCAGCGGCTGACGCATATCGTGCGAAATACCGTAGCTGAACTGTTCCAGTTCGCTGTTGGAGTGGCTGAGGGCGGCTGTTTTTTGCTGCAGCAGGTTTTCCGCCTGCTTGCGCTGGGTGATGTCTTCATGCGCCACCAGCACGCCTTCGGCGGGCGCTTGCATGGGGAACACGCTCATCCGGAACCAGCGCTTTTCGGTGGCGGAATCGCAGGGGTAATCGAGGCTGAAAGAATCTGCTTGTTTGCCCAGCACGTCTTCGATGCCGGCCCAGGCCGTCGCTGCTTCGGCGCTGCTGGCTTTGCCGGTGGAGCCGCAGCAGATGTCGCGGTAGCTGATTCCCCCCGATTTTTTCGCCAGTTCCGGGGTGCCGTTGGCGATGGCGAATCGGTTCCAGGCGGCATTCACGGTGACGATCCTGCCTTGGGTGTCGAGCACGCAGATGTGTTCGGGGATGGAGTCGAGGATGGTCTGGACAAAGGCCTCGCGTTCGCGCAATGCCTCGATTTCGATCAGTGAACCCAGTTCCAATGCTGAATCAAGCTCTTCGGCGGACCAGTCGATGGATTGTCCGTGTATGTCCTGAAGGAATTGCTCGAACGATTTACGCGGCGACGGCAGACCTGACGCGTCGACGCTATGCGGATGCGCCGGATCGCCGGCCCAGCGGACGGAATGGCGTCGTTCGCGGCGAAACCAGATTATCGTCACTCGCGGGCGTCGCAGAACCGAGACGAACAACACCCCGGCGACGCCGTCTTCGACTGTATCCACGCCGAGATCGCGGCACAGGTTGCTGGACGAATACAGCGACGATGCCGGCGCCTGTTCGTTACGTCGCCGGCACAGCTCGCGTATCCGCTTGATCTGCGGCGTGATGCCACAGGTTGTGATGTCGTTGTCTACCAGCAGGGCGAAGCCATCCGCGCCAACCACCTCAAGCAGATCGTGATTGTTTTCGCTGCGCATGAGTTGTTTCAGGTCGAGCGCTCGGATCGCCTCGACCAGCCGGCGCCGGCGCTGAGCAAGACGCTGTTCGCGCTCGCTGCGCGCGTGGACCAATCCCGCCTGGATGAGTGACGAAATATCCTGAAACAGCCAGCCAAGAACGTCCCGCTGCGCCGGGGAAAAATACTTTGGCGCGTTCTTCTGCTGGCACGATACCAAGCCCCATAGCCGTCCCTCTACCACCAGCGCTCCGACCAATGTGGCGCGGGCGCCCATGTTCCGCAGATAGGCGAGATGGATCGGCGAGACGCTGCGCAAACTCGACAGGCCGAGATCAATCGTCCGCGCATCGTGTTTCGCCAGCAGCGCCGACGGCGCATAGCGCACATCCGGAATCAGTCGCACCTTGCACTGCTGGAACAGTTCGCGGGCCTGCTTGGGAATATCGCTGGCCGGGAAGTTGAGTCCGAGAAAGGATTCGATCTGCTCGCCGCGCGACTCGGCAATCACTTCGCCATTCCAGGCGGTGTCGAAGCGGTAGATCATGGCCTGGTCGAAGCCGGTCAAATCGCGAATCAGTTGCGCCGCCGCTGACAATATTTCGGTGACATCGCTGAAGCCACGCATGTTCTCGATGCCACGTCGGTAGTGGTAGATCATCGCCTCGATGGCGCCGGCATTCGGATCACGTTGCTCGATATCGAGCAGTATTTGCCCGGCGCTGTGGCAACCACAGCGGCCGAAGAACGACTTGTCCTCCAGCGACAGTGGCAGTAGCGGGCAGAGTCCGTCAAGCGGCTGCTGAAGCAGGTCCGCCGCCGCCGCCGGCCCGAAGAGACGGGCCAGCGGTTGTCCGAGCAGGCTTTCGGCGGAATGGCCCAGCAACGCCAGGCAGGATTCGCTGGCAGCTTCGATCAGCCCCGATTCGGCCTGCAAGACGAGCAACGCCCCGTGCGGCTGGATCGCGCCGGGGAAGCGGATCGGCTCGCTTTCGCAATTGGTCAGGTTGATTTCGGCGGGTGAGGAGGTGAGGGTCATAAATATTTCTCTGCGTGTAACTCAAACCGCACGCCGCCGCGCCGGCTTGCTTCGATTCGGGCCAAATTCGTCCAGGCGAACAGCGCCAGGTGAGTTGTCATCACTCGGTTTCCTCGACCGATAACGGCATTTCAAAACAGAAGCGGCTGCCAGCGCCTTCGCCCAACGATTCGGCCCAGATGCGGCCTGCGTGGTGCTCGACGATCTTGCGGCAGAGGGCCAGGCCGATGCCGGTGCCCTCGAAATCGGCGCGTGACTGTAGCCGCTGAAAAACCTGGAACAACCGCCCGATCTGGTCCGGCGGCATGCCGATGCCGTTGTCGGCAACACACAGCCGCCAGCGCTCATCCACAATTTCGCCGCTAATCAGCACCTCCGGCGTCTGTCCGGCGACGCGGAATTTGATCGCGTTGGCGACCAGGTTTTGCAGCAGGCGCAGCATTTCATCCGGGCTGGCCAGAAGGCGCGGCCATTCGCCTTCGATTCGCACGCGGGCGCCGGACTCGGCGATCGCCGGACGCAGGAACAGCAGCGCATCGTCGATGACGGCGCGACTCTCCAGCCAGGCCGGCGGTTCGCCCTTGCGACCGACGCGGGAGAATTCGAGCAAGCCGGTCAGCATCGCGTCGAGACGCTTGGCGCCGTCGATGGCGAAGTTGAAATACTCTCGCCTTTCGGCGTCGAGTTGTTCGCCCAGGCTCATCTGCAACAGTTGCAGGTAACTCGAAATCATCCGCAGTGGCTGCCGCATGTCATGCGAAATGCTGTAGCTGAATTGTTCAAGTTCGCTGTTGGAGCGGCTGAGTTCGTCGGATTTTTCCTGCAAGGCCGCTTCGGCCTGTTTGCGCGCAGTAATGTCTAGGGCGACTTCCATGCGCACCAGGCGGCCATCGCTCCACGGAATGGCGCGGTCGTGGCGCTGGAACCAGCGACCCTGCGCGGGGTTGAAGTTTTCCCAGATGCACGTGTCGTTTACCGTGCCATCGGCGGCCAGCAGGCGCGGGTTGGTGCAGAAATCACAGGGGCCGGTCATGCCGGCCTGGAGTGCCTTCCAGCATGGCTGGCCCACCACATCGCCCACCAGTTGGCGCAGTTGGCGATTGATGAACAGCACTTCATGGGTCTGGATGTCGGCGACGTAGACCGAGGCTTCAAGGCTGTCGAGCAGGGTGATCAAGCGTTGGTTGGAGGCGGCGATGTCTTGTTCAGCCTGTTTGCGCGCGCTGATATCCATGTGCGTACCCACTGCTCGTTGCGCCACGCCCGCCGCATCGCGTTCGACTACCTGACCGCGATCAAGTATCCACACCCAGTGGCCGTCCTTGTGGCGCAAGCGGTGCTCACATTCATAAGTTGTTGTATCGCGCTTCAGATGTGCCTCAAGCGCGAACTTGATCATTGCTGCGTCGTCCGGGTGAGTCAGCTTGGCCCAGGAATCGACGTGCGGAAGGATCTCGTCCAGGCGGTATCCGAGCATCGAACACCAGCGTTCGTTGAAGATTACCGTGCCACTTGGTACATGCCAGTCCCACAGTCCAAGATCGCCACCGCGCAGCGCCAGTTCCATGCGTTGTTTGCTGATGATGAGCTGATACTGGGCGGCGGCAACCTGAGCTTCCTTGCGCGACAGACGCACACTGGCGAAGCTGAGCGCCAGCAGCAGGATTGCCGCCAGGATGCCCGCGCCAACCGCTTGCCAGCGCCAGTTGGCAAGGATGTCGGCATCGGCCAAGGCGACCTGAATATAGAAGGGATAGTCTTTGAGCTTGATGAAACTGGCGGTGCGTCGAACCCCATCGGTGCTCGCTGTAAGACTCAGCGTACCGCTGTTGTTGCCGGCTTTGATGCGCTGAACGATGACATTGCCTGCCGGCAGGGGTTGGTTGAAGTCTTTCTCGTTCAGGCGCGGAGAACGCAGGATGAGCTTGAAGTTGTCGCTGCGCCGCAGCAATTTCACGCCGCCGGGGCCCACATCCAGGTCATCCAGCAGCACGGCGAATTCGTTGAGGATGATCACGGCGGAGACGCTGCCGAGCAGTTTTCGGTCCTCATCGCGGATGCTTCTGAGCAAAATCAATGACCTTTGCCCGGTGGAGCGAGAAATGATCGCATCGGAAAATACCAAATCAATCCGAACATCATCTTGCAGCTGTTTGAAGAAAGGCCGGTCGGCGATGCTGAACGGCAGGGTGGCGGCGCTGGAGGAGTAGCGCAGATAGCCGCCGGCATCGAAGATATTCACCACCGCGACGCCGGGGAATTTTGCCAGCAAGGACTGCATGCGCGCCGACATCGCAACCTGTTGGGCGACGACGGCGGGCTGGTTCAATTGTTCCGGCGGTATTTCCTTGGCGATGAAGTCAAGAATGCCGTCGATACGCGCAATGTCGCTGTGTACGCGGGATTCGATCACCTGTACCAGGTTGCGCGTCGTCACCTCCGCATCACGAACAGCCTCGCGATAACCCGCCCAGAGGAAATAAACGAGCATGCCCAGCAGACTGAACAAGGCGATCACGAGCAGGCCGGTATTGGCTCTGCTTTGAAGGTGACGGGGCGAAGGTGTCGGCGGGGAGCGTGGTTGCGCAGGGTCCGTGTGCATTGCTCGAAACAGCTACGACATTGAAGGAAGTGGCCTATTGATGGCCTGTGGGTCATCAGCCACTTCAATATAGCGGTTTATCTATACTTAAGTAATAGATAAAAGTCGGTAGTAGGCTACCGGTAAATAGGTAATTATGTTTTGTGGCTTGGGATGTCGCGAGTGGAAACAGGACCCGGCGGAGTCATGAATTGTTGGATTTACGGTTGACGATGGCAAAGCCCGAAAGGTTGCAGGCATCGCCAACCCAAGTTCATTTGCTCGATGGGGTTGTCATAAACCAAATATTCTTGCCTGCTTCCCGCAACGTGAAGGTGACGTCCATCGCTTGCCCACCTCGCCGCCGAGGGATATCAAAGTCGAATTCGCGCGAGCGAACGGTTGCTGACCATTCGGGAATGCTCACCCAATCCTCGCTATCCTTTGCCGGGCATCCCCGACATGCCGCCCCAATGCAGCCATGCACGGCATCCACCCCTGCGTGAAGCGGCCGTCCGCACGCATCCTGGCCAGATAGGCTTCGGCCAGGTCCATGGCTTGCCGCCATATCGCCGACGGGACGCAGGATTGCAGATTGGCCGGGGTCATGCTGTCGGGCAGATTGCCACCCATGCCGGGCCTGAAGGCCATCGGCAGCATGTCGTAGGCCGGGGCGATCTCATACGGTCTACCCTGCTCCGAGATGAATGACAGATTGCCGTTGTGCATGTCGGTATTCCCGATCAGGACGCCGAAGGCATACAGGATCGTCGCAACCTCGGCGGCCTCGGCGGTAATTACACCGGCAGTCACCAGGCGGGCCGCCAGCACCGGCCAGGGTGAAACGGCATCCCCGACAAACTCGGAATCGAGTGAGGTCAGCGAATGGACGGCACGACGGCCCAGCGGCCCCACCCGGTCGAATCGTTCGACTTCAAGGAAGCGTCGGGGGCCGATGTCCACGATCCGGCTCTCGACCGCTGGCAGTCCGGCATCGGTCAGCACGCGGCCGGCAAGATATTCGGCCAGCAGCAGATCGCGCCAGCGTCCAGTCACCGCGTTGTCGCTCTGGGCGGTGAACTTCACCAGGAGGTGTCTGCCGTTGTAGGCCACGAACTTCGGTTGTTCGCCGCCGGCTGATGAACCTGCTACCTCGCCGCGTTCGACGGCCTCGGCCATGGTCGGATAGTCCGTCTCCGCAACGGGGACAGGGGGTGGCGCCTGGATGAAGTGTGCGCGGGCAATATCACCCAGCAGCAGATTGCCGACCAGATCGTTTCCGTGGTGGATCAACGCCCGCAGGGCATGGGCATCGTTCCACTCGTTGATGTCGGCCGGAAGACCGAGTTCGGCGGCGAAACTGATAGCAAATGCGCGGCCTAGGAATCCGGCCGGGCGCATGTCCTGAACCCACCATGGCAGGCCGTCGTAATGAAGCGTCGTACCATCATCCTGAAGCAGGACAAAGCCATCCGGGCGCACAGGTAGCAACATGCCAAGCCGACGAATCTGCCCCTCGGCTGAAATACGGTAGACCGGCACCTCTGCAAATCCACGGGCGGTATCGCGTAGTGCGTACTGAATAGATCTGGCAGCCCCGATTCTAACGATCTCGGTCCCCATGCCAGCGATGGCACGGGAAAGTGTTGGCTGACTTAGCCCAATCAAATTAATGAGTTGACGCGCCGGCGCCGGGCCTTGCGCCAACAGGGAACGGATGCGGTCAGCTTGCGCGGCGGTCATTATGAATAGATGTGTGAATTGATATTTGAATGCATATGTGAATACATTGTAGGTCGGCCCTGCGAAGAATAGAAAACACCTTTTGGGTGACGGCAAGGAGGGCTATGGCCGAGTTGGCCGGGCGCCTGACTGCTATATCCGTTCTGACGCGCATGGAGGTTGATTACGGACTCGCACTCAACGCCGAGCGGGCAAGGAAACGGGCTCCCATGCTGGACGCCTTCTTTTCGACCATCG